>JAWXUL010000007.1:0-130941 GCA_044432725.1 Eubacteriales bacterium
ACCACAGAAGACACAACAGTGGAAGATACCACAGAAGATACAACAGTGGAAGATACCACAGAAGATACAACAGTGGAAGATACCACAGAAGATACAACAGTGGAAGATACCACTGAAGATACAACAGTGGAAGATACCACTGAAGATACAACAGTGGAAGATACTACTGAAGACACCACAGTGGAAGATACTACTGAAGACACAACAGTGGAAGATACTACTGAAGACACCACAGTGGAAGATACTACTGAAGACACCACAGTGGAAGATGCCCCAAGCACTCAAAATCTTTATGATATGCCAGGTGATACCAATCAAGATGGCGTGATTTCTATCAGCGAGTTGGATGCAGTGTTTGCTTCTTTTAGAAGCGAGTATCCCCAAGGAACCAACTGGACAAACAGTAATTCTTATGGTACAGTGCGTTACACCCTTTCTGATTCTGGTGACATTTCCAGAGTGAATTTAACAGCAGCAGGCTGTGCAGGTTGGACTTATATGCTGGAAGATGCGATTTATGGGAATGCACCACAATATGAAATTTCTCGTAGCGAAGTGCAAGCCGGAGATTTTTGGCACACTGGCTCTCACTGGGGCGTTGTGATGTCTGTCAGCGGTAATGATTTCATCACCACTGAAGGGAACTATAACAGCTCCATCTATTGGGATGTCACCCGTACCACCAGTTATTTGACAGATTCTGTGACTTATTATTCCCGTCGCCCTATCTAATAGAAAAATGCTGAAGGCAACACCTTATCATTTTTATTTATCTTAAAATTGGAAAAGATGTGTGACTGCCTAAGTCATCAGAATCAAAAATCATAGAAGTACAAAAAAGAGGTAGCCTAGTAGAAATTTCTACTAGGCTACCTTTTTGATTCATTCTATTTGGTTTGGAATTGCTCGATGGTTTGTTCCATGATTTCTGCTTGAGAAGAAAGTTCCTCTGCAGTGGCAGCAGATTCTTGGCTGATTGCCGAGTTTTTCTGCATGACTTCGTTGATTTCTGTGACGCTTTTACTGATGTGAGCGATATCTTCTGTTTGCTCCACTGTGGCAGCTGTAATGCCTTCTAGTGCAGTGATAAAGGCTTGGATGTCTTTTGTGACAGCTTCCAAGCTGTGGGCTGTTTGTTCTGCTAGTTGTTGACCTGATTTCACAGCGAGGGCAGAGTCTCCGAACAAAATCGAGGTTTCTTTCACAGCTTCACTGGTTCGTGAGGCAAGGCTTCGAACCTCGTCTGCCACCACGGCAAAGCCCTTGCCGGCTTCCCCTGCTCTGGCTGCTTCCACAGCAGCATTTAGGGCTAGGATATTTGTTTGGAAAGCCACATCTTCAATGGTTTTAATGATCTTTTGGATGCCTTCGCTGGTGCTTCTGATTTCTTCCATGGAGCGAAGCATTTCTGACATTTGCACATTGCTGTCACCCAGTTCCACGGTGGCAACCTGTGCAGATTGATTCACTTCTTTCACATTGTGGGAATTGTGGGCAATGTGTTCTGTGATATCTGCAATAAAGTGATATAAATCTTGAATACTTTTGGATTGGTTGGTGGAGCCTTGGGCGAGATGTTGGGAGCCTTGCGCCACATAGGAAGAACCTTGGCTGACTTGACCAATCATTGCCTTTAATTCTGCAAGACTTTGGGAAATCAATAGGATAAATTTGCAAATAGATTCTTCGATGCTGTAAAAATCACCATGAAACGTGACATCGGAAGAAACGGTAAAATCACCATTTCCACAACTTTCCAACTGACGTTCGATTTCGTCAATATACATCGCCAAATTTTTGTTGGTCTGACGCATACTGGCTGCAAGCTCTCCAATTTCGTCGTTGGATTCATAGTCCAGTTGATAGTGGACATTTCCTTGTGCCAGTTCATTCATTGCTGTTTTGATGTATTCCAACGGCTTTAAGGAGGTTTTGATGGTAAACGCTACCCAAAGAACAGTGAATATGGTGGTTCCTGTAAGCATTGCAAAGACAATCAATAATACGTGATTGGATTGACTGGAAAATTCTTGGGCATTGCTGTGGGTGACCAGTTTCCAACCAGAGAGACCAACAGAGTGCACCACACCCATTCGATTTTCGCCAGCCACCCAAAATTCTATCACATTACCACTGTTGCTATTTAACTCTGCAGTCAGGTCGTCCCCAGACAGGTTTAACACACTAGAGGACTCTCCCATATAAGAAGAATTTGGATGTGCAAGGACGCTGTTTGTCTCGTCAAGGACAAAGCTTGTACCACTGGTACCAAAGTTGCTATTTTGTATCAGCTCTGAAATGAAATCAGTGTTCAGATCTATTGCCACAGCACCAATCGCCACACCATTGGACAGGACAGGTGTGACAATGGAAAGAACCATTTTTCCTGTATCCACATCTATGTAAGGAAGGGTGAGGACTGTTTTTTTCTCTGTAATGGCAGAGTAATAAGGTCTAGTCGCAAAGGAAAACTCATCCCCAGAAAAACTTCCATCTTGGGTGAAATAGGCGTCTTGTGCCACGTCCAGAAGATAGAGGTCGATAAAAATCCCCTGATAATCCCCTGCCACAGCGGTGAGATCTTCTGTGACTGTTCTGGCCTCAGCTTGATTTTGCATAGGACTTGTTTTGTTGCTTTTTTCTAATATGGAGATAATATTTGTGTTTTTTGCTAAAATTTCTGTGATAGAGACATAATGATCCAGAGTATAATCCAGGGAAGAAGCAATGTGAGAGGCTGTATCCGTCAAATGGGTTTCTTCCAAATTTAAAATCGTTTCCCTTACATAAAAACTAATCACGCCAAGAACGATAAAATTAACAATGACTGTGGCAAGTAATAGTTTTAAAGTAACTTTTTGGGGTACAGAGCTTTTGTGTTGCTTCATAACATTCTCCTAATTCACAAGAGTAATATTTTCATTATACCATCTTTTAAAACCTTCGTCAACAAAAAATTCATTTTTTTGGGAAAAGAAAACCATAAAAAACCAAAACTAACAATAGAACAGTTTCAATGCCTCTATTTTCACGCTAAATAAGTTCAGCGAAAATATCATTTCTACGAGTTTTTAGAACAATTTAAGAGGGAATTTTCTGCTGTTACAAGCCATAGGCTTTTAAGGCTCTTTTCATCTTTTTTTAAGAAAGTTCCAACATATTCAGGGAAAATTTTTATAATTAGGGAAAAAATAGGAAAAAAACCGACTCACATTCTTACCTTTGTATATAATAGCCAAAAAAGCGAGGGAATCCTTTCAGAATTTTTTAATAAAATACAGTAAGGAATTCTCGTTTCTTTATGCCATCTTTTGCAAAAATGTGATATAATGGGAGTCGAAGCGAGAAAAAAAGAGGAAACAAAAAAATAAAAAAGGGAGTCAATCTATGAAAATAGAGGAACTAAAAATTAAAGCAGAAGAAATTCGTATGGATACAGTCAAAAGCTTGTATAAAGCAGGCTCTGGACATCCAGGTGGGTCACTTTCCATGGTGGAAATGATGACAGCATTGTATTTCACTGCCATGAATGTAGACGAGAAAAATCCACAAATGGAAAGTCGTGACAGATTTGTTCTGTCCAAAGGACATGGTGCTCCTGTTTATTATGCCACCTTAGCCCATCGAGGATTTTTCCCAGTGGAAACTTTGGACACTTTGCGTCAATATGGCAGTGTGTTACAAGGTCATCCAGACTGCAAAAAAACCCCTGGGGTGGATATCAGCACTGGTTCTTTGGGTCAGGGGATTTCTGCGGCTTGTGGTATGGCACAGGCAATGAAGTCCATGAACCACACAGGGAAAGTCTTTTGCATTGTAGGGGACGGCGAATGTCAAGAAGGACAAGTCTGGGAAGCTTTTATGAGTGCCAGTCACTATGCTTTGGACAATTTGATTGTGTTATTGGATAACAACAATCTGCAAATAGATGGTTCTGTGGATGAAATCATGAGTATTTATCCCATGAAAGAAAAAATGGAAGCTTTTGGTTTTCATGTGATGGAGATTGATGGCAACGATTTAGAAGCAGTGATCAAAGCTTTGGAAATCAGCAAAGGCAACAAGGGAAAACCTACCATGATTCTGTGCAAAACAGTGAAAGGGAACGGCGTTTCCTTTATGGAAAACGACTACACATGGCACGGTGCTGCTGTGGGAGACGATCACCATGATCAAGCAATCAGAGAATTAGAGATACGCTTGGAAAAAGCCCAAAAAGGAGAAACTTAAGATGAGATCAACAAGAGAAGCCTATGGTGATACCCTTGTGACATTGGGAGAAAACCATGATTTTTATGTAATGGATGCAGATTTATCCAAAGCAACCCAAACCGTACACTTTGCCAAAAAATATCCTGAACGCTTTTTCAATATGGGGATTGCTGAGGGGAATATGATGGGGTTTGCAGCTGGATTTTCCACCTTGGGTAAGCCTGTCTTTGCCAGTAGTTTCGCCGAGTTTGCCTCTGGACGTGCTTTTGAACAAGTGCGCAACACCATTGCCTATTCCCAATGTAATGTGAAAATCGCAGCCACTCACGCTGGTCTGGCTGTGGGCGCAGATGGTGGTTCTCACCAATGTATCGAAGATATTGCTTTGATGCGTGTCATTCCCAATATGACTGTACTGTGTCCTTGTGATTATGTCTCTGCAGCAGAGTATGTAAAGCTTGCCTTGGCTTATGAAGGACCTGTGTATTTACGTTTGGGTCGTTCTGGCAGTCCAGAGGTCTATACAGAGGGAAAAATCTTTTCCATTGGCAAGGGTACCATTGTAAAAGAAGGCAATCAGGTTACCATTTTTGCAGTGGGTGATATGGTGGCAAGAGCTTTGGATGTGGCGAAAGAAATGGAAGGGGTTTCTGTGGTGGATCTTGTCTCTATCAAACCACTGGACAGAGAACTTGTCATTGATTGTGCCAAGAAAACAGGCGCTGTTGTTACAGCAGAGGACCATTCTGTCATCGGAGGCTTAGGCTCTGCTGTTGCAGAACTCCTCTCTACAGAACACCCCACCCCCATTGAAATGGTCGGGGTGAAAGATGTCTTTGGCTCTTCTGGCTCTCCAGCTGAACTTGCCAAAGAATACGGCATCGACCAAGTCGCCTTGGCAGCTGCTGTGAAAAAAGTATTGGAAAGAAAAAAAGCATCCTGTTTGTTATGAAACAATAAAAAGTAGAAAAAACTCTTTGGAAGGAAGTAGCCCTATGATGAAATCAAAAAAGCCAGAGGAAATTTACCCAGTAGAGGAGATTTCTGCCAGTGTACAAAGAATTTCTGACTTAAAAGAAAAATTCAAAAAAGAATTTTCTTCTGATGAGGGTCTGAATGTCTTTTCTGTGGCGGGGAGAATCGAAGTTGGAGGAAACCATACAGATCACCAATTAGGAAAAGTTTTGTGTGCCACCATTCATTCGGATACCCTTGCTGTGGCAAAGGTAAGAGATGACAAAGTTGTACGGATTTTGTCTGAGGGATATCCTTTGATCACCGTGGATTTATCTGAAATCCAAATGGTCAAGGAAGAAGAAAATACCACAGCAGCTTTGGTTCGTGGGGTTGCTTACAAATTAAAAGAGCAAAATTTTGACATTGGTGGCTTTGACGCAGTTGTCACAAGTAATGTGTTAAAAGGCTCTGGGATGTCCTCTTCTGCCTCTTTCGAAGGACTCCTTGGGATTGTTTTCAATGAATTCTTTTGTCAAAATCAAGTGAAACTGATGGAACTGGCGAAAATAGGGCAGTATGCTGAAAATGTATATTTCGGTAAACCCAGTGGGTTGATGGATCAAATCGCCTGTATTTTAGGTGGCTTTATTTATATTGATTTTTATGACAAGGAAAATCCTAAAATCGAAAAGATTGATCCCACCTTCCTTGCCAATGTGTATGATGTCTGTATCATTGACACAGGAGATGCTCACAGTGATTTGACTCAAGAATATACAGATATCACCCTAGAAATGCAGGAAATCTCACAATTTTTTGGGGAAGACTATCTCAGTCGGGTCAAGGAAGATGATTTTTATGAAAAGCTTCCTGTGGTGAAGGAAAAATTTGGTGACAGAGCCATCTTACGAGCCATCCATTTCTTCCAAGATAATCGCATGGTAGAAGAGGAGTGCAAGGCACTAAGAGAAGAGGATTTAGAGAAGTTTTTACAACTGGTCAAAGCTTCTGGACGTTCTTCTGTGGCTAATTTACAAAATATTTATGCCATTTCTCAACCTCAAGTCCAAGGTGCTAGTATCATTCTTGCCTTGTGCCAAAAGCTTTTGGGGGATTTTGGTGCTTATCGTATCCATGGGGGAGGCTTTGGTGGGACAGTGCAAGCCTTCGTCCCAAAAGGAAAGACAGCACATTTTAAAACAGAAATAGAAAAAGTGATGGGGAAAGATTCTTGTCACGTGGTCGCCATTCGCTGTGCCAGTGGTGCAAAGGTGATTTAGGACATCTCTTAGACAAAAAGAATACCAGAGGACTCCTTTTATGGAGTCCTCTGGTTTTTTTATTTTTCTGCAAGGGGGATTTGTACTTCTGTAATGTATTGCTTGGGGCTTCGTTTGAAGAATCTTCCCCGTGTCCATTTCCGTTTCTCTTTGTGGAAAATGATACGACAGGGCAAAGTGAGTTCTTTTTCATGCTCTTTGCCATAGGCAAGCAAAGCGGTAAAAGCCTGATCTAAATCATCATAGGATCCTTGGTGAATGGTGCTTATTACATTGGTTCGTTGCAGTACTTCCATTTTATATTTATTTTTATCAAATTCCAAGGATGAGTTTTCCAAAGGAGCACAAAGTTTCACTACAGAGTTACGTGTAAAACTGTTCTCGTTACAGAGGCAGAAAAAACTCCCATTGGGTTTTAATACTTTTTTTCCCACATCAAAAAGCTCGAAAAACTTTTTCCGTAGGGTATCGAAACTATGACTTTCAAGGTGGGTGACGACCAAGATGGGACCCACATTTTTTTCTGTTACAGTATAGCTCATAAAAGGGCACCTTTCTTTTTTTTCTTTAGAGTTCCCCTTTATTCTATCACAATTATTTTTTTAGGTCAAGATATTTACAAAAAATTAACGCAAGGGAACCTCGAAAAACCCCTAAACAACAATAAAACAATTCCTTTGCCCTAATTTTGCTCTGAAAAAGTTCTGAATCCACCAAGGATTAAGAACTTTTTCAGAACAATCGAAGAACAAAAAAATTTGTACTCTTGTCCCCCAAGAATTTTTAGAGGTCCCCATAATCAGTACGCTAGAACTGGATGAACAAGGTCTGTACAATTTGACAAAACTGTGATATAATATTTTTAATAAGAAATGAAGGAGCGGTAGATTGATGATAAAAAATCAAAGATTAGCCCCCCAAGAAAAAAGTATTTGGATAGATAGAGTGATGTATCTTCTCTTTGGCGTCTATCTCTGTTATTATTTTTGGGATACCCCACATTTTGGGGATGATCTGTATATCTTTTTTGATATGAAAGAAAATTATACCTTGTGGGAATACACTGTGATGCGGTATGAAACTTGGTCATCTCGGCAAATCATAGAAGTGGTTTTATACTATATTGTACACTGGAAGCCTTTGTGGGCGATCCTCTCGGGGCTGATTGCTGTGACTTGTTGCAAATTATTAGCCAATTTCCAAGATGACCCACAACCCAAAGCATGGCTTTGTATCTCTGTTTTTTGGCTTTATCCCATGAGCGAAATGTACAGTGCTGGTTGGATTGCTGCCACCACAAATTATTTGTGGGTCTTGTTGTTTTTAATGACGAATCTCCTTCTTTTGGGGAAGGTGATACGGGGCCATGCGTACAGCAAAAGTTTTTACATCCTTCAGCTTTTTGCAATGACCTATGCCACCAACCAAGAGCAATCAGCTGCCCTTCATTTTGGAAGCTTTCTCCTTGGGACAGCTTATGTTTTCTTCAGCGAGCATAAAATCATGAAAAAACTGGGGCTTTCTCCACAGAAACCCTATGATATCCCAAAAGAAATGAAACGGCTCCTTCCCTTTTTGCTCTTTTCTTTTGTGATGGTGGTCTATCACCTCACTTGTCCAGGGAACGAGGTACGGACAGAGCTCCACGGAGGGATTTTCTTTCCACGGCATAGTGAATTGGCTTTGTGGCAACATCTGGAACTTGGCATTACCTTTACTTTGTTTTGGTTTATGTTTCAATATTATCAAATAATCGTCCCTTTATTTGTTCTGGTGATGCTCCTTGGATTGGAGAAAAACAATAAAAAGGCGCTCTTTTCTTTGGGGATTATGCCTTGTGCCTTGTTGGGATTGTTTTACTTTTTATCTAACCCCTCTCATGGTGTGACCTATGAACAGCTGATTCCTGGTATTTTAACAGATGCCAGTAATACGATCATGATTATTTCTGATAACCCTAGTTTATTGATTCCCAATTTGTTGATTTTTGTTTCTTTTCTTGGATTCAATGGGGCGCTTTGTCTGGTCTGCCAAGATCGGAAAAAATCTTTTCTTGTTTTTGTGCTGATTATGGCAGGCTTTTTGTCTCGTGTGATTATGGGATTTTCTCCCACTGTGTTGATTTCACGAAATCGCACCTATATGTTCATGCTTTTTGCGTATATGCTGATTATTTTAGAACTTTATCGCCAACTTGTGGAAACAAAGAATAAACCAGCCATTGCCATAGGGGCTGGGGTGATTGTTTTGACAGGATTTTGCAGTTTTATTTTTACTTACTGATCTGCCTTGTGGGGAAACCAATTGGAAAACAGCTTTCCTCTCAAAGAAAAATTTGTCAAGAAGAGGGATTTTCTTGTTGCTTTTTTCTCCTTTTTATGCTATAATAATAACGCTGTCAATGAGAAAATTTTTTGATCAGATGGCAATACAAATCACTATCCAAAAGCGTTGATAGAGATTTGTAGCACAACTTTAAGGAAGAATAGGAGTGATCAATGATGGAACGCATCAAATTTATTGTGGATTCTTCTGGTGATATCAACCCAGAAGATGTAAAACGTCTGGACCTGCACATTGTCCCTGTTGGTATTGTGGTAGATGGAGAGTTTTACAAAGACCGTGTCGACTTTTCCCCTTCGGAATTTTGGGAGATTTTGAAAACCTGTAAAGAGGTACCCTCTTCTGTGGCTGTCAACCCCCAAGATTGGTTTGACACACTGGAACCCTATGTGAAAGAAGGAAACTTCGATCGACTGGTGATAACAGGTGTGGGAACCCCTCTCTCTGGCAATCTAGGCTCTGCTGTCCAAGCAAGAGACATGCTAAAAGAACAGTATCCCGAAGAGATGAAAAAAATTGAAATTGATATTTTTGATTCTAATATTTCCACCATTGGTTTTGGGGTTGCTGTGGTGAAAGCTGTGGAAATGTATCAAAGTGGTGTGGAATATGCCAAAATCAAAGAATTTTTGATTGATTGGTTTGACCATGTAGAAGTGCTTTATGTTGCCTTCTCCTTTGATTTACCTAAAAAATCTGGACGTATCAACGCTTCTTCTGCTTATGTGGGCAGTCTGCTGAATATTCGCCCTGTGATGATGGTGAAAGAGGGGAAATTTACTCTTTACACCAAAATACGTGGAGATAAAAACGTTCCTTCAAAATTACTTGATATTGCCAAAGATCGTATGCGTGAAGGAAGCGACTTCTTCTGCATGAGTGGGACTCATCCCACTGTTGTCAACGATGTACGTACTGTCTTTGAAAAAGAGTTCGGCAAAGAAATGTGTTATGTCACAGAAGCTGGCCCTGCCATGACTTTGAATGCGGGTTGGGATATGTACTGTATCGGTTATGTGAGTAAAAATACGCTGAAAGTCCAAAATCCTATGTAGGAAATTTGGAAGAGAATAATAGAAAAAAAGAGCTACAGCTGATATTCTCAGTTGTAGCCCTTTTCTTTTTGACAAGAAGGAGGGGGAGAGATTGGTGTGATTAGTCTACAAAGACCACCTCTTCTTGCCAAGGCAAAAATCGAAACATATTATCCCGATCAAAAACAGAGGTATTATAGAAGCAAAGGACAATATCGGGCTGAACTTCTTCTAAAACTCCTTGCATATGGTCGGCGTTATAGCCTGATAACCGAAAATCATACAAATATACATTTTTATAATGAAGAGACAAAAAGGGCGCCATGACAAGGGCGAAGGAGTCTTTTATCATAAAAATCGTGGTATCATTATCTGCATTATAATTTGTGATTTTGGTATCCAAATCACTGGTTAAATAAATGGCATAGGGATTGATGTCCAAACGCTCTTCGTTTAAAAAGGCAGTGGAAAAGTCTCCACGCTTGTCCCAAGGCCAATCGGGCATTTCCACTTGGATATCTGTCTCAAAGGAGGGGGTAAGGACGGGCAAGTCATCTAAACCAGAAAATACCTCTCCTGTGCGCTTGCCGTGGGTGCCAATCCAAAAATCTTCGTATAATGTCAAATCATAATTGTCTAAATCTCCAAATTCGGGGACAAAATGACTCTCTCCCAACAGGGAATCCACCAGATTTGATACCTTTTCTGTTGCCCAAAAGCCACCATAGACTGTCCAGTGGTGGTCTGTTTTGAAAAAATAGTCATAATGATCCAAGTCATCTAGGAACATTTCTTCTTGTAAGTTAAGGACAGGGACCACAGTTTCTGCCAGCTCTGACATTAAAATGTTAGCGTTTTGGTTGGCGTAAGAGGTATAGCCTTTTGGTAACATGATATCATCGTCTTCAGGAAGCTTATAAGGGCTGAGCACAAAGGCGAAAGGTATTTCTTTTTCGTCTAAAAATTCATAAAATTCTTCTGTATGCTGGCTGTAAAGAGATAAAATGTCTGGATCTACCTCTCCCAACAGGGTAGTCAGGTGACCATTGTGCAATTTTACCACATCATTTAATTCCACTTGATCCAGTGGTTGAGAAAAGGAGCTGTTTAAATCTAAAAAAGTATCTTTCCCCAGAAAATCTTCTGCATATTGTGATTCCACAGAGGAAAAATAGTCTGCGCCTTCATAAGTCAGACTCTCCCAGAGATTTCCTGTGTTAAAAAGCCCCATCATTCCTAAAAAAGGAAAAAACATCACAGAGAGCATGGGGAAAACTTTTACTTCTTTTTCTTCCAAAAAAACACCTCCTAGAAATTGAAATAGATAAAGGGATTATGGGAATTGATCACCAAATAAGAGACAGAAACGATGAAAAAGAACATATATCCTAAGCTTTTCACATATTCTTCTAAGAGTAAATACTGCGCTTCCATTGCTCCTGTTTTTTCTCTGAGCCAAAGAGAAATCTTGCCCCAAATCCAAGGGAAAAATGGCGTGGCACAAAGGACACCCATCCAAAGCAAAACCCCGTAATTACGGAAATAACGTATGGCATCTTCAAAATAGAAAATATCTCCTATTTCTCCAATGACAAACATTTGTTTGAGATGAGAAAGACCTCCAGTGAAGGAATCTTCCCCAAAAATCACCCAACCAGAGACAGTGACCACAAGGACAAAGACCCGATAAATTCCAGAGAGAAAGAAATTTTCCAAGTACTTTTCCACGGAAAATAATCTTTCCATCAGAATGAGTACAAAATACATCATACCCCAAATCAGGAATTGCCATGCAGCGCCATGCCAAAAACCTGTGAGAAACCACACAAGTCCTAGATTGAACACAAGTTGTATCTTTCCCACACGAGAGCCCCCCATGGGAAAATAAACATAATCTCGAAACCAAGAACCCAAGGAAATGTGCCAACGTCGCCAAAATTCAGAAATACTACGAGAAATGTAAGGATAATTGAAGTTTTCTAAAAAATCAAAGCCAAACATCTTCCCCAAGCCAATCGCCATATCAGAATACCCAGAAAAATCAAAATAGATTTGTAGAGAATAGGCAATCCCCCCAAGCCATGCCAAAGCAAAGGAAGGGGACTCTGCGCCAAAGGAGGCAAGGGCGATGATGGAAAATTGATTTGCAAAGATGACTTTTTTACAAAAACCTTGTACAAAACGGCAAACACCTTGGTTTGTCTTTGCATAAGAGGTCTTTCTTTCTTCTATTTGTGCAGAAAATGTGGTATAACGAACAATCGGTCCAGCCACAAGCTGTGGGAAAAAGGAAATATACAAGCCCAAAGAAATTAAATTTTTCTGTGGAGGCACTGTTTCTCGAAACACATCAATGAGATAAGAAATCGCCTGAAATGTAAAGAATGAAATGCCCAAAGGCAAAATAAGACCCATATTTCCCACATTAGGAAAGAGAGAGGGGAAATTATTTGCCACAAACCCTTGATATTTAAAGAGAAAAAGGATGAATAGATTCAGCCCAACCCCAAGGGATAGGACAATTTTTCTTTCAGTCCCAGAACATTCTGCAATCCGTAGTCCCAATAAAAAATTCATCACAATACTCAGGAGAATCAGATAAAAATAATGGCTTTCTCCCCAACAATAAAAGAAAATACTGGCACAAAGGAGTAAACCATTGCGATATTTCACAGGACAAAGATAGTGGAGAAAAAGCACCACGGGCAAAAAGAAAAAGACAAAGATAAGACTGGAAAAAACCATAAAAAATCTTGATAACTCCTTTGATCGGATAGGTGGGATTCTTTTCTTTTACGAAGAAGGAAAAGAGGAAAAAACGGGTATCATGCCCCGATTGAAACAGGAACAAGGCACCAGAGTCAATAGGAAATTAGTAAAAACACCCATCGAAGGAAAGATCGATGGGTGCTTTTAATTCGAGACATTACATACCACACATTGCATAGTATTCTTTTGCTTTCGCTTCGTCTTTTTCCACGCCTTCGCCATTTTCATAACAAATCGCTAAAAAATATTGTGCGTCGTGATTTTTTTGGGCAGCAGCTTTCAGCAACCACTCTACTGCCAGTTCAGGGTTTTGTGGCACACCTTGCCCATCGAAACAGCACATTGCCCATTCCATTTGCGCACGGGAATCTCCGGCAATGGCACGCTGTTCTAGGTCTTTTAAATCAACTTCTCCAGCCATGCTTATACCTCCTTATCAAGAGTAAAAATAAAGATAGATATGGACCTATCGGTCATTTTTGATTGGCATCAAACAGGAATCTCTGGGCACGGCCATAGGGTGTGTGGCGAGATTTCTGAGTGAATGGAAACTTTCCTTTTCCAAAAAATAGTATAGCACAAGGAAAAAAAAAAAGCAACATCTTTTTCTGAAAAAAAAGAAATCTGCGTTTTTTTTCCAATCTCCTATTTTTTCCTTGACAAAGTGCTGTATTTGTGTCATAATAAATTTTGGTGAATGATGTCAAATTATACAGCCGTATTATTTTTTTCTTGGCTGTTTTGAATATATAACATAGAATTTAAGGTCAAAGATTGGAGTTTATCACAATGAAAAACGAATTTAATAGTTATTTTTTCAACGAACTTTACGAAGAGAATAGAGAGGGCAATTACTTAGATGCAAAACGTTGGGTTCCATTTTTTGAAAAAGTAGCAAAAAGAATAGTAGACCAGTTCAATCCTACCACTGTACTGGACGCAGGTTGTGCTTGTGGTTATTTGGTGGCTGCATTGCGGGATTTAGGGGTGCAAGCCTATGGCTTTGATATTTCTAAATTTGCAATCAGCACAGCACGAGCAGACATACAAGACTATTGCTTTGTCCACGCAATCACAGAGCCATTGCCAAAAGAATTCCCCAAAACTTATGACCTTGTGATTACTTCAGAAGTATTAGAACTCCTATTCCCCCACGAAGGGGAACGTGCCATAGAATTATTGTGTAGTTATAGTGATACCGTGGTATTCTCTTCTTGCCCCACAGCAGAAGACAGAACCCACGTCAACGTGCAACTGCCTGAATACTGGGCAGAGATTTTTTATAACTACTCTTTCGCCAAAAACTTTATCTTTGACATGACTGTGCTGTCTCCATGGTGCGTGGTGTATGAGCGCTTTACAGACTTGAAAAAATTGGTCTTTAAATACGAGCAAAATATGCGGATTGACCGCATGACCACAGAAAAAAATGTGCATCAAACCATTAATGACCTGATGGAATCATTGCTGAATATTAAATGTATTCTGTTTTTTGAGGGAGAAGATGGCTTCTCTGACGAGGATTTCTATACTGCGCCTCAACAATTACACGACTCCTATCTCTCCCTTTCTATTCGCATTCCTGATGGTTGTAAAAACATTAAGTTTGTCCCCATTGAGCAAGAATATTGCGTCATGAAAAACTTGGAAATCTATTTAGATAATCGTCAAGTGACAAACTATGAAAGCAATGGTGACCAAGTGGAAAACTATCTCTTGTTCCCCACTTTGAAACCATTTATCATCATTCCCAACACACAAGGTGGGAAAAATCTGAAAATCCACGCAAAATTCCATCATTTAGAAGAAGAATTTTTGCAATTATTTGAAACCAAAAATAAATATGTTGACGCTCAAGTGCAACAGTTATCTGTTCAAGTAAACGATGCCCAAAATACCTATAGCCAAATTCAAGAAGATTTGTCCACAAAAGATGGTGTTTTAGCAGAAAAAGATGCTGAAATCAACGACAAACTTGCTATTATTGATTTGCAACTCACTTCTATGGCAGAAAAAGACTTGGTCATTGAACAGCACAACCAAGTGTTAGCAGAGTTTGTAGCTGAAAAAGAGGCGTTCCAAGCAGAGAAAGAAGCCTTCCAAAGCGGTCAAAATGCTGCCCAAGAGGCTGTTGTGGCTGAAAAAGACGAAGTGATTCGAGAAAAGGAAGGGATGATTCAAGCTTCTCAAGATCAAGTGGAAGAGTTGAATCATGCTCTGTCTGTCAAAGATGAAACCATCATTGAAAAAATCAATCAAATCGAAGAGCTGAAACAAGCTTTGGCAGCCAAAGAAGCTGAAATGGAAAGTCTTGCAAGCCAAGCCCCTGTGTTGGCAGCTGCGGCAGAAGCTGTGCCAGTGATGGTAGAAGCAGTCCCAGAAGAAGCTGTGGAAGAAGCAGTTGCTGAAGAGCCAGCAGAAACAGTGGAAGAAGCTGAAGAGGCAGTGGAAGAAGCCCCAGTGGCAGAAGAAGAAGCCCCAGTGGCAGAAGAAGCCCCAGTGGCAGAAGAAGCCCCAGCCTCTGCTGGGGACCAAGGCGAGTTAGAAGCAATCATTGCAGAAAAAGATCAAATTATTGCAGAAAAAGATGCTAAAATTGCCGAGCTTGAAGAAAGTTTAGACCAAAAGAATGTGGAGCTCAACGAAAAAGAATTGGCTCTGATGGAAAAAGCCTCTGCCTTGGTGAAAAAGGAAAATGCTTTGGCTGAACTCTTACCACAAATGGAAGAAAAAGATAAGCTAGTGGCAGAAAGAGAAGCATCCTTTGTGACCATGGACGACGAATTGGTAGAGAAAAATATGCAAATCTCCAATTTGGAAGGTCGTTTGGGCATTGTGGAAAACGAATTCGAAGGACTTCGTACCCGTCACGAATTGCTATCAAACGATTATGCTGTGTTGCAAGCAGAGCTAGACTCCAGTAAAGGTGGCTCTCTCTTTAAGAAAAAGGCTCCTTCTGACCCCAAAGGAGCTAAACCAGTGAAAAAAGACCCCAAAGCTGGAAAAGAACCAAAGGCGAAAAAAGAAGCCAAACCTAAGAAAGAAAAACCAGTGAAAGAAAAAGCGGTGAAAGAAAAACCTGTCAAAGGCGCAAAACCACCCAAAGCAGCAAAGGCACCCAAAGCTGCTAAGCCACCAAAGGCAGGAAAGGCACCCAAAGCAGTCAAAGGGAAAAAAGGTGCAGCAGTGGCACCTCCAGTGGAAACAGCCTTTGACGAAGCACTAGACCAAGTGCCTTATGAAAACCCAGTGGAAAACCAAGAATCAGTGGAAAACCAAGAATCAGTGGAAATGCCAATGGAAGCACCTATGGAAGCACCTATGGAAACTCCTATGGAAGCCCCAATGGCAGATATGCCAGAGGAAAGCCCAGTGGCAATGGAAGAAATGCCAATGGATGCTGAGAATCCAGAAGAGGAACCTAGAAAAGATATCCCTAGCGACGAATAAAAAAAGCCTCCGTCCTAGATGTGACGGAGGTTTTTCTTTACAGAGGTGGGAAAGCCTGTGGAGGGTCAAGGCTCCCTCTGGGAAGGAGTATTTCATGAAATTTTTCCTCCTTTTGTTCTCCTGTCTTCTCCTGACTGGGTGCCAGTGGAAGGAAAGTTTCACAGGAGACTCTAGCACAACAGTAGAAAATTTACCGAGTTTTAGTCCTACCTTTACGCTGAAAGAAGGCATCGAACTGCCCTCTGCGCCTGAAACCTTTGAGGAAATTGTGGCTGTTCTTGAGAGAATGGTGGTAGAAGATGTGATGTACATGGAAGTACCTTATCCTTATGATCTGGTGGATTTGGGTCTGTACGAGAGCTATCTTTACGCCTATCAACGTGCCTATCAAAAAGTCAATGCCACTCACATTGAATACACAAGCAATACCATGGTCTATTATACTGGTTATAAAAAAGATGATTCAGGTAATTTTTTTATGGCATTAGAACGTGATGACGAGCGTTATACAGAGACAGAAATCATGGAGCAAAACGCTTATTTTCGTCAACGAGTCCAAGAAATATTCGATTATTTGAAAGAATCTGGCCAATACACAGAGAATAAGACAGAAATGGAGCAAATCAAAGTTTTGTATGATTTCACTGCGGGTCACCTGAGCTATGACTATGATTATGAATACGCAGATTCCGCCTTTACTGCATATGGTGCAGTGACAGTGCAACAGGTGGTGTGTCAAGGCTATGTGGCGTTGTTCAATGCACTCCTCCGTTTGGCAGGATTTCAGGCAGAAGGTGTCATTGGTGTCTCTATGGACAGTGGGGAACGGCATATCTGGACCCAAGTGAAGTTGGGGGACACGTGGCACTATTTCGACCCCACTTATGGGGACCGCCCCACTTGGACAGCAGAAGAAGGGGATTTACAGTTTAACTATACTTATTTCGATATGACAGAAGAAACCATGCTTTATGACCGAAAAATCACTCATTATCAGGTAAACAATGATACCTTAATACTGCCATAAGGAGGAACCGTGATGGACGAAGAAATCAGAATGCTGGAAGACGAGCTACTCGCCTTAGAAGAACAATTTTCTCGGAATATTCCCATTGACGTGGCAGATTTTATCGGTAAAACAAAAAAATTAACAGCTCTTCAGGTGTCTCAAGCAAGGGAAGAGGGGCTGAAAGCTGGGCTTGTGGTCAAAGAGATCAAAGAAAAAAGAAAGGAACAAGAGGCTTCTTCTACGTCACAAGAACAAATCCCTCGAGATCCATTCCTTCAAACTAAGCCCACACAAGAACCATTCACCCAAGGACAAATGCCACAAGAACCATATCAACATGGACAAATCCCCCAAGGACAACTGAAAAATCTATTCACACCGCCCGCATTCCAAGCGCCTCCCGTATTCCAAGTGCCCCCAACCATCCCTCCTATTTTAAAGGATAAAATTCCTTCCAAAACAGCACTAAGTGAACTGAATCTTGGGAAATATGTCATGGGGGTTTTGGCAGCTATTCTTGCCCTGACAGGGACCATTGTCTTAGGCGCCTTGGTGTGGAATGACCTGAGCAACGGCGTAAAGGCTTTGGGACTGCTCCTTCTGGCAAGTGTTATGACCTTTGTTCCGTTCCGACATATTATGCTGAAAAAAGAAAGACAAAGCAACGGCTTTTTCAATAGCCTGATGGGGGCAGGGCTGTCGATTTATTACATTACTACTATTTTTATGGGCACTTCTTGGGGCTTTTTTGGAGAAACGACTCTACTCCTTGCCTTGGTGGGGCTGATTTTGCTCACGGTACTGATTTCTTATCACGTCCAGTCCAATACACTCCTTTTGGTCAGCTTTATCGGAAATTTCTTCACCATGTGTCTGTTGGCATCGAAACCCATGACCATTGCCACCTTGCAAATTGCCTTGGTGTTGCTCCTTGCGACCTTCCTGTTCCTCCTTGCCTTTACCATGAAAAATACTTGGACCACAGGTTTGACCAAAGGGGCTTCCCTGATTTTTGCCTTGGGTATGGTCTTTTTAACTCACCAAAATATCTATCAGACCAATAGGCAGATGTCCTCTCTGGTGAGCAAATATTATTTGATGGAATCGCCCCTTTTCTCTACTTATGTGATTTCTGTCTTTTTCACCCTCATCGTTGCCCTTGTCATTGGTGCTTGTCTCAGTCGTAGCGACAATCTTTCTCTGGGGATTTTTTCGGTCTCCCCCCATGGGATTGGACTGTTTTTCACGTATTGGCTTCTGGCTGGCTGTCACTATCATTATAGTTGGCTGTTTTTATTGATGATTCTGTGTACTTTCCTACTGTCCAATGACAAATCCACAGCAACCATGATCTCGATACCCTTTGTGATTTTTGGACTCTATGAATTGTCCGAGGATTTGGGACGATGGGAATCCTTTCCTGCAGCTGAAAGCGTTTATTTCTATGTTTTCCTTTGTTCTCTTGCCTTTTTCATCCATTTCTCCAGCAAATGGACGGAAAACAAACGTTGCGCTTTCGCCAGTTTTACCTATGCTTTTTTCGCTTTTGGCGTCATTGCAAGTGGATTGGATCAAAGTATTTTATTCGCAGTTCCCATCATTATTTTACTGGTTTGCTATTTCCTAGAAGGCTATCAAAAAGCGTTGGGAACTGGCACCCTCCCTGTGATTTATCTTTGTGCATACCTCCCTTTGGCACTTCTTTGTGCCATTGCATTTTATGAAATTTATCCAAAACCCAGTAGTGTGGAATATTATTATGCGCCCTTTATCCTGATTTTCGCTGGAGTCATCACTGTGGCAGGACGTTATTTTATCAATCTTTCGGAAAACCAAAAATTCCAACTGGTTTTACGATTTTCTAAAATCATTTCCTTTTTCTATGTGTGTGGACGATTGAACCACGGTCGAAGAGGAAGCCTTGATTTGATTTTCTTTGAAACCATCGCCCTATTATTTTTCATGGGAGAGCTATTTTATCTAGTGCTTAGCCCTGAACCTCCTTATTTAAAACGAAAAGCTGTCCCTCTTCTCTTTATCTTATGGGGCGTTATTTCTTGGACAAAAATAAGTGTTTTAGGGGATTTCAGCTATACTAGCAGTATTTTAATCCTGTTAATGGGCTGTTTAAGCATTTTTCTGGGCTTTCGCCAAAAAGAAGTGGAACTCCGTCATTTGGGGTTGGGGCTTTCCATTCTTGCTGTGTTGAAGATGGTCACTGTGGATATTGGTTCTGGTGACAGCATCACCCGTGTCATTGCCCTGATTGTGGGAGCTGTGCTTTGCTTCTTAATCAGCTGTGTGTATAATCGTTTGCCCGTGGCAATGGGGCTAGAGACAGAGGCGCTACCCAAAACAGAAGATACAGAAAATCCAGACAAAGGAAATGATATGCTATAGCTGGGATTCACGGCTTATACCACTGGATTTTTGCTTGCT
This sequence comes from Eubacteriales bacterium, assembly GCA_044432725.1. Taxonomy (GTDB): domain Bacteria; phylum Bacillota; class Clostridia; order Oscillospirales; family Oscillospiraceae; genus JAWXUK01. Next base: position 19,494 of record JAWXUL010000007.1, read on the forward strand.
ATACAAAATCAGATTTATGGTGATTTTTAATCACTGGATTGAAAGAAGAGCTTTCAATTATTGACTAATTGCGAATTCCAAAGGAAAGGAAAGAATGATGAAAAGACAAGACAAAGAAAATTATTATTTAGATATCGCCCAAAGTGTGTTAGAGCGTTCCACCTGTTTACGCCGTCATTATGGTGCGATTATTGTGAAAAATGATGAAATCATTTCCACAGGATATAACGGTGCCCCTCGTGGGCGAAAAAATTGTATGGATATGGATTATTGCACCCGTATGGCACTGAATATTCCCTCTGGAGAGCGATATGAACTGTGTCGCTCGGTCCATGCAGAGGCAAATGCCATTATTTCAGCTTCTCGATCTCAGTTACTTGGTTCTACGCTGTATATGACTTGTGTCAATCCAGAAACAGGTGAATTGATTGAACATTCCACCAGTTGTTCCATGTGTCGCCGTTTGATTATCAATGCTGGCATTGACAAAGTGGTGATTCGTAACACCCCAGAGGACTATGTGGTGGTGGAAGTGACAGAATGGATTGAAGAGGACGATTCTCTTGCCGAACATTTACAGAATACTTGAATAGGAGCAGTGAACATGAATTTCTACCCAAGCTTAGAAGAAGCACAAAAATATACGGACTATCAGCAACTTCCATTAAGTCTTTCCGTGCCTTTGGACAAAAGCCCCATGGCTTTGTGCAGAATCCTGAAAAATGTGAGTAATAATGTCTTTGTTTTGGAATCTTGCGAGGACAGTAGTCATTGGGGACGTTATAGCTTTTTAGGTTATGACCCCATTTTAGAGCTGACTTGTCAAGACCACACAGTGACCATCAAGCAAGGTATGACCTTTACCCACGAAAATACCAATCCACACAAGTTTATTCGTGATTTGATGGCACAACATCGCAGTCCTCGTCTCTCTAAACTCCCCACCTTCACAGGTGGTTTGGTGGGGTATTTTGCTTATGAATTTATGAAATACCCTGAACCACGTTTGGATTTGCCTAGCACAGATGAAGAAGGCTTTCAAGATGTGGATTTGATGCTCTTTGACAAAGTCATTGCCCTAGATCATTTAGAGCAAAAAATGATTTTAATGGTACAAATCCCCACAGAGCATCTGGAAACCAATTATAACAAAGGGATGGAAACCCTAAAAGCCATGGAGACTTTGTTGAAAACAGGGATGGAAAAGGAAGAAAAAGCCGGTAAGCTTCTTGCTCCCTTGACCCCTGCCTTTGGAGAAACAGAGTTTTGTGACATGGTGAAAACAGCACAAAGACATATCATCGAAGGAGATATCTTCCAAGTGGTGCTGTCTAATCGTCTTTCTGCTCCCTATGAAGGCTCTATGTTCCCTGTTTACGAAAATTTACGCCGTATCAATCCATCGCCTTATCTCTTTTACTTCTCCAGTCAAGAGGTGGAAATCGCTGGGGCTTCCCCTGAAACCTTGGTGAAAGTGGAAGAAGGAAAAGTGACCACCTTCCCCCTTGCTGGTACAAAACCCCGTGGGAAAACAGAAGAAGAGGATCTTGCCTTGGAAAAGGAACTCCTCGCTGACGAAAAAGAACGTGCAGAGCATAATATGTTGGTGGATTTGGGCAGAAACGATGTGGGCAAAGTGAGCCGATATGGCTCTGTCTTTGTGGAAAAATACATGAATATCGAGCGTTTTTCCCATGTGATGCACATTGGCTCTACGGTTTGTGGCACATTAAAAGAAGATTGCGACTATCTGGACGCTCTGGATGCCATTCTGCCCGCTGGCACTCTTTCTGGGGCACCGAAGATTCGTGCTTGTGAAATTATTCACGACCTAGAAAATCTGAAACGAGGCATCTATGGTGGTGCCATTGGTTATATTGATTACACAGGCAATATGGATACTTGTATTGCCATTCGCCTTGCTTTTAAGAAAAATAACAAGGTTTTTGTCCGTTCTGGGGCTGGGATTGTTGCTGATTCTGTGCCTGAGTCGGAATATAAAGAATGTATCCACAAAGCAAAAGCAGTGGTGAAAGCAATGGAGGTGGCAGAAGAATGATTTTACTCATTGACAATTACGACAGCTTTTCTTATAATCTGGTTCAGTTGATTGGGGAATTTCAAGAAGATGTGAAGGTTTTGCGTAACGACCAATGCACTGTGGCAGAAATTCGTGAACTTGCGCCCAGTCACATTGTCCTGTCACCAGGGGCAGGCAAGCCCTGTGATACCAAAGTATGTATTGACATTGTGAAAGAACTAAGAGAAGAAATTCCTATTTTGGGGATTTGCTTGGGACATCAAACCATCTGCGAAGTTTTGGGCATGACTGTCAGCTATGCCAAAAAACTTATGCACGGGAAAACCTCGGAAATTACTGTGAAACCCCAAGGTGTTTTTCAGAACTTGCCAGAAAAAGTCACAGTGGCTCGGTATCACTCCCTTTCTGCTGTCCCAGAAACTTTGACAGAGGATTTAGAGATTTTAGCCACAGCAGATGACGGTGAAATTATGGCTGTGAAAGTCAAGGGCTTTCCTGTTTATGGGCTACAATTTCACCCTGAATCCATTCTGACCCCAGAGGGAAATATCATGATGAAGAATTTTTTAGGAGGACAATAAGATGATAAAAGAAGCTATTTTGTCTTTGCAAGAAAAAGAAAATTTAACTTCAGCCGTGGCGCAAAGTGCTATGAATGAAATGATGACAGGGGAAGCCACGGAAGAGGATATCGCCACTTATCTCACAGCATTGGCTGAAAAAGGAGAAACTGTGGAGGAGATCGTCGCTTCTGCACAGGTGATGAGACAGCATTGCTATAAACTCCCACCACAGCCCCACTGCATGGAAATTGTGGGAACAGGTGGGGACAAATCCAATAGCTTCAACATCTCTACCACTTCTGCCATTGTTCTGGCTGCTTCTGGAGTGCCTATGGCAAAGCACGGCAATCGTGCTGCTTCTAGCCAATGTGGCTCTGCTGATGTCTTGGAAGCTTTGGGCGTGAATATTGATATCAACCCAGAAAAAAGCTTGGAACTCTTAGAAAAAAATAATATTTGTTTCCTCTTCGCTCAAAAATTCCACCCTGCTATGAAATATGTGGCACCTGTGAGACGTAAATTGGGGATTCGTACTATTTTTAATTTATTAGGCCCTCTCACCAATCCTTTGGGGGCGAAAAAGCAACTTTTAGGGGTCTATGACGAAACATGGGTACAGCCCATGGCAGAGGTTTTGGAAAATTTAGCTGTGGAGTCTGGTGTGGTTGTCCATGGCACAGATGGTCTGGACGAAATTTCTCTTTCTGCAGCCACGACAATCTGCGAATTTCGGAACGGGGTTTCCCAACATAAGACCATCACCCCCCAAGATTTCGGCTTCAGTCTTTGTGAAAAGTCTGCTTTGCTTGGTGGTACGCCCAAAGAAAATGCAGAAATCACACGACGCATCTTCTTTGGAGAGAAGTTTCCTTGTCGTGACGCTGTGATCTTGAATGCAGGGGCTGGGCTGTATGTGGCACGGGACAATCTGACCATGAAAGAAGCAATGGACACAGTGGCAACTGTCATTGACAGTGGTCTGGCGAGTGATACACTGGAAAAATTCATCCAACTATCCAATCAATAGGGGGAAAGCATATGATTTTAGACGAACTTGCTGACCATGCCAGAGAACGAGTCTCCAAGGATAAAGTGGATATCTCTCTAGAGGAAATGAAAAAGCAAGCACTTTCTCTGCCAAAGGGAAACTTTCTTTTTGAAAAATCCTTGGAAAAAGGGATGGCAGAAAAGGGCTGTGCCATCATCAGCGAGGTGAAGAAGGCTTCTCCCTCCAAAGGTGTGATTTCTCCTGATTTTCCTTATCTTGATATTGCCAAAAGCTATGAAGCCATTGGCTGTCATTGTATGTCTGTGTTGACGGAGCCAAAATGGTTTTTGGGCAGTGATGAAATTTTTCGAGAGATTCGTGCCAAAAGCACTTTGCCCATGATTCGGAAAGATTTCACCATAGATGAGTATCAAATTTATCAGGCAAAAACCATGGGTGCTGACGCTGTTTTGCTGATTTGTGCCTTGCTTGACACAGAAACCATCGTGAAATACTTGGAAATCTGTGATACTTTGGGGATTTCTGCGCTAGTGGAGACCCATGACGAAGAGGAACTGGCTTCTGCACAAAAAGCAGGGGCAAGAATTATTGGGGTGAATAATCGTAATTTGAAAGATTTCTCCGTGAATTTAAATAATGCCAGTGATTTAAGAAAAAAGCTGAGCACAGATGTGATTTTTGTGGCAGAAAGTGGAATCACCTGTAGCAAAGACGGGGTGGATTTGGTGAAATCTGGTGCCAATGCCTTGCTTATTGGGGAAGCATTGATGCGAAGCACAAACAAAGAAGCCTTTGTGACAGAGATTTTTCAAGGTGTTTTGTCATGACAAGTGCAAAGGTGAAGATTTGTGGGCTCTATCGGGAAGAGGACATCCACATGATCAACGATTTCTGTCCTGATTATGTTGGTTTTGTCATCCATGTCCCTAAAAGTCATCGGAATGTGACCGTAGAGCAAGTACTCCAGTGGAAAAAAATCCTCGCCCCTTCCATTCAAACAGTGGGGGTTTTTGTGGATGAAAATCCTGATTTGATCTGTCAAGTTGCCTCTGTTTTAGATGTGATTCAGCTTCATGGCTCAGAAGGGGAAGGAGCACTGGAAGGATTGCGAAAGAGACTGCCAGACAAAGAATTCTGGAAGGCTTTTGCCGTGAAAACCACAGAAGATGTGGCAGCTGCTCTGTCCTTTCCAGCAGATAAAATTCTTTTGGATTATGGTAAGGGGGAAGGGAAGTCCTTTGACTGGCATATTCTAAAAAAAATACTAGCCCCTTATATTTTAGCGGGGGGCATTACTCCTGAGAACGTGAAAGAGGCAATCTCTTTGGCAAATCCAGAAATCATTGACCTAAGCTCTGGGGTAGAGACGAACAAAGTGAAAGACCCTGAAAAAATCAAACAACTCTTGAAGGAGATGAAACGATGAATAAAAATTTCGGACAACATGGAGGGCAATACCTCCCCGAAACATTGATGAATGCTGTGATAGAACTGGAATCAGCATACAATCACTATAAAAATGACCCTGAATTTCAAAAAGAGTTGACCGATCTGCTCAACGACTATGCGGGCAGACCCTCTCGCTTGTACCACGCAAAACGAATGACAGAAGATTTGGGCGGGGCTCAAATCTATCTGAAGCGTGAGGATCTCAATCACACTGGTGCTCATAAAATCAACAATGTGTTGGGGCAAGTGCTTTTGGCAAAAAAAATGGGAAAAACCCGTCTCATTGCAGAAACAGGTGCAGGGCAACATGGGGTGGCAACAGCCACTGCTGCTGCACTTTTTGGCATGGAATGCGAGATATTCATGGGGAAAGAGGACACTGACCGTCAAGCCTTGAACGTCTATCGGATGCGTCTCATGGGGACGAAAGTCCATGCTGTCACTTCTGGGACAGCGACCTTGAAAGATGCTGTCTCTGAAACCATGAGAGAATGGACCAAAAGAGTGGACGATACTCACTATGTTTTGGGCTCTTGCATGGGTCCTCACCCTTTCCCAACCATTGTCCGTGACTTTCAAGCAGTGATTTCTGCTGAAATCATGAGCCAAATGAAGGAAATAGCGGGAAAACTCCCTGACTATGTCCTTGCTTGTGTGGGAGGTGGCTCCAATGCCATTGGTGCTTTTTACCACTTTATCCCCCACGAAGAAGTGAAGTTAATTGGCGTAGAAGCTGCTGGGCATGGTATCGATACGTTAGAGACAGCTGCCACCATCGCCACAGGGAAATTGGGTATTTTCCACGGTATGAAAAGCTATTTCTGCCAAGATGAAGAGGGACAAATTGCCCCTGTTCATTCCATTTCGGCTGGTCTTGATTACCCTGGTATCGGCCCAGAACACGCACATCTTTTCGACAGCAAACGAGCAGAATATGTTGCTGTGACAGATGAAGAATCTGTCGTTGCCTTTGAATATCTCTCTCGCATGGAGGGGATTATCCCAGCCATCGAGTCAGCCCATGCTGTTTATCATGCCATGAAAATCGCCCCTACCTTGTCCAAAGACAAACTTTTGGTGGTGAATCTCTCTGGCAGAGGAGACAAAGACTGCGTACAAATCGCAAATTACAGAGGGGAGCAAATCACAGAATGAAAAAAATAGCTGACGCATTCAACCATGGGACTGCCTTTGTTGCCTTTATCACCTGTGGTGACCCTGATTTAGAGACCACAAAAGAATTGATTCATGCACTGGCCCGTGGTGGTACTGACTTGATTGAGCTTGGTATTCCATTTTCTGACCCCACAGCAGAGGGGGAAACCATTCAAAACGCAAATATGCGAGCTTTGGCTGGCGGAGTCAATACAGAAAAGATTTTCAAAATGCTAGAAACAGTGGAAGTGGATATTCCTTTGGTGTTCATGACCTATGCAAATGTGGTGTTTCACTATGGTATCGAAAAATTCGCCAAACGCTGTAGCGAAGTGGGGATTTCTGGTTTGATTTTGCCTGATATCCCCTATGAAGAAAAAGAAGAATTTGCGCCTCTTTGCCAAGCACATGGGGTGGATTTTGTTTCCTTTGTGGCTCCCACGTCAGAGCAACGTATTGCCATGATTGCCAAAGAAGCCAAAGGCTTTGTCTATTGTGTCTCCTCTTTGGGGGTGACTGGTGTGCGTAGTGAAATCTCTGTGGATGTCCCTTCTGTGGTGGCACAGGTGAAAAGCAATACAGACACCCCTGTGGCTGTGGGCTTTGGGATTTCTACCCCAGAACAAGGGGCTGAAATTGGTAAATATGCCGATGGTATCATTGTGGGCTCGGCGATTGTGAAAATCGTAGAAGCAGAGGGGAAAAATTCTCCTAACAAAGTGGAAGCTTTTGCAAGAAAAATGAAAAAAGCTTTGGAATAAATCAAAAAAGGCTGTATCTTTGGGATACAGCCTTTTTTTAATAAGGGGTACCTCTAAAAACCCCTAAACAACAATAAAACAATTCCTTAGCCCTAATTTTTGCCCTGAAAAAGTTCTGAATCCACCAAGGATTAAGAACTTTTTCAGAACAATCTAAGAACAAAAAATTTTCACTCTTGTCCCCCAAGAGTTTTTAGAGGTCCCCTAAGTTTTATAAATTATTTTCTTTCTTAATCTTTCGCACCACAAAGAAAGTTACAATAATGGCGATGATACCAGTGGCACCGTTTGAAATCATCATGACAATGCCGATACTTTCGCTGCCCATGTTCAAGACCTGTTGCATATACCACAAGACTGGCACACGGAACACTAAGACTCGGGAAAAGTTAATCAGCAAGGTCAATTTGGTGTAGCCGTGGCCATAAAGCAAAGCCATGACAGCAGAGTTAATGGCAAGAGGAATGAGGGCATTCACCTCGTAAAAATAAGTGAGGCAAATCAGAGCATTAAATTCAGGGTCACCACTGTCAAACCAAGAGGAAATCACGGGTAAAAAGTGCATGGACGTCATATAACCCACAACGCCAGCACATAGGTTCATAGTAAGTAGGGTATAAAAGATCTTCAAGGCACGTTTCTCGTTGCCAGCACCTCTATTTTGGCTGACCATGGCGATGCCTGCTTCTTGAAAGCCATTGATCGGCGCCATGGTCATACTGGAAATGTTATTGGAAACGCCCAAAGCACCCACCATCAAGTTGCCATAAACTCCACACATCCCATTGATTGCCACTTTTCCCAACTGGAAGGCTACCTTCTCTCCCACCACAGGAACAGAAGTTTTCAGCATAGGCTTGGCTGCTTGGGATTCATATTTCATCTCTTTAAAATTCACGGCAAAGACGCCATTTCTATCTTTCAAACAAAGCTGATAGATAAATCCACCGAAAAAGACCACAGAGTTACTGCAAATCGTAGCGACAGCCATCATTTCGATGCCATATCCCATGATTAAGACAAAGACTGTATTCAGCCCCATCTTCACCACCATAGATCCCACATTCAGTGCCAAAATCCGTGTGGAATTTCCACGAGAACGCTCAATGGCGATGTATGCTGTGTTAAAGAGCACCAACACATTATCAAGGAGATGAAGGGCGAAATAGATGGTGCCAGAATTGATAAATTCCTCAGGGGTTCCTGTTAGTTTTAAAAATTGAGAGGTAAAGGGTATCATACATAAAACAACGGCTGATAATAGCCCAGCAAAGGCAAAGAGCAGTTGCACCCGTTTATGTACCAAAGCATAATCCCCAGAACCATAGGCTTCGCTGATTTTGATGGAACAACCTATGGCAAAACCTCCTCCCAATGCCGTGAACATGAGATTTAACTGGGATAAATAAGACACCACAGAGACAGACATGGGACTGATGGTAGAAGCAAGGAGGGTGTCATATAGCTTGAAAAAAAGATTCAAGCCATTGAAAAGGGCAAGGGGTGCTCCCAAGACCAAAAGAGTTTGCCATATGCTTCCGTTTAAAATCAGTTCCCTCTTTTTTGCGTCTTTTGCAGATAATTCTTTTGGCATGATCTTCTCCTATCAAGTATTCAAATTTATTTTATCTTGTTTCAGTATAACACATTTTTCCACATTAGTCCATCTATTTGTAAAATTTATGTTAACTTTTGACAAAGTTTCTTTTTATTGATACCTATTGACTTTTGATGCCGTCTGTGATAAGCTGAAATTGTGAGGAGTGATTCTCAAAAAAAGTATGAATAGGGGATAAAATATGAACAAAGATTGCCCATGCACCTATCAAGGGTGCCCACGTCACGGAGATTGCAAGGCTTGCACAGCAAACCACGGAGTAGGGAACACTTCTTGTGCAAAAAAAGAAAAGAAAGAACAATAGGGAATCGTCACTCTTGGATTTTCCCCTGTTGTGAAGAAAGAATCCAGAGAACTCAGTTTCATTGAGTCCTTTGGATTCTTTTTTTTACTCAAAGAGTTGAATGATTCTTCCCTAGATGGCTAAAAAAGTTTTGAATCCATAAAGGACTCAAAACTTTTTTAGAAGAATAAGAGATCTTATTTCTCTGAAAGAGAAAGGTCTCCCTTATTTATTTTGCCCCAGGCACACCAATAATGGACTTTGGACATTCGGGAATACAAAGCTGACAGCCCACGCATTTTTCTTGGTCAATGACAGCCAAGAAACCGTCCATGGTAATTGCCTCTTTCGGACATTTTTTCAAACATTTTTGACAACCAATACAACCCACAGAGCAAGCTTTCATGGTGTCGCCACCCTTGTCCTTGTTTTGACACAGGACAACAGGTTTTCTTTTGTGATCAGGCACAATGGAGATGATTTTGTTGGGACAAACTTTGGCACAGGCATTACAGCCCACACATTTGTCTCTGTCCACTTTGGCGATACCATCCACAATGGATAAAGCACCAAAGCCACAAACTGCCACACAATCTCCATAACCCAAACAGTTATAGGAGCAGTTACCATCACCACCATAAAGACCTTTGACAGCAAGACAGGTGGCAAGAGCACCTTGGAACTCGTAACGTTTTTGGGTCTTTTCACAAGTACCAGAACAGCCAATCACGGCTTTGACTACGGCAGCTTCGCTTGCCTCTGCACCCATGATCTCTGCAATGGCTGCGATACAACCATTACCACCAGGGATACATTTGTTGATGTCGTTTCCATCTTCTACGATGGTTTTTGCATAGTCAGCACAACCAGCACATCCACAAGCACCACAGTTAGCGCCTGGGAGAGCCTCGTTGATTTTCTCTACACGTTCATCTACAGGGACGTGCATAAAGATGGAAGCGGCGACTAAGACGATGGCGCCCACGATACCGATGGCAGTCACCACGAGAATGGCGAGTAAAATTGGATCCATACTTTTCTTCCCCCCTTCTTAACCGGCGATGCCAAAGATGGCATCAACCATGCCACCAAAGCCCATAAAGGACATAGCGACCATACTAGCAGCAACAAGAGTCAAAGGAAGCCCTTGGAAACAAGCAGGAGGATTGGCAGCATCCACTTTGCGACGAACGCCACAAAAGAGAACCATAGCCACTAAGAAGCCGATCCCAGCGCCCAAAGCACTGACAATACTCATTTCAAAGCTGTAGCCATTGTCTACGTTCAAAATGGTCACACCAAGGATGGCACAGTTTGTAGTAATCAAAGGAAGGAAAACCCCCAAGGATTTATACAAAGCAGGGATGTACTTTTTCAAGATAATTTCCACCAGTTGCACCAAAGTAGCGATAACCACGATGAAAACGATGGTTTGTAGATAACCTAAATCCCAAGCACCAGAAGCAGGGGTCAGGACAAAGGTTTGAATGGGCCATGTAACGGCTGTTGCCATCACCATAACAAAGGTAACAGCCATACTCATACCCACAGAGGAATCGAACTTTTTGGAAACGCCCAAGAAAGGACAAATCCCCAAAAATTTAGCTAAAACATAGTTGTCCACCAAGATCATGGTGAAGAAAACTGCTGCAAATTCTTTCATTAGTCTTCTCCTCCTTCTGTTGCGACTTCATTATTTTTCTTTGGCGCAGTCAAAGCAGCAGCAGCTGCCATCAATAATCCAAAGACAAAAAATCCACCAGGAGCAGAAGTCATAATGGTAAAGGGTTGGATGCTCTCTGGGAGAACTTGCATGCCAAAGAGAGTGCCTGCCCCTGTGACTTCACGGATAATGCCCATCAAAGTCAAAGTCAGGGTAAAGCCAATCCCCATGCCGATTCCATCTAAAGCAGATTGGAACACAGTGTTTTTAGAAGCAAACATTTCTGCACGTCCTAAAATCACACAGTTCACCACGATAAGAGGAAGGAACACCCCTAAACTTTTATCCAAAGCAGGTTGATAAGCTTTTACCAGCATTTGAACGATGGTCACGAAACCAGCGATGATGGTGATATAAGCAGGGATACGTACTTGCCCAGGAATGATTTTCCGTAGGGAGGAGATAACGATATTGGAACAGATCAGCACGAAAGTAGCCGCAGCACCCATGCCAAGACCGTTCATGGCAGAGGAGGTGACAGCCAGAGCAGGACAACAACCTAATACCAGTTTTAACACTGGGTTTTCTTTGACAAAACCATTTGTCAAAATTTCCATATTACGATTCATTGATTCGCTTCCCCTTTCTTAAGATAATGTTTGAAAGCCGTCGATGGCATAGTTTACGCCATTGTTCACAGCTTTACTTGAAATCGTAGCACCAGAGACTTTGTCAACTTCGACATCAAGGGTGATATGATTCTCGGTACTCAGTCCAGAATATTGACCCCAAAAGGATTCTACTTCCACTTTGTCGCCGATTCCTTTGGTTTCAGCATGGTCTTGGACTTTCACTCGGACAATGTTACCATCGCCATCAAAAGCAACCATTGTGACAAAAGTACCACCATAACCTTTGGATACAGCAGTCAGGATGGCAGAACCATCATCTGATTGATAAGCAGCAGTGATGTTTGGCGCTGTACAATCCACTTGGCTAAAGCTGACACCAGGCATCAGCTCTTCCCGTGCTTCAGCTGCTGCAATTTCAGCAAGCTCTGCAATTCTTGGGGCTGTGGCTTTGTTTGTCAAGGCAAGTGCTGCTGTCACTACGATACAGATACAGGCAAGCACCACAATGGGTTTAAAAATTTTGTTCCAACTATCCATCTGCTTTTGCCTCCTTTTCTTTTTTCACTTTGGGAATACCTAATTTTTGTTGACGTGTCAATGGGTCAATATAAGGTACCACAAGGTTCATCAGCAAAATAGCAAAGCTGACACCTTCTGCCATAGAACCATAGAAACGAATGAGACAAGTGATAATCCCTAAGCCAATGCCAAAAATCAATTTTCCTTTGTCAGTGGTAGGAGAGGTGACATAGTCAGTTGCCATGAAGAAGGCACCTAGCATCAAACCACCAGAAAGGAGTTGATAGATAGGGTCTTGACCACAAATCAGACTCATCACCACCACAGTAGCCAAGTAAGCCACAGGAATCATAGGACGAATGATTTTCGCAATGATGAGATAAATCCCACCAATTAAAAGAGCCAATGCAGAAGTTTCCCCTAATACCCCACTGTGATTGCCCAAAAACAGTGTCATGTAATCAGCACTGCCTGTAGCAAGAGGAGTCGCCGCAGAAATAGCATCTGTGGCTAAGGTTTCTCCAGACACAGCTGGATAGGTAGTCATTGCAGAGGTGAAACCCAATGCAAGAGAAATACGTCCCACAATGGCTGGATTTGCAAAGTTGAATCCAATACCACCGAAAAGCATTTTAACCATTAAAATCGCAACAGCCGCACCAACCACAGCCATCCATGGTGGCAAAGAGGCAGGCATGTTAAAAGCAAGGAGGAGACCTGTGACAACAGCAGAGAAATCTCCCACAGAGTTTTCCATTTTCATTGCCTTGCACCAGAGGAATTCAAATCCCACGCAAGCCAAAACTGTGACCACAACTAAAACCAAAGCGTCCACACCAAAGAAAATGATGGAAGCGATGAGAGCAGGGACAAGGGCAAGCGCCACACGAGCCATGATATTTGCTGTGGTGTCAGGGGTAGAAACGTGTGGGGCAGCTGTGACAATCAATTTATTTTTTTGTTCCATTGTTCTAACCTCCTTCTTTCATCATGATTTTTGCCAAAGCAATGGAGGGGCAAAGAGGACGTTTGGCAGGGCAGACAAAGGAGCAAGTACCACAGGACATACACAAGTCAGTGGTCAGCTCTTTTAGTAAATCCACATCGTGGGCGTTATAGCCTTCCACGATTTCCTTTGCAGATAGACCCAAAGGACAAGCGTTGGTACATTTGCCACAGTGGATACAGTTGGTCTTTTTCTTTGGCATTGCCATTTCTCTTGAAAAAGCAAGGATGGCATTGTTGTTTTTCAAAACAGGTTGGCTGAGATCAGCCACGCACATCCCCATCATAGGACCACCATAAAGCACTTTGCCCACTTCTGCTGTGAAACCACCACAGAATTCGAAAAGCTCTTCCAATGGGGTACCAATAATGACTTCCACATTTTGTGGATTTTTCACAATATCGCCATCCACTGTCAGGCGTTTTGTGGTCAAAGGCATACCAGTTTCTAAGTATTTAGAAATAAAAGCAATGGTGGTAACGTTCATTACCATCACCCCAACGTCAGAAGGCAAGCCAGGGAAAGGCACTTCTCTGCCTGTACACATTTCCACAAGGACTTTTTCAGCCCCTTGAGGATAACGACAGGGGAGCTTTTTGACTATGATTTTGGTGTTGTCTCCACTTTTGGCAAGTTCAGAGACAGCAAGCTCCATACGTTTGATTGCTTCTGGTTTGTTTTCTTCGATGCCGATGTAACATTCTGTCATCATCAAATGTTTCATAATGGTTTGAATCCCATTGATGACATGGTTTGCATCTTCGATGAAACAACGGTTATCAGAAGTAATGTAAGGTTCACATTCTGCACCATTGACACAAAGTGTGTTCACTTCTGCTAAGTTTTGTGGGCAAAGTTTCACGGTACTGGGGAAACCTGCGCCTCCTAGTCCCACCAAACCACTGGAACGTACCGCATCTGTGAATGATTTCATGTCGGTGATCTCTGGTGGAGCAATGGCGGGGTCAACGGTTTGCTCTCCGTCGGGGATAATCACTACGGCTTGTTGTTTGGCACCGTTGCCTCCGACGATGGTGGTGATACTGTCAACAGTACCAGAAACACCACTGTGAATGTCCATAGAGACAAAGCCTCCTGCGTCACCCACTACAGAGCCAACATGGACCTTGTCGCCCTTTTTCACTGCTGGGGTAGCAGGGGCTCCGATATGCTGATTCATGGAAAGAACAATCTTGCTAGGCAGGGGCATTTTGACTGTTTCCAGCTTGGATGTTCTTTTTTCATGGGGCACATCGGCACCTAAGGACGAGCGCTTCAGAAATTTTAACATTGTTTTCCCTCTTTTCCTCTCATCTTCTTAGTTTGAAGTGGTCTTCTTTGCTTTTCTGGACTGTACGTGTTCAGAATGGCAAAAGGAGACTTCTTCAGTCGCACTATACATTATACTCCTTTTTTCCTGATTTTGCAAGATAAAAAGAGGAAAAAAAGTGGAAAAATTTAAAAAATAGTTAGCCTTGGGTAACAAAATGAGGAAAGTTTCAGAATATGTGATGGATACAGCACATTTTTTCCTCTTCTTAACCACAGGCTTGGTTTTACTTTTTCAGAAAGGGGCGTGCTGTTTCAGAAAAAGGATGGTTCTTTTCTTTGGGGACAGCAAGGGAAAATATGTGAAATTTTTGTCAAAAGAATACACAAGGCTAACAAAAGGATAAAACTCCCTTTTGTACGAAACAAAAGGGAGTTTTTATTTTACAGGAAGCTTGCAACTTCAGCAGCGAAGTCACTTTCTTCTTTTTCAATCCCTTCTCCTGTTGCAAAACGAACAAAAGAATTGATTTTAATGGTACCACCTGCAGCTTTACCCACTGCAGCCACGTGGCTAGCCACTGTTGTATTTTTTTCAGTTGCCTTGACATAAGGTTGTGCTGTCAGGCAGATATCTTTCAGATATTTGTTGAAACGACCGGTGAGCATTTTGTTCAGAATATCTTCTGTTTTGCCTTCGTTTCCTTTTTCTTCTTTCATCACAGCCAAAAGAATTTTCTTTTCTTTTTCTGCTGTTTCTGCATCCACTTCAGACTCGTCCAAATAGGTTGGGTTCATAGCTGCAATTTGCATTGCAAGGTCTTTGCCCAATTCATTGACAGAAGTCATGTCGGAAATACCTTCCACAGCCATATTGATCAAAACAGCGATTTTACCACCCATGTGGACATATCCCACAGATACACCATCGGTGTAACGAGAGAAACGACGGATGTTGATGTTTTCACCAATGGAAAGAACTTTATCTGCAAGGACATCGTTGACAGTTCTGTCTGTCCCAGGATAAGTGGCTTGTTGCAATGCTTCCACATCACTTGGGTTGGCAGTTGCCACCACGGTTGCCACATCTTTCACAAAGCCTTGGAACACTTCGTTTTTAGAAACGAAGTCTGTTTGAGAGTTCACTTCTAAAATGACGCCTACGCCGTCTTCTGTTGCCATAGCGAAAGAAACACCTTCTGCTGTGACTTTTCCAGCTTTTTTGCTTTGAGCAGCCAAGCCTTTTTCACGAAGCCAGTCAATGGCTTTTTCTTTATCCCCACCTGCTTCGGTGAGTGCTTTTTTACAATCCATCATGCCTACGCCTGTGGATTCTCTTAATTCTTTTACGTCTGCTGCTGTAAATGACATACTATTTGCCTCCATAAATATGAGTTGTTTTTATGAGTTATTTCTTTTTCACGGCATCCACTACTTTTTTCAAACTAGCGATATCACGTTTTGCTTGATTTTTTCTTGACTTCAGGGTTCGTTCGGCAGAAGCTAAATCCTGAAGATTTGGGGTTTTGCCAGAAGCTAATTTGTTGAGTAGACTCATCCTTCAACACTTTCAGCTTTGGCGTCTTGACCTTGTCTGCCTTCTTGGATTGCATTTGCCATGACAGAAGCAATCAATTTGATGGCACGAATGGCATCATCATTTCCAGGAATGACATAGTCAATTTCGTCAGGATCACAGTTGGTGTCCACGATTGCTACAATAGGAATCCCGAGTTTGCGGGCTTCGTTGATTGCGTTACGTTCTTTTCTTGGGTCAATGACAAAAAGAGCACCAGGAAGACGCTTCATTTCTGTGACACCACCAAGATATTTTTCTAATTTTTCGATATCTTTCATGTGTTTGATTACTTCTTTTTTAGGAAGCATATCAAAAGTACCATTTTCTTGCAATGCTTTCAGTTGAGCCAAACGATCCACACGACCACGCATGGTTTTGAAGTTTGTCAACATACCACCCAGCCAACGAGAGTTGACATAGTACATACCCACACGTTCTGCTTCTTCTTTGATCGCTTCTTGGGCTTGTTTTTTGGTTCCCACGAAAAGAAGTGGAGCACCAGATTCGCCCAAAGTGCGAACGAAAGCGTGAGCTTCTTCTAATTTTTTCACTGTTTTTTGTAGGTCAATGATATAAATACCGTTTCTTTCGGTATAAATATAAGTTGCCATTTTTGGGTTCCAGCGACGGGTTTGGTGTCCGAAGTGAACACCTGCTTCTAGTAATTGTTTCATTGATACGACTGCCATGTTTGATTCCTCCGATAATTTTTTTAGTTTTTTTCCTCTGAGGGGAAAGGTACCCACTTTAACAATAAAGCACTTTCGATACGTTCCCTGATTCCTCATGGGTAATGCCTAACTACTATACCATATCTTTTCTATGAATGCAAGGGGTTTTTAAAATTTTTTATAAAAACTTTCTTTTCCTCTCGCCCTAATAATTTTTAGAGACTTTTTAACTCCACCAACACACGCTCGATGTTTTCATAAGCTGAATTGACCAATGTCTCCACATCAAGTTTCTCCTCTGCACGCTCTAACTCTCCTAAATTCGGACGTAGTCGTGGATGTTTTGGGGTAAAGACGGTACAACAATCCTCATAAGGGAGGATAGAGGTTTCGAAGGTTCCGATTTTTCGAGCAATGGTGACAATTTCCTCTTTATCCATTCCCACCACTGGACGGAAGATGGGATATGTGGCAACGGCTTCTGTGGCGTACATTGCCTCCATGGTTTGGCTTGCCACCTGTCCCAAACATTCCCCTGTGACTAGGGCTTTTGCCCCGATTCGCTCCACCACACGGCAAGAAATACGCATCATCATCCGACGCATGAGGACAGTGAACAATTCTTGGGGGCAATTTCGTTTTAAATGTTCCTGAATCTCGGTGAAAGGAACTACGTGAACTACCATTCTCCCACAATAAGGGGTGAGGTGAGAAGCGAGGGAGATGACTTTCTCCTTGGCTTGTTCCGAAGTATAAGGTGGAGAGGAAAAGTGAACCATTTCCAAAGTAATCCCTCGTTTTGCCAGCATATAAGAGGCAACAGGACTGTCAATTCCTCCTGAAAGAAGAGAAACGGCTTTCCCGTTGATGCCCACAGGGAGTCCCCCTGCCCCTAAGACTGGATTTGCGTGGACATAAGCTGCAAAATCTCTCACTTCCACATGAATCTCTAAGACAGGATTGTGGACATCTACCACAAGATTTGGAAATGCTTCGTGAAGCTCTCCTCCCACATATTGGGATAGTTGGATGGAGTTCAGTGGGAAGGTTTTGTCAGCACGTTTGGTAATGACTTTAAAGGTAGTGGATTGGGATAGTTCTGTGGCAAGATGTTCTTTGCAAGCGGCTAAGATGGCATCCTTATCCTTGTCACAGGCATAGGCAATGGAAAGCCCTGCAATGCCAAAGACTGTTTTCAGCGCTTCAAATGCTTTGTAAATGTCACAACTATCCTCTTTACTTTCGATATACATGGTGGATTGTCTGGTATAGATGCGAAAACGTCCATAGGGGTGGACACGACGTGCCACATTGCTTTGGAGTTTTTCTTCGAAGCTGCGACGGTTCAAGCCTTTGAGTACCAGCTCGCCTAATTTTAATAGTATCATTTCTTTCAATGTTTTATCCTCATCTTTTCAAATAATCTGGTGGACGGTAGTGGAGGGCTTCTGAGAGATGCTGTGTTTGGATTTCCTCTTCTCCGTCTAAATCTGCGATGGTACGAGCCAAACGACGGATACGGCTGTGGCTTCTGCCTGTTAAGCAAAATCGCAGAAAGGCTTGTTCCATCAATTTGCTACAGTCCTGATTTAAGGTAGCATATTTTTCTAAGGCATCTTCATTCATGGAAGCGTTGATGCCTTGATTGCTGTATCGCTCTGTTTGGATTGCTCTTGCTTGGTTCACTCGTTTTTGGATTTCCGAAGAAGATTCTCCCTGAGAATCTATCCCATTTCGTTGGGACAATTCTTGAAAGGTTAAAGCCGTTACTTTCACAAAAAGATCTATGCGATCTAGCATCGGCCCAGAAATTTTCCCCAAGTATTTCTCTACCGAAGAAGGGGAACAGCGACAACGCTCAGAACTGTCCCCATACCAACCACAACGGCAAGGGTTCATGGCACAAATCAGCATGAAATCACAGGGATAGGTGGCAGTGCCAGAGGCACGGGAGATTTGCACGATGCCATCTTCTATGGGTTGGCGAAGAACCTCTACCACTTCTTTTGTAAATTCGGGCAATTCATCTAAAAACAAGACTCCATGGTGGGAGAGGGAAATTTCCCCTGGACGGGGGTTTGACCCTCCTCCGGCAAGCCCCATGGGGGAGACTGTATGGTGGGGGGCTCGGAAAGGGCGGGTGGTAATCAAGGGATTTTCGTGATTGGTCAGCCCTAAGATTGAGTGAATTTCTGTGGCTTCTAGGGATTCTTGCCGTGTCATGTCTGGCAAAATAGAGGTCAGCCGTTTGGCGAGCATAGATTTCCCCGATCCAGGAGGGCCTGTCATTAACAGATTATGCCCCCCAGCAGCAGCGATTTCCAAGGCTCTTTTGGCAGAGTCTTGCCCCTTTACTTGGGAAAAATCCATATCGCTATGGTCCACACGAGGTGGCACCCAAAGGGGTTCAGGGGTCAGTATTGCCTCGCCAAAAAGATGTGCCACCAATTCTGTGACACTTTCTATGCCATAGACCAAAGGACCTTGCGCCAAGGTGGCTTCTCTTGCATTTTGTTTGGGGACAAAAAGATGCTTGATTCCCTCTCTTTTCGCTGCCAGTGCCATGGGCAGAATCCCAGCAGCAGGGCGAAGCTCTCCCCCCAAGGATAATTCTCCCAGAAAAGCGTATTTTTCTTCTGGCAGTTGAAGCTGTTTTCCAGCACAGAGAATACTGATTAAAATGGGAAGGTCATAAAAAGTGCCCGCCTTTTTAATGTTAGAGGGGGCAAGGTTCACAATGATTCGACAGGCTGGGAAGACAAAGTTGGAGTTTGTGATGGCTGAACGCACCCGTTCTCTTGCTTCGCTCACTGCAGCATCAGGGAGACCCACCAGATTAAAAACAGGTAAGCCACTGGATAAATCACATTCTACAGAGACCAAATGCCCAGTGACACCTTGCAAGCCAAGGGTATAGATTGGATATACCATGAGATTCTCTCTTCCTATATATTTTCGACTCCTTCAAGAAAGGATTTCCCCTTGGGAGAAAGAGCATGAGATTTATTTATTATACAGGAAAAAAGTTTTTCTGGCAAGAGAAAAAAGTAGGAGAGCCAAAAGAATGGAATCCGTTCAGCTAACCTTATATAAGGAAGGGGAAAATAAAAGGAACGAGTTATTGGCTCTTTTTAGGTTAGCGTTAGGTAACTTTGCTAAAAATTTCACATATGTGAAATTTTTTTTGTAAGAAATATCAAAAAAACATTTACAAAGGGAAAAAGAGGTGGTATAATAAGGGAGTGAAATTCAGTTCCTTTTGTGGTAATAATCGGAATTGGGTATTGTTTCGTAAAAATTTCGCTAAAAGTCAAATGATTGGGCTGAAAAAGAGCTTATTTGGTTTTTGGTGTATTTTTGGGGCGAAACA
This sequence comes from Eubacteriales bacterium, assembly GCA_044432725.1. Classification (GTDB taxonomy): domain Bacteria; phylum Bacillota; class Clostridia; order Oscillospirales; family Oscillospiraceae; genus JAWXUK01. The sequence goes on from JAWXUL010000007.1 coordinate 39,082, forward strand.
TAAAATGAAGAAAGTAGGGATTTATTCATGGCAAGAAAACTAAAAACAATGGATGGAAACAACGCAGCTGCATACGTTAGTTATGCATTTACCGAGGTGGCAGGGATTTACCCAATCACCCCTTCCTCTCCTATGGCTGACTTTGTTGACATCTGGGCTTCTCAAGGGATGGAAAACATTTTTGGCACCACAGTAAAAGTGGTAGAAATGCAATCTGAAGCAGGGGCTGCTGGTACTGTCCACGGTTCTTTGGCTGTTGGTGCAATGACCACTACTTACACAGCATCACAAGGATTGCTGCTGATGATTCCAAATATGTACAAAATCGCTGGTGAGTTGTTACCCACTGTGTTCCACGTGTCTGCTCGTACTTTGGCAACACATGCTTTGAACATTTTCGGTGATCACTCTGACGTTATGTCTTGTCGCCAAACTGGTTTTGCTATGCTGGCTGAAACCAACACACAAGAAGTCATGGATCTTGGGGCTGTGGCTCACCTTGCAACCATCAAAAGTCGTGTACCTTTCATCAACTTCTTTGATGGATTCCGTACTTCTCACGAAATCCAAAAAGTGGCTTGCTGGGACTATGCAGATTTGAAAGAAATGTGCGACATGGACGCTGTGGAAGATTTCCGTAAACGTGCTTTGAATTCTGACCACCCTGTCATGCGTGGTTCTCACGAAAACGGCGATATCTTCTTCCAACATCGTGAAGCTTGTAACAAATTCTATGATGATGTTCCTGGTATCGTAGAAGATTACATGAAACAAGTAAACACTAAACTTGGTACTGATTATCAACTATTTAACTACTATGGCGCAGCAGATGCTGACCGTGTGATCATCACAATGGGCTCTATCGTGGATGTGGCTGAAGAAGTGGTTGACTACTTGAATGCCCATGGGGAAAAAGTCGGTATCATCAAAGTTCGTTTGTTCCGTCCTTTCGTAGGGGAAAAATTGATGGCTGCAATCCCTGCTTCTGTCAAGAAAATTGCTGTCATGGACCGTACCAAAGAGCCTGGTGCTTTGGGCGAACCTTTGTATCAAGATGTGATTACTTCCATTGCTCACGCTGGCAGATCTGCTGACTTCACTGTCATTGGTGGACGTTATGGTTTGGGCTCTAAAGACACCCCCCCAAGTTCTGTCTTTGCTGTTTACACCGAGCTGAACGCTGCAAGTCCAAAACGTCTCTTCACTGTGGGTATCACAGATGACGTGACAAACTTGTCTATTCCAGAAGTGGAATCTCCAAACACTGCTGCAGAAGGTACTATCGAATGTAAATTCTGGGGTCTTGGCGGAGATGGTACTGTGGGTGCGAACAAAAACTCCATCAAAATCATTGGTGACCACACCGATAAAAACGTACAAGCTTACTTCCAATATGACTCTAAGAAAACTGGTGGTGTGACTGTCAGTCACCTTCGTTTCGGCGACAAAGCAATCAAATCTCCTTATTACATCAACAAAGCAGACTTTGTTGCTTGTCATAACCCTTCTTACATCATCAAGGGCTTCCCAATGGTGCGTGACGTAAAAGCTGGCGGTAAATTCCTGATTAACTGTAACTGGGATATGGCTGCTTTGGAAAAACACTTACCTGCTGAAGCAAAACAATATATCGCAAAAAATAACGTGCAAGTTTATACCATTGACGCTATCGCTTTGGCAGCCAAAATTGGTATGGGTAAACGTACCAACACTGTGCTTCAATCTGCATTCTTTGCTTTGGCTGAAGTTATGCCAAAAGCAGAAGGTATCCAATACATGAAGGATGCTGCAACCAAATCTTACCTGAAAAAAGGACAAGATATGGTGGACATGAACCATAACGCTATCGACGCTGGTGCAGATGCTTTGGTGAAAATTGACGTCCCTGCTTCTTGGGCAACTGCTACAGATGATACAAAACCATCCACACACACAGGCAATCCTGCTTTGGTGAAAATGGTGACAGAACTTCTGGAACCAGTGGCTGCAATGAACGGCGACAGCTTGCCTGTTTCCAAATTCGTGGATTATGTAGACGGTACTTTCCCACAAGGTGCTTCTGCTTATGAAAAACGTGGCGTTGCTGTCATGGTGCCTGAATGGGATTCTTCTAAATGTATCCAATGTAACCAATGTGCTTATGTTTGTCCTCATGCTACCATTCGTCCATATGCTTTGAGTGCTGACGAAGCTTCTAAAGCTCCTGGTAACACAAAAACTGTGGCTATGACTGGTAAAGCTGACTATAAATATGCAATGGCTGTTTCTCCTTTGGATTGTATGGGCTGTGGCGTTTGCGTCAACACCTGTCCTGCTAAAGAAAAAGCAATCAAAATGGTGCCACAAGAAACTCAACTTGCTGAACAAGATGTGTTTAACTACATGGTGAAAAGTGTCACTGTGAAAGATGATGTTGCTTCTGACAGCAACGTGAAAAACAGCCAATTCCTGAAACCTTATCTGGAATTCTCTGGTTCTTGCGCAGGTTGTGCTGAAACTGCTTATGCTCGTTTGATCACACAACTTTACGGCGATCGTATGTATGTTTCTAACGCAACTGGTTGTTCTTCCATCTGGGGTGGTCCTGCAACCACTTCTCCATACTGCACCAACGAAAAGGGTCAAGGTCCTACTTGGGCAAACTCACTCTTCGAAGATAACGCAGAACATGGTTTGGGTATGTTCCTAGGTCAAAAAGCTGTTCGTGAACAACTGATGATGAAGTTGGGCAAAATGAACGCTTCTGGCGATTTGAAATCTGCTATTGATACATTCATGGCAACCAAAGAAGATGGTAAGGCAAACACACCTGCGACTGAAGCTTTGATTGTTGCTTTGGAAAAAGACGGCTCTGCAGAAGCAAAAGCTATCTTGAAAAACAAAGATTTCCTATCCAAGAAATCCATCTGGATCTTCGGTGGAGACGGCTGGGCATATGACATCGGCTTTGGTGGTGTGGACCACGTCCTTGCTTCTGGTGAAGACATCAACATCTTTGTCTTTGATACCGAAGTTTATTCCAACACCGGTGGTCAAGCTTCTAAAGCAACCAACATCGGTCAAGTCGCTCAATTTGCTGCTTCTGGTAAAACCATTGGCAAAAAATCTCTTTCCGAGATCGCAATGAGCTATGGCTATGTCTATGTGGCACAAATTGCTATGGGTGCAAACCAAGCTCAAACATTGAAAGCAATCAAAGAAGCAGAAGCTTATCCAGGTCCTTCTCTTGTCATTGGTTACTCTCCTTGTGAAATGCACTCCATCAAGGGTGGTATGGCTAACTGCCAAATCGAGATGAAAAAAGCTGTGGAATGTGGTTATTGGAACCTGTTCACTTTCAATCCTGCATTGAAAGCACAAGGTCAATCTCCATTCAAATTGGAATCCAAAGCTCCAACTGAAGGATACCAAGCATTCCTAGCAAACGAAGCTCGTTACACCTCTTTGACACGTAGCTTCCCTGAAGTTGCTGATAAACTCTTCAAAGAAAACGAAGAAGCAGCCAAAGAACGCTTCCAAAAACTGGAACGTATGGTTGAACTTTACAAAGTATAATCATTTACACTCCTCTCACCTTTGGGTGAGGGGAGTTTTTTTCTAGCTTGTAGTATAAGCTAGAAGTCGTTATTTTTGTTGTTTCCCCTGTTACTTCAGAAGATTTTCCTTGACACATGGGGGGATATCCTGTATAATATTATTAGCTAATGTAAAGAGAGGGAAATCGACAATGGCAAAAGTAATACAAATCAGCGGTCAAACCGTGTACATAGGACTGGAAAATGGACAAATGCAAGAAGTCTCCATGAGTTCATTTAACTTTGCACCCAATATGGGGGACGAAGTGGAAGTATTTGGTTCGGGAGATAGGGTGATTGTCTCTAAAAAAACACCCAGTAATGGAACGCCCGGTGGTATCAATATCAATGTGGATAATTCCAGTAACAATAGCAGTAGCAATATGTCCAGTAACGTGAATCAAAACTCTGTGTACGTAGCCCCTCCAGCACCTCGTCCTGTCCAACGTGTGACTGTACGTGCCTTTATACATCCAGAACCTACAGTGAATAAAATGCTTTATTTGATTTTATGTTTTTGCTTGGGGATGGTTGGTGTCCATAAATTTTATTCAGGGAAAGTAGGAATGGGCGTACTCTATATCATTCTCTCCGTCACAGGTATCACTATTTTATTATGTGTCGTTGATTTTTTTGTTGCATTGGGGAAAACAGCTGATGATAATGGGAATATTCCCAGATAAAACAGGTGAAACTATCAAAATATCAGCCTCTCTCGGTAAAGTTTCTCTGAAAAAGGGAAAGTAAGATCTGTCACATTTGATGATGGAAAAAGTTTTCTCTTGTTTATAAAAAGCTTTGAATTCTTCGTGGATTCAAAGCTTTTAAAAATGAAAGAGAAGTAAATGGATGGCTTTGATATAGCGATTCAGACCAAGAAAAAGACTAGGAAAGAGTGGGTCTTGGTCGTTAGAGTCATTGCGAAAGCCAGAAAAGGAGTTTTTTATATGAGCGAATCAAAAAACAAAGAAAAGAATAAAAACAAGACCATAGGAGAAACCATGTCTTCCTTAAAAAGAGGGAAATGGATTCTACGAATCTCTATGTTAATTTTTGTGGTATTCCCCTTTATTCCACCCTATTTTCTCTATTACAATGCTGTGTATATCCCTAATTTAGTCTTTGATCCAGGACGTAATCCAGAGCAAGTGACTTATTTCTTTGTGTATTTAGGGCTGTATTATTTGATTTATCTGATGGTTTTGGGTGCTGTTTCGGAAAAGCATAAAAAACAAGAAAAAATCATTATTGATAAAGCGATTTTGTTGGGATGTCCTGTGGATATTTGCCCAATCAAAAACAGCAATAGTTACCAGTGCAAGGTTTTAGTGAATGCAGAGATGATGGATTTTCTGAAAGAGTTGCACTATCAGGATAAAGTAGAATGGCAAGAAGAGGAAATCGCCACAAAAGAACCCTATGTGAAGAAATTTTCTTTGGGTGGTGGGACTTCAGAGAAGTTCTTGTCGAAAAATATCCCATTCTATGAGAAAGCACGGAAAATCGGCTTGCCTGAAAGTCTGGTGGAAGAGAAGCATGAACCAGAGAAAAAGCATAGCAAAGATAAAAGAAGCAAAAAAGAAAGACAGCAACAAGAGGGAAAACAATGAGTTACCAACCTCTTGCCGATGCCATTCGCCCTGAATCCCTCTCTCAAGTGGTGGGGCAAAGGGAAATTCTAGGCGAAAATGCCCTTCTCCGTCGAATCATCGAAAGCAATAAAATTCCGAATTTGATTTTTTATGGTCCTTCTGGTACAGGGAAAACCACAGTAGCAAATTTAATCGCCAAACAAACACGACGTCCCCTCCACCGCCTGAACGCCACCACTGCCTCTATCAGTGATATTCGTGACATTCTAGGGGAAATTGGCACTTTAGTTGCTCCTGAAGGAGTGCTGATTTATTTGGATGAAATTCAGTATTTCAACAAAAAACAGCAACAATCTCTCCTAGAATTTATGGAAAACGGAAAAGTCACCTTGATTGCTTCCACCACAGAAAATCCGTATTTTTATGTCTTTGGAGCAGTCCTTTCTCGGTCTACTGTGTTTGAGTTCAAGCAAATCACAGCAACTGAATCTTTGCCAGCTATAGAACGAGGTTTTTCCATGATGGAAGAGCGAATGGGGCATGGTCTCAGGGTGGAAGATGGGGTGACAGAGCAAATTGCCTTTTCCTGTGGGGGGGATATTCGCAAGGCAATGAATGCTGTGGAGCTTCTTTGCCATGGGGGACAACGCCGAGAAGATGGAATTTTCATCAGTTTAGAGGACTGTAAGCTGGTGGGGCAAGGCTCGGCAATGCGATATGATCGCTCTGGGGAGGCACATTATGACATCCTTTCTGGCTTGCAAAAATCCATTCGTGGCTCTGACCCTGATGCCACCTTGCACTATCTTGCCAGATTGGTGGAAGCAGGGGATTTACTTTCGGCTTGTCGTCGGCTGATGGTCATTGCTTGCGAGGATGTGGGGCTTGCCTATCCTCAAATCATCCCCATTGTGAAAGCTTGCGTGGATGCTGCCACCATGTTGGGCTTGCCCGAGGGACGGATTCCTTTGGCTGATGCCGCTGTGCTGATGGCGACCTCTCCCAAATCAAATTCTGCCTACAAAGGCTTGGATGCTGCTTTGGCTGATGTAAAAGTGGGGAACACTGGTTCCATTCCTCGCCATTTGCAAAATGTACACGCTGATTCTGCTGGGGAAGAGAGGGAACAGGGCTATATCTATCCCCATGATTTTCCCAATCACTGGGTTCCTCAGGAATATTTACCCAAAGAGCTGTCTGGACGACAATATTATGTTTATGGTGAAAATAAATTTGAAGAGAGTTCTAAACTTTATTGGGAAAAGGTAAAGGGCATCTCTAAAAGCAAAGTTGAAAAATAAAAGCTTGTGTCATTGGTTTGACACAAGCTTTTTTTATCTTGCTACCCCATTCCAGTTTGTCCACTGGGAATAGTTGGGGTTATGCCCTGTGGTGGCTTCTCCAATGGAGGGGACAGCTTCACTGGAGTGGGGCTGTCCTTCGTCTACCCAAGGCACAGCGCCAGAGGGCAAGCCTTGCCCAATGCTTGGGTCAGGGAGCAGAGAGTTTTCTGGACAGGCATCTTCCTCTTCTTCACAAGTACTGCAAGGACAAGGCGTTTCACAGGAACAGGTATTTTCAGTCTCTTCTTCTTGTGGAGCAGAGGTAGCAATGGGCTGAGTACTTTCTGGGTTTGGGACTTCCTCTATGGTATTCCCAGAGTTGCAGGAGGACAACAGTGCAAGAATCAAAGTACCTAAGATAAATTGTTTCATGATTTAAAACCTCTCTTTCTATATAAGACAGACGAGAGAAAGAAGGAAAAGTTCCATTAGCCAGAAATAATTCTCAAATAATTTTTTGAAATTTTTTTCAAAAAGCTATTGACATAAAGGTTAGTGTATGCTAATATAGTAATAGGAAGTGGTTCTCCCCTCTTTCGGAAAAGAGTTTACTTTTTTCTACGCATAGGGTAACCTATGTACCTCTACTTTTTTATCCCTGACAGTTTTTCATACTTTCTGTCAGGGATTTTTTTCGCCTTTTTTCCTATTTCTCTAGACAAAAAAATGAACATATGGTATAATGTCAAAAATATCACTTTCCAATGGAAAAGAAAGAAGTGTCGCAGAATGGATTTGATGCAGTATTTAGAAAAAACCTATAACGATTGTAGTAATCCCTGCTTTGTGATTGATTATGAAACAGAAGTACTGGTTTTTGTCAATCAAGCCTTAGAGAAAAAATTTCAAGTCTTTGAAGCTTATCAAGGAAAACATCCCAAAGATGTCTTTTTTGGATTTATCGAGCCAGAGGATTTTTGCCCAAAAGAAGATGCCAAAGATGGGGATTATATTGAAACACGCATCTATTCTCCAGGCCTTGAAACTTATCTTCGTGCCAACACAACTTTAATTGAAAAATGTGGTCAAAAGCTTTTATTGACCAAGTATTTTTTGACATCTGTGGACAAAAAAAGAGTGGAAGCAGAAAACTCCTTCGAAAAAGCCATGATGTCTTGTCTGGATATTCTAAAGCAAACAGAGCAAGAGCATGCTGTGGAAAACTTTTTAAAATTGCTTTGTAACTTCTATTCTGCCGAGCTTGCTTATATTTGCGAGTTTAATGTGGAAAAAAATATTTTAACCCAAAAATATTTTTGGCACAATGAAAAAGGGACTGTGGATGTCCCAATGAAGGAAAATGACCAGCTTAGCATAGAATCTTTTGTTCATTGGTTACAAAATAAGAATAACCGTGACATCATTACCATTGATGAAAACGAAGGGGAATCCCCTGACGACTCCAAGAAGATTTTGGAAAAGTACAAAGTATCTAATATTACTATGAATAAATTGTGGAATAAGGATGGTTCTCTTTTTGGCATTGTGGGTATGAGCAATCGCACTGCACCAATTTATGACGAGAGATTGCTCAAAGCTGTCTCCCATTTTGTGGTCGAGCATTTTAACGAGGTCAGCATGGTCCGTGCCTTGGAGTCTTTGAACGAGATGGATTTGCTGACAGGGTTTTATAATCGAAACAAATATGCCCAACGTTTGAGCCAATTACACAAAAATCCACCCAAATCTTTGGGGGTTCTTTTTGTGAATCTGAACGGCTTGCGGAAAACCAACGAATATTTTGGTTTCGAGGTTGGGGATGTGCAAATCAAGAAAACATCAAAGCAACTACGTGAGTTTTTCACAGAGGATTTTTATCGCATTTCAGGGGACGAGTTTGTTGGTTTCATGGAAGATTGGGACAAAGATAAGTTCGAAGCACAAGTTGACCAATTACAAGTAGAACTGAAAACATCTAGCCACGAAGCGAATTTTTCCTTGGGGCATAGTTGGGATTCTGGGAATTATAATGTAGGGAAACTGGTGAAAATTGCGGATACTGTGATGGTGATTAACAAGCAATCCTATTATTATAGCACCCTAAATGACGGGGAAGATGTGACAAACACGATTTTACGTGATTTATTCCGAGCCATTGCCGAGGATGAATTTTTGGTTTACTTACAGCCACAAATCAATTTGGATACAGAAGAAGTGGTGGGGGCAGAAGCCTTGATCCGTCGCTTTGATAAAAAGCATAAAAAGATGGTGTTTCCTGACAACTTCATCCCTCTTTACGAAAAAAATTCAATCATTCGTCATGTGGACTTATTTATGGTTCGTAAGGTGTGTCAGATTTTGAAAGATTGGCAAAATCACGAGCAGACCATGCCTATTTCTGTGAATCTCAGCCGTGTCACCTTGTTAGAACATGGGATTGTAGAGACAATCACAGAAATTTTAGATGAATATCTGGTGCCACATCATTTGGTGGTGATAGAAATCACAGAGCGGGTGGGCTTGATTGAAAACGAAGTCACCACTGCCTTGGTGGAAGGATTCAAAGAAAAAGGATTTCGTCTTTCTTTGGACGATTTTGGCTGTGCTTATTCCAACATCGTCACCTTGTCTCAAATCGAAGTGGACGAGGTGAAAATTGACAAAAGCCTTGTGGATAATTTAATCAATAACGCCAAAAATCGTATCATTGTGAAAAATATGCTTTTGATGTGTAGCGAGCTTGAAAATACCTTTTCACTGGCAGAGGGGATTGAAACAGAAGAGCAAGCAGACTTTTTACGTTCTGTTCATTGCCATTTTGGGCAAGGTTATCTGTATTCTCGCCCCATTCCCAATGAAGAATTTTTCCAAAAATATATCAAAGGCATTGCAAAAACAACGTAAAAGATTTTTAACAACGTAAAAGATTTTCCTGACCTTTGCTTGAAAAATTTTTTCGCCTATGGTATAATAGGAAAAGAAACCTGACACTGAAATACATTGTCTATTTAGAGCATTTTTCGGAAATAAATATCTTGTCTGTCAGATGTTTAGCACTTATAAGTAGGAGGGTTCGTATGGATCATTATAGTTACATTAGAGAAAATTACAAAAAAACAGTGGCAAGTCTTGTGGTTGCTGTGAAAGAATGTACAGGCGACCCTTCGGACTTAATGATAGATGGGTTGATTCAGCGATTTGAATTTTGTACTGATTTTGCACTGAAATCTTGTACGGAATATTTGGATACAGCAGGACATCGCATCGAAGGTACGCCAAAAGTAGTATTGAAAAAGGCAAGCGATATCCAGTTGATTGATAATTTAGACTTATGGTTTCAAATTGTCGCTGACAGAGAAACCACTGCACAAATTTACGACAAATCAGCTGCAAGAAGAATCATGAGCAATGTGAAAAGAGATTATATTTCTTTATTTCAAGATTTGTCGAAACGCTTTAGTTAGGCAACACTGTTACTGAAAAGAAACAAAAGAGAACTGCAAACAAAAAGTATCTTTTGTCCAAAAATTTATGCGCTTACCGTCCAAGAGTTTTGATAGATCCCCAGATATCAGGAGGTTCGTATGCTGGAAATGGATAATACAGTACTCTCTCCACAAGAAAGATTATTGGAAGAGAGAAAAAAAAGAATTTTAGCTCAAAAAGAAGCTTTAAAAAGAAAAATTATCGAGTTAAACCTTTCTCTGAACAACGGCAATCTCAGTTGGGAAGAAAAAGAACCTATTTATCAAGAAATGATTCAAACACAGGAATCTTTGTTGGTGATTAGTGGTTATTATGCTAAATTATTAAGTAAAAATTAAAAAGCATTGTTTCTGCCACATTGTGGCGAAAAGGAGATTCCACTTCTTCTTCCCTGTGTCCCACAAGGGGCTTTGTCACAGAAACAGTATGGAGAAAACAAAGACTCCATTGATTTCGGTTTTTCTTTACAAGAACCAATCGTTTTATGGGAATGAGTCTTCCATGGGAATCAATCCTTAAGGAGAAAGCGTGAATGTATGAGCAAAAAAAATAAAATAAAGGAAAAGACTGCCAAAGGTGATTTGCTCTTTGCTTTGTTCACTTCCTCTAGTAGTTGGATATTTTTGGTACTTTTTCTTTTGGTCCCTACGGCTTTGATTGCTCTGGAACTATCTACCAATGAAGAGAAAAATCTTCTCACAAATCCCAGCACTGCTTATTATCAAATCGATGACTTTGGTTTTGAGACAGCCTCTCCTGTGGAACTGAATGGGACTTGGTTTGCCTATGAAAATGTTTATTTTGATAGCCCCCAACTGCCAGTGGACTTGTTGCCAGAGGAAAGCCAAGTGATGACACTGCCTGTTTCAGATTTTACCCAAGCAACTGGCATGATGACTTATCAAATCTTTGTGAACTACCCCAACTTGTCTCAACCAGAAAATCCCACAGTTTTGGGGACTTCTTATTTAGAAGAGGATGTCTCTGTTTATCTGAATGGTCATTTATTAGAGCCATATCGACCTTTAGGGGAAAATGTTACCAGTTTATATACCAATACATTTTTTCATCTGGGAACGTACTATGACCCTGATTTGGAATATCAAGAAATCGTGATTTCCACAAATAATCAGCCAGAAGATACCGATTTATACCAACGTATTATTACCATCTCCTCTCACGGAGAAGGGGTGTATCAGCAAAATTATATTTTGCTTGCGGAAATTGCCTTTGCGGGCATCGCTTATTGCTTGTTACTTGTGGGCTTTATTTATTTGATTATTCGACCAGTGAAGTCAAATCTCACTTTGATTAATTTGTTTGATATTGTTTTAATTGTCTATGTCATTTATGCCCATACCTCTATTTCCCCCTTCCTTGGGAAAATTTTTGATACGTTAAATCTGTCAGATACCATGATACGTGGTTTTGCACTGTTTTGTTTGTGTATGGCGATTGTCTTAGGGAATGATATGATCAACCATATGTTTCTTTGCAAAAAGAAAATTCATCCCTTGTTTAACGACCCCATCAACATTTGCTTTATCACTTTGTCTTTTGTCTTTATGGCAAATCCCTTTTTATCCTCTGGCATTTGTTATTATGTCATGATACTTGGGACGATATTCGTCGCCATTGGGATTTTAATTCGTATTCACAATTATATTACCACAGAGAAGCTAAGTCCCTATATGAAATTCCAAATTGTGAAAACTTTGTTTATCATGGTGATTATTGCAGTGGATATCATCACATTACATCACTTTTTTATGGCGAAAACCTTTTTGCTGTCCCAATATTGCCTCTTTTTCTTGATTCATCTCTTTGTGCGAGCCTATGAGTATGCCTTGCCAGAGAAAAAAGTCGCAGAAATCAATCGAAATCTGGAAACGACTGTGGCAGAGCGTACAGCAGAACTGACTCGAGCAAACCAAGTGTTAAAGGATTTAAGTACCCGAGACGCTTTGACCAATGCTTATAATCGTATGTATTTTGAAGAAATGATTCTCCATGCTTTGGAGCAATTCCACCACAATCAAGGGGAGGAACCTTTGAAAATTTATCTATGTATTTTTGATTTGGATAATTTCAAGCAAATCAATGACCATTTTGGACATAATACAGGAGATGAACAGCTAATAGAAACCATAAAAATGGCACAAGACTTGATGCCAGAAGATGTGGTGGTGTCTCGCATCGGTGGGGAGGAATTTACCTTCTTATTCCAACATTACGAGGCAAAAGTAGTCTTGGATTACATCGAGAAAATGCGTTGTGCCTTAGAAGCTCGTGCCCAAGAGCAAGAGGGTAGAACCACAGGAAGCTTTGGGGTGACCCAAGCCACAGTGTTCAGCGATCGAAAAACATTTTTTGTACATGCAGATGAATGTCTTTATTATTCCAAACAACATGGAAAAAATTGCATCACCCACGATTTTTCTGGGGAGCATGAAATTATTGCGAAAACCACCTAAAAAAACAAAGATTTTTTGATACCTTCAATGCTTGTAAAGGATGGAAGCTATCAGGATTCAGAAATCCCCATTCATGAGAAAATTGGTTTTCTTTCATGAAATAAATTTTTAATGTCAAAAGGAGAATGACTTATGATTCACTCAGAAGGAACAGATAAATTTTTAAAACAAGGTTTGACATTTGACGATGTATTGCTCATTCCTGCAATCAGTGATGTGTTGCCAGCAGATATTGATTTGCGCACAAAAATCACAAAAAAAATCACCTTGAACATTCCACTGGTCAGTGCAGCTATGGACACAGTGACTGAATTTCGCATGGCGATTGCAGTGGCAAGAGAGGGTGGTCTTGGAATCATCCACAAAAACATGTCCATCAGTGAACAAGCAGAGCAAATTGACATGGTAAAGCGTTCAGAAAATGGCGTCATTACCAATCCTTTTTGGCTTGCCCCTGGGCATACTTTGGGAGAAGCCGATGACTTGATGGCAAAGTTTCGCATTTCTGGGGTTCCTATCTGCGAAGGTGGGAAGCTGATTGGTATCATCACCAACCGTGATATGAAATTTGAAACAGATATGAGCCAACTCATTGACAATGTGATGACAAAGGATAACCTTGTCACAGCCCCAGAGGGAACCACATTGCTAGAAGCCAAGGAAATTTTGCGTCGTCATAAAATCGAAAAATTACCCATTGTGGATGATACCATGCGTTTAAAAGGTCTCATCACCATAAAAGATATTGAAAAAGCAGAGATTTATCCAGCATCTGCAAGAGATGACAAGGGCAGATTGTTGGTCGGGGCTGCCATTGGTGCCACTGCAGATGTATTGGACAGGGTAAAGGCATTGGTCTATGCCGGGGTTGACTTGTTGGTTTTGGATTCTGCCCATGGACATTCTCAAAATATTTTGGAATGTGTCAAACGCATCAAGGCTGTTTATCCTGATGTTCAGCTGATGGCGGGGAATGTGGCAACAGCAGATGGCACACGTGCTTTGATTGAAGCCGGGGCAGACGCTGTGAAGATTGGTATCGGTCCTGGGTCTATCTGTACCACACGTGTGGTGGCTGGGATTGGTGTGCCACAAATCACAGCTGTGTATGATGCAGCCAGAGTGGCAGCAGAATATGGCATCCCCATTGTGGCTGATGGTGGTGTGAAGTATTCTGGTGACTTGTCTAAAGCCATTGCTGCTGGTGGGAATGTGGTCATGCTTGGCTCACTTCTTGCGGGCTGTGAAGAGTCCCCTGGTGCCACAGAAATTTACCAAGGCAGACAATTTAAAGTATACCGTGGCATGGGCTCTCTCTCTGCCATGTCAGATGGGTCTAAAGACCGTTATTTTCAAGAAAACAATAAAAAACTTGTCCCTGAAGGGGTAGAAGGTCGTGTGCCTTATAAAGGTCTGGCTGGGGAAACCATCTATCAACTGATGGGTGGTCTGCGTGCTGGTATGGGCTATTGTGGCTGTGCCACCATCGAGGAGCTTCACGAAAAAGCACAATTTATGCAAATCACAGCAGCTGGCTTGCGTGAATCCCATCCTCATGATATTTATATCACCAAAGAGTCACCAAACTATACCATTAGCCCAGATTAACATTCCCTTTCCCCCACTCTGGAAAAGCAACTTCTTGCAAGCTGCCATCAGAGGGGGGAAAGTTTATTATTTCTCTTTTTCGCACATACTATAGGCAACGTTAGCATGACAGATACAATTCAAAATGTTTAGAGAGATCCTTTCAAAAAGGATAGGAGGACTTATGACAAAAAAACAAAAGCGTCTTGCCCTTGCCACAGGGATTGGTGTTTCCTTGGTGGGGTTGAGTGTCACAGCTTTTTTTGGCGTGACAGATTATTTCATCAACTATGCAATCATGCGCCCAGAGCCCAGTGACGAGGATGATCCCCTTGCTCCCTCTTATGAAAAAAGCGAAGAAGAGCAAGCCAACAAAGATGCGGGAAAAGCCAAGGTTGCCCAGTGGAAAACAGAAGTACAGGGTCATCCCTTGACCATGTCCTCTTATGATGGCTTGCAACTGTGGGGGATGACTTATCCCCAAGAAAAAGACTCTGATTTGTGGCTGATTGCTGTCCATGGATATCAATCAGAACACAGCTCGGTGGAAGATTTTGCTGTGGAATGTTATGAGCGTGGTTACAATGTCCTCTTGCCTGATTTGCGTGGTCATGGTAATTCAGAGGGGGATTATATTGGCATGGGACTCCATGACAGTATTGATATTTTGTCTTGGATTGATGTGATTATCGAGGGCAATCCAAATGCGAAAATCCTACTCTTTGGGCAAAGCATGGGTGCTGCCACAGTGATGATTACAGCAGGGCAAGAAGGTCTGCCAGAGAATGTACAGGCAGTGATAGAAGATTGTGGCTATACTGACAGTTATCAAATGATGGTGGAACAACTGGATTATCGTTATGGATTACCTGAATTTCCCCTGATGCCGATGACCAATTTTATGGCAGAATTTCGAACTGATTATGATATGAGAGATGCCAGTCCCATGGAATTTTTACAAAATGCAACTGTGCCCATTCTCTTTATCCATGGAGATCAGGATACTTTTGTGCTACCTTATATGATTGACGAGTTGTATCAAAGCTATGAGGGAGAGAAAGAATATCTGATGGTGGAAGGCGCTGACCATGTGGCTTCTCGCAATGTAGCACCTACCCTATATTTTGATACTGTTTTTTCCTTTTTGGAAAAACATATGCCTGATACTAATTCCAATTAAAAACCACCAAAACCTTGCCATTTTTTTCGCCCCTGATTGCGTTAGAAAAATCCTGAATCCACAAAGGATTCAAGAATTTTTCTGCCTTATCAGGAACAAAGAAAACAGACAAAATTTTGACGGTTTCTAACTGCAAATAGTATGAATCATAATATTTTCTCGAGAGAGATTCATACAAGGAAAGTTCTGAATTCTAACAGAGTTCAGAGCTTTTTTGTTTGATTGGACAGGAAACCACCTTGGACTTTCCCTACTTTTGTCATTCTTTCCTAGGGGAGCTCTGTTTTTTTATGAAAGTTTAACCTTTTTTTCTATTTACAAAAAAAGGTGAATCATGTATAATAGAGGGTATGCGATACTGGTTCTAATAGGACAATGAGAAAAAAACAGTGATAATATTTTAGGAGGAAGTTTTTTATGAAATGCAAGTACTTCAAAGGGATGGTGGCAAGCTTTTTGCTTTTTGCCTCTGTCTGTACCTTTACCTCAGAGGCACAGCGTGTGGCTGTGTCTGCCACAGTGGTGGAAGATTCCGTCCGTCAAATGAGCATCATGTTGGGAGATGCCAAGGGAAATATGAATTTAGAAAAAGAGGTTTCCCGTGCTGAATTTGCCACCATGTTGGTGGCGGCTTCTCCTTATAAAAATACCACCACCCATTTTGGCTATACCTTATTCCCTGATGTTGCCTCTTCCCATTGGGCTTCTGGCTATATCAAAGTAGTGGTGGAACAAGGGTATATGCTCGGACAACTAGACGGTAAATTCTCCCCAGACCGTCAGGTGCTGTTAGAAGAGGCAGTGACAGCTGTCCTTTGCCTTTTGGGCTATACCAGTGATAGTCTTTCTGGCACTTATCCCCAAGCACAATTTGCCAAATATTACGAACTGGACTTAGATGATTATATGAGTGCTACCACTGGGGATATCTTAACCCGTGGGGATTGTATGTACTTATTTTTCAATTTGATGAACACAAATGATATCAATGGTAACCCTTATGCCACACAACTGGGTTACAGTGTCACCAATACTGGGGAGCTTGACACCATGGCTTTGACCACAGCAAACACAGAAGGCCCCTTCCTTGTGGGAACCCATCAGTTGCCTTCTACCATTTATGATTTGGAAACAGTTTATAAAAACGATAAACTCGCCACATCAACTGCTTTTTCCAATTATGATATTTGTTATTATAATGATAAGGTCAACACTGTTTGGATTTATGACGAAAAAGTCACTGGACGTTTAACGAATATTGATTCAGTCTACGCTCCCACCACGGTCACAGTGGCAGGCACTACCTATTCTCTGGAAACCACCAATGTGAAATATAAATTTTCCGTGGGTGGAAGCTATGAAGAAGGGGACATTGTCACCCTTTTACTAGGGCAATATGGTCAAGTGGCAGATGTACTAGATTCCACAGTCACCGAGAGTTCTGTGGTTGGGGTTGTGATTGAAACTGGTACTACAGAATATTCTGACGCTGATACTGGCAACAGATATTCTCGCTATGTGAAGCTTGTCACCTGTGATGGTAGCATTGTGGAAGTGGATACCTCTGGGAACATTGCCGTTGGGAAAATCGTGGAAGTGTCCTATTCTGGTGGAAGCCAGTCTGTGAAAACACTGTCTGATAAAGAATTAGAAGGCAATGTGAACCAAGCTGGCACCAAGCTTGGCAGTTATACCTTTGCAGATGATATCTCTATTTTGGAAATCAGTGGAGAGGAATGCAACACCATCTATCCTTCTCGTTTGTCTGGCGCCAAATTAGAAGAGGAAGACGTTCGTTATTACACCACCAACAAAGATGGGGAAATTGATCGTTTGATTATCGAAGATGTGACAGGAGACAGCGCTACCTTTATCTATATCACTTCTGTTACCACCATTCCAAGTATGAGTGGTTATAACTCTTATCTTTACAATTATCGTATGGGATCTATGGAACTGAGCTATTATGCAGACCGTAGCAACATGAAAGTGGGGCAAGGTGGCGCTTATATGGAAGGCGACCCAGCCAATATCACCAAGCTAAGTGGTTTGGAAAAAATCGAATTATCCAGTCTGAATGCTTTGTATGGCAGTGACAGTGGAGAAAATTATGGCATTGCAGATAATGTTGTGGTGTATCGCACAGCAGATAAAATGTTGCATTTGACCACAGTGGAAGAAGTTTCAAACCCAGAAAAGTATGAACTGGTTGCTTATTATGATGATGGATTGTTCTCTGCTGGTGGTAAAATTCGAATCATCGTTGCCACACCAATCACAGATTAAAGGAAGTAATAAAGATGAATTATAAACAAAGTATCTTATGTCTAGGACTGCTTACTTGTCTGACAGGTTGCAGTGAAGAAGTGGTGGACACCTATGTCCCACCCCTTCAAGTAGAGACCATCTCCCCTGTGCGGGAAGATTTTCTGACTCATGGTAGTTCAGTGGCACAATTAGAGCCAGGCAGCCGAGTGATGGTGATGCCAGGGATTACAGGGGAAGTGGAAGAGGTTTTCGTTTCTCTGGGGGATAAAGTGAATATCGGCGATTTGATTTGCATCATCGACAGCGAAGCTGTGGAAACCCAATGCGAAAACGCAGATGACGCTGTGAGCCGTGCCATGGATTCTATCAATACTTTAACAGAAAGTATGTTGGTAAAAGCCCCTGTCAGTGGCTATATCCAAAGCATTGACGAGTCTCTAAGCCACAGTGTTTCTGGTTCTTCTCAGCTTGCTTATATTTCTAACCAACAACAAATGACTGTGAAACTACCTTTTCTCCAAAGTGCTGTTTCCAATGCTTGGATTGGGGCAAGTGCCCAATTATCCTTTGTGGATACAGGGGAGAATCTAACAGGAACAGTTACCGAGATTTCTGGCTCTCCAGACTATCTCTATGGCAACATTCCTGTGAACTATGTCACTATTTCTGTGAATAACCCCGGTGGGATTCCTGTGGGACGGAAAGTGGCTGGATCTGTCCAAGGGGTAAATTGTAGTGCAGATGGTAGCTTTGAAAGTCAAGCAAGTAGTCCTGTGATGTCTGGCTTGGCAGGTACTTTAGACGAAATTTATGTGTCTGTGGGACAATATGTGGCGGCTGGGACGCCTATGTTCCGTGTGGTGACTCCTTCCTCTGAAAGTCAGTTGAAATCAGCTCAAGATGGTCTGTCTGATGCCGTGAAAGCAAGAGACGATGCCTATGATTTATTGGCTGATTACCAAGTCACAGCCAATATTGCTGGCACAGTGTCTGATGTTTATGTGAAAAACTTAGATTTTCTGGGGCAAACTGGTGCAGTGATCGAAATTTCTACCACAGAGCAAATGGAACTGACTTTTTCTGTGTCAGAAGCCGTGCTACCCTTTTTGTCTCGTGGGCAAGATTTGACCATCTCTTCCCAAGGGAAGGAAGTTTTTGGTGCGATTTCTGAAATTTCAACGGTGGCTTCTGCACAAAATGGACTCTTCACCATCAAAGGAGTCATAGAGGAAGAAGACATCCTCACTGGTACCACTGCTTCTGTTTCTTATGTGGACTTTTTAGTGGAAGATGCCCTGACCATTCCTTTTGAAGCCATTCATTTTGTGGGAGAAGAGAGCTTTGTTTATGTGATAAAGGATAACACAGCTTGGAAAACTCCCGTTGAAGTCGCTCAATTTACAGCTGATAAAATCATTATTACCCAAGGAATTTCAGAAAATGATGTGCTGATTTCTTCTTGGTCTGCTCAGCTTCGTAATGGGCTTCAAGTGGAAACCACAGCAAGTGAGGAGGCAAGCTAAATGTTTTTGACAAAAATAGCTTTAAACCGTCCTGTTTCTGTTATTTTATTCCTGTTTACCATTATTGTTTTTGGTATTTCTGCCATTTTTGGTTTTCAAATGGGATACCAACCAGCAGTGGAGATGCCCACTTTTTTGGTGGTCACTCCTTATGTAGGGGCTGAGCCTGAAATCATTGACTCTACCATCTCAGCAGAGGTGGAAAAAATTGGTGCTACTTTGACAGGATTTACAGAAAGTACCTGTATGTCCGAAGAAGGGCTTTCCACTGTTATTTTCATGTTTGATTATGATATTGACAAAAACCAAACCTATTTAGACTTGAAAACAGCGGTTGATCAGTTGGTCTTGCCAGAGGATGCCATGGACCCTGTGATTATGCAGTTCGCTTTTGAATCCACTTCCATGATGACTCTTTCTGTCACAGGGGACGAGGGGGAGGACCCTTTAAGCTTTACTGATGATGTGGTGGTGCCACAAATCGAAACCCTGATGGGTGTGGCTGATGTGGAAGTTTATGGGGGACAAGAAGACTATATCCGTGTGGTGGCAGACCCTGTGTTAATGGAACAATATGGTATCTCCCTCCAGTCTATTGGCTCGGCGATTGCCATGTTTGATTTTGATTTGCCTCTTGGGTCATTGCCCCAAGGCTTGCAAGATTTAAGCGTTTCTTCGGGTGCTTCTTTGGATAATCTTGCCCAGATACAAGATATTTCTATGACCACAGGGACAGGTGCGCTAATTTCTTTGAAAGAAGTGGCACAAGTGCAAATCGGAGCGAAAGATGCTGAATCTGTCAGCCGTTACGATGGGATCGAGAATATCAATGTGGAAATCATCAACGCCCAAGATGCGAACATCCCTGCTGTGGCAGCAGATATTTACAAAGCACTGGATTTAATCCGAGCCAACAATCCTAACTTTAACATCGAAGTCACAGATGACAGCAGTGACTTGATTGTGTCCACGCTGATTTCTGTCATGCAGACACTTGCTATTGCCGTGGTTTTGTGTATGCTTGTTTTGTACATTTTCCTAGGCAATATACGTGCTAGTTTGATTGTCGGAAGCGCCATTCCCATTTCCTTGGTGGTGACCCTGATTTGCATGAGTGTGGCTGGCTTTGAACTGAACATGGTGACATCCAATGCTTTGATGATCGCCATAGGCTTGATGGTGGACAACGCCATCGTGGTTTTGGAGAGTATTTTCAAAATCAAAAACCGTGTGCAAGCAGAAAACCTCTCTGTGAAAGAGCAATTTAAAGTGGTCGCCTATGATGGCTGTCGTGTGGTGGGGGCTTCTGTTGTGGCTTCAACCATTACTACCATCGTTGTGTATCTTCCTCTCACCACATTGGGTGGTGTCTCTGGACAAATGTTCGTCCAACTAAGTTACACCATTGTTTTTGCTATGATCGCATCCCTGTTATCCGCAACAGTCCTTGTGCCCATGTTCTATTTCTTGTTACAACCAGAAGAAAAACGCTCTATGGTCAGTAATTTGATGGAAAAAATGGAAAAAGGATATGTGAAAATTGTTCCTTCTGTGTTGAAACATCGCTTTTTGGTGGTAGTTTTTTCCATTGCCTTGTTGGCGGGTAGTCTTGCCCTGTGCTTGGTCATTCCACTGGAACTGATGCCAGAATCAGACACAGGAAAACTGATTATCAATGTTGATTTCCGATCTAATTCCAAGCTAGAGGAAATGAGTTCCTTGGTGGAACCCATTGAAGCCATAGTCATGGAGGACGAACGAATTGAAAGCTATCAGCTGGCGATTTCTGGTAATTCAGCCACCATCACTTGTTTTGCTGTGGAAGGACAAGGGGCGAAGCCTTTGGTCAATGAATACTTAGAAAAAACCTATGACATGACAGATATGTCCATTAGTATTTCTGCTTCTGGGGACGAGATGATGGAGTCTATGGTGGGGGATATGACCTTGATTCTCACCACTCTCCATGGATACGACTATGATGCTTTGCAAGTAGCTGCCTTGGATTTTGAAGAAAAACTCTATGAGCTTGAAGGGGTACAACGGGTCACCTCTTCTTTGGGGACATGGGGCTCGGCAAAAGCCTCCATTAAAATCGACCCCAATAAAACCATGGA
This sequence comes from Eubacteriales bacterium, assembly GCA_044432725.1. GTDB lineage: Bacteria > Bacillota > Clostridia > Oscillospirales > Oscillospiraceae > JAWXUK01. The sequence goes on from JAWXUL010000007.1 coordinate 60,167, forward strand.
TTATGGGACAAATCCTGTGAATGTGGCACAGACCTTGCGTCTGGCTGTCACTGGCTATGAGCATGGGGAGATGGACATCGGTCTTGATACCTATGACTTGGTGGTGGAGTATCCTGCTGGTTATGCAGATGACTTGCATCTGCTCATGAATATGCCCATTGATACAGCAGTGGGGAAAGTCCCCTTGAGTCAAATGGCAGAGCTGGTTTTCTCTGATAATATGCAAAGCATCAAGAAAATGAACGGCTATTATTGTATTGACTTGACCACCTCTCCTGTAACAGGAGGGAATGCACAGGTATCTGCTGCCATTGCAGAGTTAGAAGCAAGTGTTGATTACGGTTCTGAAATTTTCGTGGGGAATGGTCCTGGTGTGGACTATATCACAGACGAAGTTGTCGCCATGGGGCAATCCATTATCACAGCTGTGTTCCTTGTCTTTATGGTCATGGCAATGCAGTTCGAGTCATTACGATTCTCTCTCATGGTCATGTGTTCTGTTTCCTTTAGCTTTATTGGTTCTTTTGGGCTTTTATTCCTCAGTGGGCAACCTATTACCATTGTTGCTTTGATGGGTATTTTAATGCTGATGGGGATTGTGGTGAACAACGGCATTTTGTTCGTGGATACTGCAAACCAATACAGAAAAACCTGTGATACCTTGGAAGAGGCATTGATTTTAAGTGGACAAGTGAGAATGCGTCCCATTATTATGACCACTTTGACCACTGTCCTGTCTATGCTTCCTCTTGCCTTTGGGGTAGGGGAAGGGGCTGACATGATGCAAAGTATGGGGATTATCATCATCGGAGGTTTGATTGCTTCCACTGTGTTGGTTCTCTTCCTCATGCCTACCTTCTATCTCATTATCTCTAAAAAAACACCTCCAACTTCTCCTAGTAAACCAGAGAAGATAGAGGCGATTGTTTAAATACAAACAAAGAGCGACAACTGGAAGTACCAGTTGTTGCTCTTTTCTTGTTTCTTATGGTGAAAGGAAATTCTTAAACTTCTCCATAGGTATGATGCAACACCAACCAATTTTGTGGAAAGGGGCGATCCAAATTCCAATAGCCTACCCCTTGCAAGGCATACTCTTTCACCAAATTTAGCTTGGCTTGAATGCTTCTGGCATCTTCAAACCACAGGGTGTGCGTCTGATTGTCTGCGTCTGTGTAATGGAAATAGGGTGCTTGTGCTTCTTGGTCATAAAAAATTTCTGCGTGATAATCACGAGCCAAGCCCACTGCTTCTGGGCAAGTGACAGATACTGCATTCACTCCCATGACTTTTGGGGTTTTCCAGTTGTATCCATAGGTATTGATGCCCAAAAGAAGCTTTTCAGGTGGGATTTCCGTGATGGCATAGTCCAAAACTTGACGCACCCCAGTGATAGGGGAAATCGCCATAGGCTCGCCTTGGGGATAGCCCCACTCATAAGTCATCAACAGAACTTTGTCAGCCACTTCCCCAATCTCTCGATAGAGATGCCCTTGATAGAAAATCCCTTTTTGCTGAGAAGAAATTTTCGGTGCGACAGCCACAGTGAGGGGTAAATCACCGAGGTTTTTCTTCAAATCAGATAAAAATGCCACATATGCTTTGGCGAGGTTGGGGTCAATCAATTCAAAATCCACGTCCACCCCTACATAAGATTTTTCCTTGACTTGTGCCATAATTTCATCAATCAAATTTTCTTGGAGGGTGGGATTGCTGAGAATGGCATTGGAAAGAGCAGTGGAAAAGGCACCATCTGGATTGACAGAAGCCAGATGAAAGACAGTACCGACCCCTACTTTTTCCCCTGCCCATTGGAGATAGCCATCATTTAAAGTGGCAAGCTTTCCCTCGATGGTAAAGCGATGGGTAAAAGGGGTCAGAGTGCTGAGGTAGGGGACTGTTTGTGCCAACAAATCTTTATTGATACTGGGATAAGCATAGGCTGTCACATAAAGTGGGCTGTCACCTTGGTCTTTATACTGAATCACTAGCTGTTGCCCTGGGTGAATTCCTTCCCAACCATTGAGTTGGGGATTGTTTTGGAGCAAGGTTTTGGTGTTGACATGATAGTTTTTGCCGATTTGGTCTAAGGTTTCTCCCACTTGAACTGTGTGGGTGATTTCTGGATACAAAATGACCAAGGTCTGCCCCACCACTAATTGAGAGGGGTCTTCTAACTGATTATCTTTTAAAATTTGTGACATAGAAACACCATACGCTTGGGCGATGGCATAGACATTATCCCCTGATTGCACCACATGAATTTTCATAAAAACACTCCTTTAATCAACGATTGTCACATAATCTTTACTGATATAGCCTGTTGTGCCTTGGACTTCTACCAAGAACCAGTCTTGCCACTGATTGATAATGGTCACAGCAGCGCCATCTGCCAAAAGAGCAATGACCTCTCCACGGGTACTGGGTTTGTCTCTTAGATTCAAGGCACCCCATGTCACATCTACCACCCCGTTTTTGGGAGGAATGGGAGCCAGAAAGGGGATGCCAAAATACTCTGTGATGCTCAGCACCAAATTACGGGCAGCTGCATCCAGATTGTTTTTGATCCAAACTGCATCTTCGATATTATCATGAAAGGCAAGCTCCACAAAGACAGAGGGCGCCTTGGTTTTGCGCACTTCCCCAATCAAGGTGGTGGGTTCTGCTCGCACCAAGCTAGGGTCAGGGTAGATGGTTCGCAAATTATTGGCTGTGATTTCTGCCCATGCTTTGCCTTTTTCACTGGTAGGATAGTAAAACACCAAGGAGCCCCTTGCTGTCCCACTGAGGGGAGGGGCAGCTGCATTGGAATGAAGTCCAAAATGCAGGTCATAATTACCCTCATTTGACTGGGCAATGGAAGAAGCGGCTGTCATATCAGGACTGTTTCGGGTAAAACTGATTCCCGAAGCTGTGAGATAAGGTTCCATTCGGTCAGCAATGAGATTCATGTATTCTTCTTCACTGCCTCCGTTGATATAGTAATTCCACTCTTGGGTAGAGGGGGATAAATAGATGTTTGGCATAATAAAAAACCTCCTTTTCTCTATTCTATGAGAAAAGGAGGTAAGTGGTGAAAGAATCAAGGCTCTTTTATTCAACTGTAACAGATTTTGCTAGATTTCGTGGCTTATCCACATCACATCCCCGCTCCACAGCTACATAATAAGCAAACAGCTGCATGGGGATAATGTTCAAGGAAGGAGTCAATGCTGGCATCGTTTGGGGCAAATAAACCACGTGGTCAGCCACTGCCTCCATGCCTTGATTTCCTTCTAAGGTAATGGCAATGACCTTGGCACCTCTAGCCTTGACCTCTTTGACATTGCTGATTAGCTTCTCGTACAATGTCTCTTGGGTGGCGATGGCAATGACCAAAGTCCCTTCTTCAATCAAAGAGATGGTGCCATGTTTCAGCTCTCCAGCAGCATAGGCTTCACTGCCGATATAGGAAATCTCTTTCAGTTTTAAAGAAGCTTCCATGGCTGCCCCATAATCTGTGCCACGACCAATGACAAAGACAGAATTGCTGTGGGCATATTGCTTTGCCAATGCCTTCATGCGACCCTCTTGGGCAAGGGCGTTTTCTGTTTTCTTTGGCAAATAGGCAAGCTCTTGGATATAGTTTTCATAGAGTTCAGGGGAAATGGTCCCTCGCACCTGTCCAAATTTCAGGGCAAGGAGATAGAGAATGGATAATTGGGTGGTATATCCCTTTGTGGTGGCAACTGCAATTTCTGGCCCTGCCCATGTATAAAGGACTTCATCACTTTCTCTGGCGATAGAGCTACCCACCACATTCACAATGGAAATCACTGCGACTCCTTGCTTCTTTGCTTCTCGCAAGGCAGCTAAGGTGTCAGCTGTTTCTCCTGATTGACTGATGATGATACAGATATCATTTTTCTGTAAAATAGGACTGCGGTAACGAAACTCTGAAGCGATATCCACATTCACAGGGATTTTTGCCAAGTCCTCGAAAACATATCGAGCCACCAATCCAGCATGGGCGGCAGAACCACAAGCAACGATGTGCAAATGTCCACAGGCTCGCAGATCCTCCTGAGTGAGTTCTTGGAATTCTAAATCAATTTCTTTCTCTGCTGTCAGACGAGGGGAAATGGTTTTACGCAAGCCTTCGGGCTGTTCCACCATTTCTTTCATCATGAAATAGTCATAGCCACCTTTTTCTGCTGCTTGGATGTCCCAAGTGACGTGGAAAACCTCTTTACTCACAGGATTTCCAGACAAATCATAGAGATTTACACCAGTTTTTTGTAATACAGCAATTTCATCATCCTCTAAGAGATAATAATTTCTGGTGTATTCCAAAAGAGCAGGAATGTCAGAGGCGATATAGTTCCCCTTTTCCCCCAGACCCACAAGGAGAGGACTGTCCTTGCGCACAGCAAGGACTTCATTTGGGCTGTCCTTACAGATGATGCCAAGGGCATAAGCCCCACGAAGTTCGGGCAAAATCTTCCCCAAAGTCTCTCTGGCATCCCCTGTGTAGCGATGCTCTAAGAGATGTGCCACCACTTCAGAGTCTGTCTCTGATTGAAAGACAAAGCCCTCTTTTTGTAAATATTCTTTGATTTCCAGATAGTTTTCAATAATACCATTATGAACCACGGAAAAACGGTTTCCTTGGCTGTTATGAGGGTGGCTGTTCTCGTAACTGGGGGCGCCATGGGTTGCCCAACGGGTATGCCCAATGCCTTCCTCCACATGGAGGAGCCCCTCTTCCTTTATTTTTTCTGCTAAGACAGAAAGTCTTCCTTGGGTTTTGATGCTTTTCAACTGGTCCTGACAAAAGAAAGAAATGCCTGCAGAGTCATAGCCTCGATACTCTAGCTTGGACAGCCCAGAGAGCAAAATATCCACTGCATTTTCTGTTCCTATATAACCAACAATTCCACACATAAATCTGATCTCCTTCTTCTGGAAGGTGAACATTATTTCATTTCACCTTGTTTATTGTAAATGTCTCTTTTTCTTATTCTTTCTAGGACTCTATATGACTCCATTGTTTAAGACTTTGTCGTCTCTCTTTCCAATCTGGCATATAAACTGCGACCAAATCATAAAAATCCTTGCTGTGATTTCCATGGATAAAATGGCAAAATTCGTGCAAGACTACATAGTCAATCAGCTCTAGGGGGACATAGATCAAATTACTATTTAAAGTAATGGCGTTATTTCGTCTGTTACAACTGCCCCATTGGGATTTCATCTTCCGTACTTTTAAAAACGCTGTGGGAATCCCCAAAGGGGCAAGCTTTTCTTGATAGCTTTTCATCAGATCAAAGAAGATACGGCTAATCTCTTTGCTGTAAAATTCATTTAAGGCATCTGCCACCATGGATTTTGGGGGGAGAGAGCCATCCATGGGGAAGGGAAGCTGTACCACCAGCAAGTCCCCCTCTTTTTTGACAGGAGACAAAAAGCCATTTCGCAGCTCTAGGGTCAAGGACTGTCCCAAGAAGAAAAAGCGATCCCCTGATTGAAAGCTGTGGGGAGGGGGTGCTTCTTCTGCCCTTGTTTTGATTTTTTCAAGGCCTTGGAAAATAAAGGCTTCATTGTTCTGGACAAAGGCATCTGCTTCTTTGACTGTGACAGATTTTGGGGTAGAAACAGTGATTCTTCCGTCTTTTTGTACACGTAGATACATTTTTTTGATGTTTTTTTTACTCAGTTCATAAGAGAGTTTCCCTTGGGAACTGGTGACCACTCGTACTTGCATCAATGTACCTCTTCTGGGGGGAGATATTCGTTGTCGTCACGGATTTGACTTGTTTTTAATTTTTTGATACAACCATAGCTGGCAGGAATCAAAAAGGCAATGGCTGCAATCCAAGCAATGGGAGCGCCAAAACAGGCAGCGTCATAGCCCCACACAGGAACAAGAAAGAGTGCCACGCAAGTTCTGCTGATCATTTCCATGACCCCTGCTAGCATGGCAAAGGTGCTGAAGCCCATGCCCTGAATGGCAAAGCGAGTCACGATTAAAATACATAAAATAATCATAAAGGCATTCATGATGTACAAATTTTTCTTGGCATAGTTCATAAACTCTGTTAAATCACCCTCGTCCTCGTTGAGAAAGAGCATGAGAAGATCCTCGCCAAAAAACCAAAGAATGGCAAAGGCAAAAATGGAATAAATCGCCCCTAATAGACAAGCAGACTTGATCCCTTTGCCCAATCGGTCCAATTTCATGGCACCTACATTTTGACCACAAAAAGTGGAAATGGTAGAGCCCAAGGAGTCAAAGGGTGCCCAAAAGAAAATACTCAGCTTTCCCGAGGTACTCAGGGCGCCCACCATGGTGCTACTCCCTAAACCATTCACTGCAGTTTGTAAAATAACATTCCCGATGGCTGTGATAGAAAATTGTAATCCCATGGGAATCCCCATGAAACAAAGATTTTTGCAAATCACTCCATTGATTTTCTTCTCTTCTGCTGTCATTTTTAAAATTGGGAACTTTTTTTTCATGTAAAACAAACAAGCAATCCCAGAGCATGATTGGGAAATCACTGTGGCAAGTGCTGCCCCTGCCACACCTAAGGGGGTATAGACAATGAAAATATAGTCCAAAATAATATTCATCACCGAAGCAAGGGCAAGAAAATAAACAGGGGTTTTGCTGTCCCCTAAGGCACGAATCAAAGAAGCTAATAGGTTATATAAAAAAATGGCGGGTATCCCCAAAAAGATGACAAAAATATATTGATAGGACCGTTCAAAAATATCCTCTGGAATTTGCATGGCAATTAAAATTTGACGGCAAAGGACACAGACAAGCAAGGTGACTGCAATGGAAAAGCCCCCAGCAAGCCAATAGGAATTTGCCACATATTTTCGCATCATGCTATGCTGTCCTGCCCCCATTCGCTGTGACACAGGAATGGCAAACCCATTGCCTAGCCCCACAATAAAGCCAATCACCATAAAGTTTAAAGAGCCAGTGGTGCCCACAGCTGCCAGAGCAGAGGTATCCAGTAAATTTCCCACAATGGCTGTATCCACCAAGGAATAAAATTGCTGGAATAATATGCCGATTAAAGTGGGCAAAGCAAACCCCAGAATCAATTTCATGGGGGAACCAGAGGTTAAATCTTTTGTCATATTTTTTGTCCTTTCTGGGAACATATAATGTAGTATCTGTCATTATATCTTGTCTAGCCTTTCTTGAATAGTTCTTTTATCCACAATTTTTTCAGGAAATGCTCCCTTCTTCTTGTCTATTTTTTCATTCTTGTCTATTATGACAAAAATAATATTGAAACACAGCTTTTTCTTGTAAAGTTCTTGTAAAAAAACGAAAGAAAAATGGAGGATGATTTTTTCAGGTTATTTCAAAAAAAGTTCTAAATCCACCAAAAATTGAATCGTTTTCTACTATTTAAGGCGTAATGGAGGACAAAAGGTCTCCCACTTGTGTCCACCATCCTTTTAAATTGTTCCCTTGTGCCAAAAGCAGTGGTTTTTTAGCACTTATCCCATGAGAGTGAAAATTTTTGCATTTTATAAAAATTTTTTTCAAAGAACTATTGACAATATTCTCAGAGAGTGGTAAAGTATTGTTAGCACTCGATAGCGACGAGTGCTAATCCCCAGCAAAATGACTCTCAACCTGAGGAGGTGCCACCCTTGGAACTCAGCCAACGGAAACAAGAGATTCTTCGAATCATCGTAGAATCCTATATTGCCACAGCCGAGCCAGTTGGATCAAAGGCACTGGCTGAAAGTGCAAAACTGGATATTTCCTCGGCAACCATTCGCAACGAAATGGCAGACCTGACTGAACTGGGATTGTTAGAACAGCCCCACACTTCTGCTGGACGGATTCCCTCCCCCATGGGATATCGCTTTTATGTGAATCAGTTGATGCAAAAGCATGATCTGACGCAACAGGATACCCAGAACATCAACCAAGTGCTGAACCTGAAAATGGAAGAGTTAGACAGAATCATTGATAAAGCTGGAAAAGTCTTGTCCAAAATCAGTGATTACCCCGTCTTTTCCATGACAAGCCCCCGAACCCAAGCCACTGTCAAACGTTATGATCTGCTTTTGGTGGAAGAAAACGCTTTCATCACCGTGGTGATGACCGACAGTAGCACAGTGAAAAACAAGCTGATTCGACTCCCTGACCCTGTGTCTGACAGCCAAATCCAGCTTCTGTCCACTGTGCTAAACAGCTCTTTTGTGGGTCTGACCTATGGAGAGATGGAAAAAACCTTGGGAGAAATGGTCAGCAAATCCCCCCCCAATGCCTATGCACTGATTACCACTGTGGTTACCTTTGCACTGGAAACACTGGGGCAAGAAGCACACCGTCCCTTGAAAACCACAGGGGTCACCCATCTGTTAGAATTTCCAGAATACAGCGATGTGGATAAGGCAAAACCCCTGATGACTTATCTGACAGAAGAAACAGAAGAACTAAATCTACCCATTTCTTTGGAAGCTGGTACCAGTATTTTAATCGGGCCTGAGAACATCAGTGAAGCATTAAAAGATACTTCGGTGGTGATGGCAAGTTATGATATTGGTGATGGTATGAAGGGTGTGATTGGTGTGGTGGGACCCACTCGAATGGATTATGCCAAGGTGACAGCAAGACTTAGCTATTTCGCAGACAGTCTCACTCGGATGTTTGGAAAAAATGAAATTTTTGAAGAAACAAAAGAGAAAGATATAGGAGGAACAGAATAAATGAAAAAAAAATCAAGTGAAAAAGCAACCCCTGAAGAAGCAGAAAAAACTGCAGAAGCAGAAAAGGTAGAAACTGCAGAGTTTGAAGAAGTGGAAGTCATCGAGGAGAAAAAGGAAACAGAAGATGTCAGCGAGGACAAAGCACAACTTCTTCGCATTTTAGCGGAATATGATAATTTCAGAAAACGCACAGCCAAAGAAAAAATTGCTCAAAAAGATGATGTGCTACGACAAACAGTCCAAGAGTTTCTCCCTGTTTATGACAATCTCTCCCGTGCATTGAGCCAAAAATGCGAGGACGAGGCATTCAAAAAGGGTGTAGAAATGACCATGACACAACTGCAAATGATTTTCGAAAAGCTAGAGCTAGAGAAAATCTCTTCTGTTGGGGAACTGTTTGACCCCAAATTACACGAAGCATTGGCTCGTGAGGACAATGAAAATTGGGGCGAGAACACAATTACAGAAGTCTTTGTAGAAGGCTTTATCCACAAAGAGAAAGTCATTCGTTTTGCTCAAGTGAAAGTGGCGAACTAAGGCAACATCTAAAAAATCGGGGCATTTGCCCCTGACTATAACATGAAGGAAACAAATAGGTTTTATTTATTTAGGAGGAAAATATTATGTCAAAAATTATCGGAATTGATTTAGGAACTACAAACTCTTGTGTCGCTGTGATGGAGGGTGGCGAAGCTGTTGTTATCGCCAATGCTGAGGGCAACCGTACCACCCCATCTGTTGTGGCTTTCTCTAAAGACGGGGAACGTTTGGTAGGTCAAGTGGCAAAACGTCAAGCCATCACAAATCCTGATAACACCATCAGCTCTATCAAAAGAGAGATGGGGAATAACTATAAAGTCAGCGTAGACGGCAAACAATACAGCCCACAAGAAATCTCTGCCATGATTTTGCAAAAATTAAAAGCTGACGCAGAAGCTTATTTGGGTGGCACTGTCAGCGAAGCTGTTATCACTGTCCCTGCTTATTTCTCTGACGCACAACGTCAAGCCACCAAAGATGCGGGTAAAATTGCTGGCCTAGAAGTGAAACGTATCATCAACGAACCAACTGCTGCTGCACTTGCTTATGGTGCAGACAAAGAAGCAGATCAAAAAATCATGGTGTATGACCTTGGTGGTGGTACCTTTGACGTGTCTGTTTTGGAAATTGGTGATGGGGTGATCGAAGTCCTTGCAACAGCCGGTGACAACCGTTTGGGCGGTGACGACTTTGATAAAGCAATCATCGACTGGATGACTGAAGAATTCAAAAAAGCAGAAGGCGTTGACCTAGCTGCAGACAAAATGGCTGTACAACGTTTGAAAGAAGCGGCTGAAAAGGCAAAAATTGAACTTTCTTCTGTAACCAGCTCCGCTATCAATCTCCCTTTCATCACAGCAGATGCCACAGGTCCAAAACACTTGGAGCTGAACCTGACTCGTGCGAAATTCAACGAATTGACTGCCTCTTTGGTGCAACGCACCATTGGTCCTGTGAAACAAGCAATGAGCGACGCTGGTCTTTCTAGTAGCGATTTGAACAAAGTGCTTTTGGTGGGTGGTTCTAGCCGTATCCCAGCTGTTCAAGACGAAGTGAAAAAAATCACAGGACAAGAAGGCTTTAAAGGAATCAACCCTGACGAATGTGTGGCAATGGGTGCTGGACTCCAAGGTGGTATTTTCACAGGAGATGTGAAAGGGCTTCTACTCTTGGACGTTACCCCTCTTTCCTTGGGCATTGAAACCCAAGGGGGCGTGATGACAAAAGTCATCGAAAGAAACACCACCATTCCTAAAAAAGCAAGCCAAATCTTCTCTACTGCTGCTGACAACCAAACTTCTGTGGAAGTCCACGTGTTGCAAGGGGAACGTGACATGGCTCAATTCAATAAAAGTTTGGGTCATTTCAATCTGGACGGCATCGCTCCTTCTCGTCGTGGCACGCCACAAATTGAAGTTACTTTTGACATTGACCCCAATGGTATCGTGAATGTCTCTGCCAAAGATTTAGGCACAGGGAAAGAACAAAAAATCACCATCACTTCTTCTACCAATATGTCTAAAGAAGATGTGGAAAAAGCAGTACAAGAAGCAGAAATGTATGCAGAGGAAGATGCAAAACGCAAAGTGTCTGTAGAGGCACGTAACTCTGCTGACCAAGCTGTGTATCAAACAGAGACTGCTTTGGCTGATATGGGCGACAAAATCTCTGCTGAGGAGAAAGCGCCTGTGGAAAAAGCAGTGGCTGATTTGAAAGAAATTCTGGCAAATCCTGATGCTGATGTGGATACACTCACCAAAGGGACTGAAGATTTAATGAAGCTTATGCAAGATGTTTCTGCAAAGCTGTATCAACAAGCCGCACCAGAAGCTGCTCCTGATATGGGAGATATGGGTGGCAATAACGAGTCTGATGTGGTAGACGCAGACTTCGAAGTGGTTGACGAACAATAAAAATATCACTGTAGGGACGAGGGTTTTCTCGTCCCTACATATGAAATCAAAACGCTTCATATAATCCTAATCTTCTCGGAAAACGACTGTGTTCACCCTGAATCCATCTTGGATTCAGGATGTTTCCGTCAGAGACAAAAGTTTTCTGAAAGATTATGTAAGCATGAATGAGAGGTGACAATATGGCAGAAAATAAACGTGATTATTATGAAGTCCTAGGACTGAGCAAAGGGGCTTCTGAGGATGAAATCAAAAAAGCTTATCGTAAATTAGCAAAGCAATATCACCCTGACTTAAACCCAGGGGATACAGCAGCAGAAAATAAATTTAAAGAAATTAACGAGGCAAATGACATCCTTTCTGATAGCAATAAACGAGGTCGCTATGACCAATTTGGTCACGCTGGCGTGGACCCCAATTATGGTGGCGGCGGTGGTGGTTATGGACCAGGTGGCTTCGATATGGGCGATATTGACTTTGGGGATATTTTCGGCTCCTTCTTTGGGGGAGGCTTTAATAGTCGCCAAAATGCGGCACGAAAAGGGGAAAGTCTTCGTGCTAATCTTAGTATTACCTTTGAAGAGGCAATCTTTGGTTGCGAAAAAGAAATCAGCCTGAACCGAACAGAACCTTGTGGAGAATGTAATGGATCTGGTTGCGGGCCTAATGGCAGTGCAGACACCTGTCCTGACTGTCGTGGCTCTGGACAAGTGAGAATCCAACGTGGTATGGGTGGGATGTCTTTCAGTAGTACAGCCACCTGTTCTCGTTGCCAAGGAAAAGGGAAAATCATTTCTAATCCTTGTAAAATCTGTGGAGGAAATGGCTCTGTGAAAACACAGAAAAAAATCCCTATTTCCATTCCCGCTGGAATTGATGATGGACAAGCCATCTCTCTTCGAGGTCAGGGGAATGCTGGAAAAAACGGCGGTCCTTCAGGAGATTTGGTGGTGGGGATTCATATTCAGCCAAGCCAAGTATTCCAACGAGAAGGGACTACCATCTTGTTTACCCAGCCCATTTCTTTTCTGCAAGCAACCTTGGGCTGCGAGCTGGAAATCCCCACTGTGGATGGTCCAGTGAAATATAACCTCCCAGCAGGGACCCAGACGGGCACGACCTTTCGTTTACGGGGGAAAGGTGTCACAGAACTTCGTAGCAAAAATCGTGGGGACCAACATGTCACAGTGAAGGTGATGGTGCCACAATCTTTAACTAACGAACAAAAAGAAGCACTGATTGCCTTTGGTAATACCATGGGGGAAGAAGCTCAGCACAATAAAGCTGGGATTTTTAACAATAAAAAGAAGAAAAAGAAATAATTCTTTCTAAAATATTTCATCAGGGGAGTTGTGAAACAAGTCGCAGTTCCCCTGATTTTTATTTGTAAAAAAACAGCCCCTCAAATTCCTAGAAAATTTGTACAATCCACACAGGATTCACCGAATTTTTAAGGGCTTGAGGGGTTCAATGCTGTCAACTTAAGGATTTTTCCTTGCCCTCTCCGCCACCAGTGGGCGGCACCTCTCCCGAAGGGAGAGGCAAGGGAACCCGAAGAAGCTTTCTGAAAGAAGTATTTTGGCTCTCCCTCTGGGAGAGTTGTCAGCGTTAGCTGACTGAGAGGGTTCTTAAATTGACAGCATTGTTGAGGGGCTGAGTTAATGGCTTTTCTAAAGAGACATTGGCATTTGACTTAAGACAAATATTTCTCTAAAGTCTTTGTCACAGCGTCAGTGGATGCCATGAGTTCTTGAAAAAATCCCTCTATTTTACTAGATAAACCTATTTTTTCTAAATCACAAGGGAAAATACTTTCATTTTTCAGCAATGGTAACAGTTCACCGTGATACTCTCCACCTAATTTCAGTGTGGAGAGTTGTTTTTTTAGTTCTTCCAGTAGTGGGTCGCCACTTAGTTCTATTTTTTCACCTTTATCATCCACAGCAAGTAAATATCGAAACCACCCTGCAATGGCAAGAGGGATGTAAACAAGGGTTTTTGGATCTAAATCCTCTCTTTTTTCATAGGCTTTGATGGTTTCCCCAAAACGAATCCCCATTTTTTGAGAAGTATCTGTGGCAATTCTGGCAGGGTCGTCAGGAATAAAGGGATTTGTGAGTCTTTCTTCAATCACTTCGTCAATAAATGCCTTTGGACTGATGATTTTGGGGTCAACAACTACTTTCATGCCTTCTTCGTAGCCTATTTTCTCAACTAATGTTTTCAAAAGAGGATTTTTCATCTCTTCGTAAATTCGCGTATAACCCAAAACAGGTCCAAAAACAGCAAGTGCTGTGTGAAGTGGATTGAGACAAGTGGTCACTTTCATGGTTTCCACTTGATTTACTGTGATTCTATCTGTGAGATATACCCCACCAAGCTCTAATTGAGGGCGTCCGTTGGGGAATTTATCCTCAATCACCAAATATTCAGCCATTTCTGCATTGACAAAGGGCGCAATAAAGGTGTTTTTAGAAGTAACGATTGGCGCCATGTTTTCCAATCCCATTTTGCTCAGTTCTTTTTCCACAGAAGTATCAGGACGTGGGGTGATTTTATCAATCATAGACCAAGGGAAGGAAATTTTCTCTTCATTTTTAAGATATCCAATAAAGTCAGAGGAAACAAAGCCATTTTTCTCCCAAGCTTCTGCAATTACTAAAATTCCAGTTTGTAACTTTTCTCCGTTGTGGCTACAATTATCCATACTGCACAAAGCAAGAGGAGAGCTGTTTATAAGAAATCTTTTCAGGAGTAAACTTGCCACAATCCCCATGATATGCTGTGATTCTTCAGGGGGATTTGTCATGTCGTGGGCAACCAAGGGGAAATATGAGCCGTCTGAATTTTTTAAGCTGTATCCTTTTTCCGTTATTGTAAAACTTACCATTTGTAAACTTGGATTTTCAAAAGCTTCTTCTATTTTTTTGAAGTCAGAAAAATCACGACTTCCTTTATATGCGTGACTGACCCCAGCAATGACTTCTTTTTCCATAGAACCATCTGATTTTAATCGGACAAGGAGGGTGAGATTGTCAAAATCATGATAAATCTGATCAATGATATCAAAATCAAAAGTATCCACAGCAATGATACCTGTGTCTCCTGCAGCATTTTCTAAAATACTTTGATTGATTCTAGCAATAAAACCACGAAAAATGTTTCCAGCACCAAAATGTAGCCAGCGTGGAGAAGTTTCTGTGTGTTCTTTTACTTTTTCTAGATCAAAGTCAGGTAATTTGACTGTAGACCACTCACTTTTCTTTTGGATGCTTGCTTTACTTAATTTCATACGCTGCTCCTTTCGTCTAATGCAATATAGTTTTTGATGTTGTTATAAGAAATATCTTGTACCATTTGTCCTAAAACCACTATATCTGCGGGATATTCACCATTCTCAACCAAATGACCAATTTTATTGCACAAAATACGTCGAAAATACTCATGCCGTGGGAAGGAGAGGAAACTTCTGGAATCGGTGAGCATACCTACAAAACGGGATAACATTCCCATAGAGGCGAGATCGTCCATTTGACGATTCATTCCCTCTTTTGTATCCATAAACCACCAACCTGAGCCAAATTGCATCTTTCCAAGGATCCCTCCTCCTTGGAAATTGCCTAACATAGAAGCAAGCACTGCATTATCTGCTGGATTTAAGCAATATAAAATAGTTTTGGGCAGTTGATCACTTTGATCCATGCTGTCCAGTAATCTGGATAAATCCACTGCACATGGCCCATCATTGATGGAGTCAAAACCAGTGTCTGCTCCTATTTTTGTAAACATTCTACTGGAATTGTTTCGCATGGGACCGATGTGATATTGCATTGCCCAAGCTCTTTTGTGATATTCTTTTCCTAAAAAGGAAAGGATAAAACCTTTGTATTTTCGCAGTTCATCGTGGCTTAAGGGTTCTTTTGCCAGTGCTTTTTTGTAAATCGTATCCACTTCTTTTTCTGTTGCCTCTAAATACATCACTGTATCCAAGCCGTGGTCAGAAAGGCGACAGCCAACTTCGTGGAAATAGTCTAATTTTTGGACTAAAAAACACAAAACATCTTCTAAGTTTTTCAAGTTAAGAGAAGTAACATAGGGTAAAAAGCCCTCTTTTTCCATGTGTATCAGGGAATCAGGACGAAAAGAAGGTAAAACATTGCAGGAATATCCTTCTTTCTTTAATAATTTATGGAAAGAAAGGTCATCTTTTGGATCATCTGTGGTGCACATTACTGTCACATTAGATTGCTGTATTAAACCACGCACCGAAAATTCCTTTTTTTGTAGAATCTCATTGCATTGATGATAAATTTCTGTTGCTGTTTTTTCGGAAAGGGGTGTATCTATTTGAAAATAACGTTGCAATTCTAAATGCGTCCAGTGATAGAGGGGGTTTCCCAATGCATATGGCATGGTTTTGGCATATGCAATGAATTTCTCTTCATCACTTTTATTTCCTGTAATAAAGTCTTCAGTGATACCATTCGCTCGCATTAATCGCCATTTATAATGGTCGCCACTAAGCCAAATTTGTGAAATGTTTTCATATTTGACATCTTCGTAGATATCTTTGGGATTTAAGTGGTTGTGAAAATCAAAAATTGGCATTGTTTTTGCGAAATCGTGGTAAAGGGTTTGTGAAGTTTCTGTGTCTAAAAGAAAATCTTTGTCCATAAATTGTTTCATATTGTTCCCCTTATAAGATGATTTTGTTCATATTTTCAGAACTAGATGCAAAAATAGCATCCATTACTTTGATCGCATACAAGCCCTCTGACATTGAAATATAATCAAGGTTATTGGCTAAAATAGCTTGATAAAACTTTTTCACAGCAATGCCATGACTGGCTCCGTAATATTCTTTCCCACCCTCTAAAGTTTGATCAACTGCTAAAGAAACAGTGGTATTCCCTTCTGTTTTATAGAGATTGTGATTATGAATGGAAAATTTTGCTTTTTCATAGACAAATTCTAGCTCTACTTCTGAATTGTCACCATAGGCGATGGTAGCAAAGAAAATACAAGTACCTCCCTTTTGGTAATCAAGTCTGCACATGACAGAATCTTCGATTTCTGTCTCTTTCAAAGCAAAATTAGCAACTTTACCCTCTAAACTATCAAATTCTCCTCCCAGATAGGACAGTAAATCTAGTGTATGGATGGCTTGATTGATCATAACACCTCCACCTGATTTATCTTTCTCTCCTCGCCAAGTTGCTTCTTGGTAGTATGACATTTCACGACACCAAGTGACAATACCTTTGCTACAAATCAATTTTCCGTAATTATCATTTTCTAATAGATTTTTTAAGTGGACAATGGTGTCATTATAACGATTCTGGAAACAAACACCTATTTTTACTGCATATTTATCTTCTAAATGTAAGATTGTTTTTCCTTCTTTTTCTGTCAAAGCAAGGGGTTTTTCAGTGAATACATGACGACCATAAGTGGCACAAAGCTCTATGGCACAAGTGTGTAAATAATGAGGCAAACAAATGTGGACACAATCTAATTCCTCATGAATTAGCATTTCTTTCAGATCTGTATAAAAAGAAACTTCAGATGGTAAATCAGCTTTTTTTCTAGGGTCAATATCACAAACAGCCACTAATTTCCCCAATTCCGAGGCATTAATAGCACTTTTATGAATAGCAGAAACAGTTCCTAAGCCAACGATGGCTATTTTAAGCATAACATTCTCCTCCTTTTATTCTCCTGACTTTCTAAAAACAGGATACAGATTTTTGTTTTTTATTTATTTTTCAAGGCAATATCACACTGCCACAGAACACTTTAAACTTTTACACCGAGTTCTGATAAAATTTGAGTGAATGCTTTATACTGCAGTTCAAACCCCTCTTCTCCTGATAGTTCAGCAGAAGTATCAATCACAGTACTGGCATCCTCTAACTCTAAAGATTGTAAAGAGCCGAACATTGCAAGATGGGGCTCTAGTGTAAAAAAGCCTTCATAACCGCTGTCCAAAATTTTCTGAACCAGTTCAGGGATTTTTCCATGGCCTGTACCGCATAAAACGTTATAACTTAAGTCATAAGAAGCATCTTTAATGTGATAATAAAGGATATTGCTTTTCAGCAGATCATAGGCTTCTAAGGTATTTTCGCCACACTGTACAAAATTAGCAAAATCGAAAATTCCTTGAAAATAGGGAGAATCTACTTCTTTAAAAAGGGTATGACAGCGTTTGACAATGTCACCAAAGATATCTTTTTCGTTTTCGTGAAGTAAAATTACTTTGTACTTTGCCGAAATCTCTGCAAATATTTTGATTTTTTCTACCACGATATCTTGATAGCGATCATAATTTTCTCCCTTTTTGATGAAAAAACTAAAAATGCGTATATAGTTACATTCTAACAAATTTGCTATTTGACAAAGTGTTTCCAGTTGTTTTACTTGCTCTGTGAATCCTGCTTCATCGTCAATAAAAATTTTTCCTATGGGAGAACTAAGGGAGGACACGCTGATCCCTTCCTTTTTCAGACGTGGGAATACCTTTGATTGAAATTCTTCTAAAGAATAATCCCCAATATTTTTCCCATCTATGCCACGTAAAGAGATGTATTCCATGGAAAGGGACTTTATTTTGGCTAATTGTTCGTCAAAATTATCTGAAATTTCATCAGAAAAACCTGAAATAAGAATACTCATTTTTTCTCCTCTTTACTGCAATTTTTCTAAAGTTTCCCAAATACCATTGATGTAACTTGCACCTAATGCACGGTCATAAAGTCCATATCCTGGTCTGCCAGTTTCGCCCCAAATCATTCTGCCATGGTCTGGGCGAAGATAACCAGTATAGCCAACTTCGTGATATGCCTTCAGAATATCTACCATATCCAGCGAACCACAAGAAGAAAAATGAGCTGATTCTTCAAATCCATTGGGTAAAATCTTCACATTTCTCAGGTGAGCGAAGTGGATTCTTCCCATCTTGCCATATTTTCGTACCATATGGGCATAATCATTCTTTGGGGAGCAACCTAAAGAACCAGAACACAAAGTGAGACCGTTATGTTCCACATCTACAAGTGTTAAGAAACGGTCAATGCTCTTTTCATCGGTGATAATCCGTGGAATCCCAAAAATACTCCATGGTGGGTCATCCTGATGAATCGCCATTTTTACATCTGATTCTACAGCCACAGGGATGATTTCTTTCAGAAAAAACTTTAAATTTTCCCAAAGACCTTCCTCACCTAAGGTTTGATAAGCAGAAATTAACTCACCCATTTCTTCTTTTGTATAGCTGGCATCCCAACCAGGAAGGGATAAATCCCCAGAAACAGGGTCCATTTTCTCTACTTGTTCTTGATAGAAAACTAAGGCATTAGAGCCGTCAGGAAGTTCTTTATCTAGTTGACTTCTGGTCCAATCAAAGACAGGCATAAAATTATAACAAATTACTTTTACTCCTGCTTTTCCCAACTTCTTGATATTTTCTTTATAGTTTTCAATATAACGGAGATAATCTCCACGGCGTAATTTGATGTCCTCGTGGACAGGGACAGACTCGATGACTTCCATCTCTAGTCCGTATTTTTCGACTTCAGCTTTCAGTGCTAGAATTTCCTGATCTTCCCACACTTCCCCCACTGGTTTGGTGTATACTGCTGTGACAACTCCTGTCATATTGGGGATTTGTCGAATGTGGTTTAGGCTGACTTTATCGTCAGTTCCGTACCATCTAAATGTCATTTTCATCATAGAACTCCTTTTTTATAACACAAAATTCAATTTAACCATAAAATCATCTTCCTATAGTGTGAGAACAGGACAGATGTATGAATCTTTCAGGAACACCTCATCATTCCCATGCTTGAAGTTTTCCTGTATTGGGGCATGAGAGATTGTGAAGTGTTTCCTTTAAAATAACCCTTCATATCCCATGTTCACTAGATTTGCTCGTGAAACTTCTAAACAATGGAAAGGGTCTTTTCCGTAACAATCATCTTGCTCGATGAGTAGATATTTTACGCCTGTATCCAAACCAGCTTGGATAATAGACGGGAAATCAAGATTTCCACTGCCAATTTCCGCATATCTGACCACATTGGTAAAAGCTTTTAGAAATTCAGGATGTTTGCTCATATCTACCCCTGTGAAATCAGGCTCTACCAGACGATAATCCTTTAAATGAAGGAGTTCCAATTTCCCTTTGTACTGTTTGATGTACTCCACAGGATTTTCTCCCCCATATTGCACCCAGTAAACATCTATTTCAAAGCCCAATTTCGTTGTATTGTCTCGAATCAAATCCAAGAGATACTTCCCATTATATTTCACAAATTCGATGTGATGATTATGATAATACAAGTGAATCCCATGTTCACTTAATCTTTTTGCCATTTCTTCACATTTATTGGCGAAGAGTAAAGATTTTTCCAAAGACCCCATATAACTTAATGGCATCATCCCAACTCGCAGATAATTGCAGTTTAAAAATTTGCAATCAGCCACTATTTTATCAAAATCAGTGGAAAGTGATTCTGCTCCTGGTGTTTGTGGTTCTATGGCGGCAGAGAGAGCTGCAATTTCCATTTGGAACTCGCTGCAAGCTGTTTTCATTTCTTTTACATTTTCCTCAGTCATGGGGATTTGGCTGACTTCAACACAAGAAAAGCCAAGTTCATGTAATTTTTTTAAAACCTTGAACACCCCTTGTTCCAGTACAATTTCTTTGAGCATCATCATTTGTACGCCTATTTTAGCCATAGTTATCTCTCCTTTACAAATCCTTGTTTAACCTTCGTTCTTTGCTTTTTCTTCTAGCAATTCTAAGAACATGTTTTCATCAAAATCAATGTCTACCTCTTTGCCCAACCAACTGGAAAGATGAATGGCATTGGCAAGACGAACACCATTGATGCCGTCAGATCCAGGTGCCACCAGTGGGGTACCATCTAGGATATTTGCTGCAAAATTACGAAGAATGTCACCGTGTTGCTCTCCCCAGACGCTGGAAAATTCGATTGTTTCCACTGTTTGCAGTCCTCGTTCTTCCATGACACCACCACGCATCATGTTAAATACTTCTTCTAAATCAGTGACACCCTCATTGACTTCTTGCTCTGTTTGTGCCAGTCGGGTCACCGTGGCTGTTTTGGAATTATCCACCACAATTTTCCCTTTGTCTCCCAAAATTTCCAGACGATCAGTCCCCATTAAGTCATGGGTACAAGTGATAAAAATACCTGTTGCACCATTCCCATAGTCAAACATGGCTGTTACTTCATCTTCTACAGAAATATTTCGCATATAACCATATTTCACATTAGAATAAACTTTTTGGGGCATACCACAAAGCCATTGTAATAAATCAATTTGATGAGGTGCTTGGTTGACCAAGACGCCGCCCCCTTCTCCCTTCCAAGTGGCACGCCATGCAGACATTTCATAGTAGGCTTGGGGACGGTACCAGTTGGTGATAATCCAGTTTGAACGGCGGATTTTTCCAATTTCTCCACCATCAATAATCGCTTTTAATTTTTTGTACAGAGGATTCATTCTTTGGTTGAAAAACACAGCAAAAGTGAGTTCTGGCTTAGATTTTGCCATATCAATGACTTCTTGCACTTGTTTTGTATACACACCAGCTGGCTTTTCTAACAAAGCGTGAAGATTTCTTTCGAGAGCGTCAATGCCGATTTGAGGATGTAAATAGTGTGGTACGGTGGTCACCACTGCGTCTACTGTTCCACTGTCCATCATCTCGATATAATCGCTAAAGACTGGAATATCAGGGAAAATAGATTTTAGATTTTCTGCTTTTTTAGGGTCGATTTCACAAAAAGCCCCTACTTCTAATTGGTCAAATTTTTGGTCTGCAAAACCTGCACTATTGGGACCAATGGAAACACCTGTGAGTAGTTGTGTGTAAAAACCACCTTGCTGTCCTACACCGATGATTCCTAATCTTACTTTTTTCATATCAATACACCACTTTCTTTTCATCATTACGCTGGAAACGTTTTTGTTAGATAAATAAACCAGAAAAATTCGATTCATTAAATAGGGAAAAGAATCATCAACAAAAAGAACTTTATCGTTTAAGTAAACGGTTAAAAAAAAACTGCTGTCATAATTTTAAATGTGCCAATGTTCATTTATCTGAGTAAATTTTACCATATATTTTGGAAACTATCAAGTCCAAGAAGATAAAAAAATTTTTTTTATCAAACTATACAAAAAAATATCTTTTTTTTAGGCAAAATCACGAAGCTTTTTCCTTTGCTGGCAAGATAGAAGAAGGAGAAAAGACGTTTTTTCGTCTTTAACAGAATTCTTTCTATAGGATTTGGTTATTTTAAACAAAAAACGGCGGTGTATTTTGTTTATATAGTAGAAAAGGTAAAAAGCTATTGACTTACCATAAATTTCATGTTAAACTAAAGTCAGAACTTAAACGAATAAGTTCTTTCGTGAAGGGGGGGTTCCATGGTAACAATCAAAGAAATTGCACAATCTTGCAACCTCTCAGCCGCTGCTGTCAGCAAAGCTTTACGAGAACAGCCAGATATCAGCCAAGTCACCCGAGAGAAAGTGAAAAAGGTAGCCAAAGAGATGGGGTATATCCCCAACGCTGCTGCCATACGTTTGAAAACAAATCACTCCTATACCATCGGAGTGTTGCTGAAAAATGATTCAGATAGCAGACTTGACCATGCTTTTTTCGCTTCGGTACTGAATCATTTTATTTTTGCTTGTCATAACTCTGGTTATACTGTGCTATTTCTTTGCGAAAAAATCGGTCATCAAGATTTATCTTATTTGGAATCTGCCCAAACTTTTGGCTGTGATGCTGTATTTATTTTAAATGCGAATTACCAAGAAAGTTCTGTCATTCAGCTGATGGAAGGGCAAATCCCACTGGTTTTACTTGACTATTCCTTTCATCAACTGGCTTCTGTTCATTCAGATAATGCAGTTGGTATGGGAGAAATGGTGCGATATGCCTATGAAAAAGGACATCGTAAAATTGCGATGATCTATGGCGACGATTCTTTTATTACAAAACAACGTGTCGCCAGTTTTCATAAAGCCTGTCATGAAGTGGGCTTAGAAATTCCAGACGAGTATATCAGCCAGCAAAAATATCATGCACCAGAGACAGCAGAACGAGCCACTCATCTTTTACTGGACTTGCCTAATCCACCAACTTTTATTTTCTATCAAGATGATTTTTCTTTTTTAGGAGGTAAAACAGCACTAGAAGAAAGAGGGCTGTCCTATCCGAAAGATATCAGCGTGGCTGGCTATGATGGCCAACCAATTTCACAAGGTCTGAGTCCAAAATTAATGACTTGGAAACAAAATACAGTGGACTTAGGCAAAAAAGCATGGGAAATCTTGCAAGAAGCAATAGAACATCCCAAAACTTATTTGCCAAAAGACTATCAAGTCCAAGGGGAATTTTGCTCAGGAGCTTCAGTGAAAGACTTAACAGTTGGATAATCCCAAATTTGGGTTTACCATAAGGGGACCTCTAAAAACTCTTGGGGGACAAGAGTACAAATTTTTTGTTCTTAGATTGTTCTGAAAAAGTTTTTAATCCTTGGTGGATTTAGAACTTTTTCAGGGCAAAAATTAGGGCGAAGGAATTGTTTTATTGTTGTTTAGGGGTTTTTAGAGGTTCCCACAAATGAATTATTTTTAGGAGGAAAACAAAATGAAAAATTGGAAAACAAGAGTCTCTATGCTAGGACTAGCAGCCACAATGCTTTTAGGTACTTTGACTTCCTGTGCAAACCCAGCTGGTGACACAAACTCTGGCAGTGGAGGCAGTGGGAGCACAAGTGGTGGAGGTGCTACCTCTGCTGGCACAACAGAAGGGGCTCGTGCCTTGACTGTGCTATTGGAACAAAGCAACGGCTGGACACAAAACTTTAACCCATTTATCCAAGGTGCTAACCAGTATACCACTGGATTCATCTTCGAGCCATTGGTGATTTACGATGCCTATACCCAAGAAGAAATCATGTGGCTTGCTGAGGAAATCATCACAGAACCAGACAACAGAACCTTGACCATCAAAGTGCGCCAAGATATCCAATGGAGCGACGGAGAGCAATTTGATGCAGATGATGTTGTGTTTAACTTTACTTATAGTAAAGATAAACCAGCCATTGATAGTTCAGGAAACTGGGCACATGGAGATGATCCAGGGAAAATTGAAAGCGTGAATAAGATTGATGATTACACCCTAGAAATCGTCATGATCGAAGAAAACAGATTCCACAGAAGTACCTTGTTCTTCCAAAACTGGATGGTGCCAGAGCACATCTGGTCTGAAATTGACAATCCTGAAAACTATGTCTATAATGTAGACAACCCTGTTGCCACAGGTGCTTTCACAGAAGTCGTTTCTTTCGCTTCTGAAATGGTTGTCTTAGGACGTAATCCTCATTATTGGAAAGGGGAAGAATTGGAAGTGGACGAACTCCATTGTCCTCAATTCAACTCTAATGATGCTGCTTTGACCTTATTACAAACAGGTAGCATTGACTGGGCACACATTTTCATTGCAAATATTGAAGACACCTATATCCAAGGAGATGCTAACAAACAATATTGGTATGGTAAATCTAATGTCAGTCGTTTGTCCACAAACTTCCAAACTCCAGACCCAGGGAACAACGAAGCATTCAACGATCCTGCTTTCAAACAAGCGATGTCCATGGCGATTGACCGTGTGGGATTGATCAACTCTGCAATCCATGGCTATCTTTCCACCGATGTTCCAACAAACTCTGGTTTGCCTGCGAACTTAGTGGCTTATGCAAACCCAGAAGCTGTCAGCTATATGGCTCCTTATGTGGAATACAATCTCCAAGGTGCTATTGATCTCCTTGCTGAAGCTGGTTATGTGGATATTGATGGGGACGGCTATGTAGAAACTCCATCTGGCTTGCCTATTGAATTTGATATCGTCTCACCTGCTGGTTGGACTGATTGGAACGATGGTGCGACCATCGCTGCTGAAGGTATGCGTGCTGTTGGTATCAATGCTTCTTCTAATGCAAAAGACCTTTCCTTGGTGACACAACATTGGTCTGCTGGTGACTGGGATGTGATGTATAGTAGTAATGGTAACAATACTGATATCTATCGCTTCTATTATGACACCATCGGGGATACAAGCCGTGCCTTTACTTCTACTTGGTGGACAGTCTGTCAAACAAACTATGTCAACGACGAGTTGTCAGCTTTGATCGCTCAACTACCAACAGCAACAACCGACGCTGAAGTGTCAGAAATCACCAATGAAGTTGAAATGTTTATGGCTGAAAATATGATCAATATTCCTTTGTACTATCAAGGAAACTGGTTTGTTTTCAACGATGCTCGTTTCACAGGTTGGTCTGCAACAGAATCAGATGGTCAACCTGCCCTTGCACAACATGATTCCAAAATTTTGCAACTACTCCGCTTGAAAGCAGTGGATTAAGTCATAAGAACTGACCCCTTACTGCAAAACAAAGGAGACGAAAGATGTGCTGTCTTTCGTCTCTATTTTTTTAGAGAGGTGACATATGAATTATATATTAAAACGGCTAGGATTTTATTTTCTAGCATTAATCTTCGCAATTACATTAAACTTTTTCCTCCCACGCATGATGCCTGGGAATCCTGTGGAAATGTTTTTAGCAGAAATGGCACTGGGAGGTGGGGTGGTCGATGCCGAAACCATCCGTGCTGTGGAAGAAATGTTCGGCTTCAATTCTGACGAACCTTTGATTGTGACTTATTTCAAATACATGGGGAATATTCTCACAGGGAATTGGGGCATCTCTTTTTATAACTATCCCCACCCTGTTCTGGACACCATATTGCCTAGTTTAAGATGGACTGTCTTTTTGATGGGACTTGCTTTGATTTGTAGCTTTATCATCAACAATTCCTTAGGGATTTTGGTGGCATGGCGTCGTGGCTCACGATTAGATACCTTTTTTACAGTGGGCGGACAATTCCTGAACAACATTCCTTCTGTGGTCGTGGCTATTTTCTTGCTCTTTACCCTGTGTTATCCTGGACACTTTCCTTTGGGCTATGCGGTAACGCCGCTGTTTAAACCTGCCAATAATATAGAATATATCCAAGATGTTCTTTATCACGCCTTTGTTCCAGTGACAGCTGTGGTGATTACTGGGTTGGGGGGCATTATGGGGATGCGTGCGAATATGATCAACCAACTAGGGGATGATTATATTACCATGGGCATTGCAAAAGGTATTCCAGACACTCGGATTATGTTTGCCTATGCCGCTCGTAACTCTCTTCTTCCTGTTGTGACTTCTCTTGCCATGCAAATCGGCGTGATGCTGGGGGGGTCCTTGATCATCGAACAAATTTTCAACTACCCAGGGCTGGGATACATCATGGTTTCTGCCATCAATTACAGAGATTATCCTTTGATGCAAGGTGTTTTGCTCATGTCTACTATTTTGATGTTATCAGCAAATATTATTGCTGATTTTGCGATTTTATACCTTGACCCACGAACCCGACAAAGCTAGGAGGCGTTTTTATGAAAAAAGAAAACAAATTGATTAAATTTATAAAAGAAAATCATAGGCTTTGTTTAGGGTTGTTTTTTCTCTTTACTGTAATTTTTGCTTGTACTTTTGCTTTTTTATTTACATCACATGATCCCATGACAAGATATGAAAATATGTATCATACACCACCTTCCTCAGAGCATCCCTTGGGCACAACCAGACTGGGCAGAGATGTTTTGGCTCAAACCCTGTACGGAGGTCGCAAATCTTTGTCTGTTGGGCTTTTTGCTGCTGCCATCGCCACCACATTAAGTATGACTGTGGGTATTAGTGCAGGTTATTTAGGTGGACTTTATGATAGTGTGATTAGTATGATCACCAACGTGATGATGGTCATTCCGACGATTGTCTTACTACTATTGATAGCAGCCATGTTAGATGGTGTTTCTCCTGCACTTATTTGTATTATCATCGGCTTGACGTCCTGGCCGTGGAACGCTCGTATTTTACGAGCCCAAACCATGAGTATACGAAATCGTGACTTCGTCCGTTCTGCTGAAACCTTGGGGGAAAGTAAACTGCGTATTTTATTCATTGAAATCATGCCTAATATGCTTTCCATCATTTCATCCTCTTTTGTGGGCACTTTGATTTATGCCATCACAGCCCACGCTACGCTAGAGTTTATTGGGTTTGGTGACCCTCTTTCTGTCACATGGGGGACTATTTTGTACAATGCAAGAAACACTGGTTCTTTCCAAAGTGGTTATTATTGGGAAGTGGCAGGGGCGATTACTTGTTTGGTGCTGATTGGTATGGGCTTGACTTTGATTAACTTTGCCATTGACGAAATCTCTAACCCCAAATTAAGAGCACAACGGATTATGAAAAATTACTATCGTGCCCAAAAAGAACAACGGAAACAAAATAAGAAGGTAGGTGCAGGCTCATGAGTGATATAGTGTTTGAAGTAAAAGACCTTTGCGTGGATTATATCACTGGTAACAACTCCTATGCCAGAGCAGTGGATCATGTGAGTTTTTCCATTGGAAAGGGACAAAGTTTAGGACTCGCTGGAGAGTCTGGCTGTGGAAAATCAACCATTGCTTATTCTCTGATGCGTTTGCACAAACCACCTGCAATCATTTCAAATGGAGAGATCTTGTTCCAAGGCGAAGATATTTTAAAATATGATACCAAACAGTTACAAGCTTTTCGTTGGAGAGATACCAGCATGGTGTTCCAATCAGCGATGAACTGTCTCAATCCTGTTGCGACCTTAGAAAAACAGTTTTACGAGATTTATCGTTATCATGGAGTGACAAAGAACAAAAAAGAAGCAAGAGAACGTTCTGAAGAACTTCTCGCCTTAGTGGGGATTCCCAAAGAACGACTCAGGGATTATCCACACCAATTTTCAGGCGGGATGCGCCAACGTGCTGTCATTGCAATGGCACTTGCCTTAAATCCCAAGTTGATTATCTTAGACGAGCCAACCACTGCCTTGGATACTGTGGTACAACGGGATATTTTAAGACGGATTTATGATTTAAAAGAAAAGTTCGGCTTTTCTATCCTTTTTATCACCCATGATATTAGTTTGATGATGGAATTTTGCGATAGTATGGCAGTAATGTACGCTGGAAAAATTATAGAGCAAGCCAGTTCTCAAAAAATTCTAAAAAGTCCATGCCATCCTTATACCTATGGTTTGAAAAATTCTTTCCCTTCCCTGACTGGAAAAATAGAGTATATGGAAGGGATTCCTGGTTCTCCTTTGGACTTGAAGAAAATCCCACCTGGTTGTCGATTTGAATCACGTTGCTTCTGTAAGCAAGGAAACTGTGGAACAGAACCACCAGTAAAAACAGTAGAAGGCGAAGGCTTCTTCTATTGTCATTATCCTTTAAAACAAGAGGAGGAAGCGAGCAATGGATAATAGAAAAGTTGTATTTTCTTGCGACGATGTCGTCATGGATTTCAAAGTAAGTGGAGAGAAACTTTTTTCCAAATCAAAAACACTTCGTGCTTTAAATCATGTTTCTTTTCAGCTATATGCTGGGGAATCCCTTGCTGTGGTGGGGGAATCAGGTTGTGGAAAATCCACCATTTGCAAAGTTGCAATGCGTTTCTATAAACCCTCTAGTGGTCATATGAAGTATTTAGATGGAGAAATTCATCAACTAAAAGGCGCTGATTTGCGTACTTACCGTGAAAAGGTACAGATGATTTTCCAAGATCCTTTTTCTGCCCTGAACCCTTTGCACACCATTGATTACCATATCCAAAGACCTTTGAAAATTTATCACAAAGAAAGCAAAGCTGCCATGGAAGCAAAGGCAGATGAATATCTCACCATGGTGGGATTGACCCCACCCAGAGAGCAAGGCATCAAATTCCCCCACGAACTTTCTGGGGGACAAAGGCAACGTGCCTACATTGCCCGTGTTTTGGCAGCAGGCGCCGAGGTGATTTTGGCAGATGAACCCACCTCGATGCTTGATGTGTCTATTCGTTTGGGCGTGTTAAATCTTTTGAATGACTTAAAAAGAGAGCATAAGAAATCCTTTATCTATATCACCCATGACATCGCCACAGCAAGGTATTTTGCAGATCGTATTATTGTTCTTTATGCAGGTCATGTGGTGGAGATGGGTGAAGTGAACAAAGTGATCTTAGAACCCAAACACCCCTATACCAAACTTCTGGTGGCAGCAGCTCCTGACCCTGAAAAAGAGGGGAAAGTGGAATTGCCAGTGAAATCCAGTGATGAAACAGAAATCACAATGAGAACCCCTGACAGCGTTGGTTGTCCTTTTGCCAGTCGTTGTTTGGAAGCTGTGGATGTTTGTTTTTCCAAAATGCCAGAAAAAAAAGAAATCAGTCCAGAGCAATTTGTTTGTTGTCACAAAGCAGAATAGGAGGAAATGATGGTATTAGATTATAAACGTTATGGCGAAAAGGCAAGAGAACTTTGTGCAGAATCTTGCGTTTTGGTGAAAAATACAGGGGTTTTACCCTTGAAAGAAGAGTCAATTCTTTCTGTTTTTGGTCGTACACAATTAGAGACATATTACTGTGGTACTGGATCTGGAGGAAAGGTTAATTTACCTTATGTGGTGCATTTGACCAAAGCTTTAGGAGAACAACGGAAAATAAATCAAGATTTGGTTCAGGTATATGAAGACTACATTGGAAAGAATCCCTTTGACAAGGGAGCGGGCTGGGCACAAGAGCCATGGAGCCAAAAGGAACTCCCCTTGACAGAAGAGTTGGTGGCAAATGCTCGCAAGTCTTCTGCTGTGGCTGTGATGATCATTGGTCGTTCTGCAGGGGAGGACAAAGATGCCGCTGCACAAGAGGGAAGCTATTATCTGACTCAAGTAGAAAAAAGTAACATGAAGCTGATTTGCCAGCATTTTGATGAAGTGGTTGTTCTATTAAACGTAGGCAATGTCATTGAAACAGACTTTAGTGCTTACGGCGACCCTTCTGCTGTGCTGTATGCTTGGCATGGTGGCTGTGAAAGTGGAAACGGCTATAGCGATGTCCTTTGTGGTAAGGTGAATCCTTGTGGTAGTTTGCCTGACACCATCGGCATTTCCTTAGAGGCAAACAGTTCCAGCGCTTATTTTGGTGGCAAGGAAGAAAATATTTATGTAGAAGATATTTTTGTAGGCTATCGTTACAGTGAAACTTTTGCCCCTGAAACGGTGCTATATCCTTTCGGATTTGGTCTTTCTTATACAACTTTCGCCCTAGAACCAGTTGAATTCCAAAATATGACTGGGAAAATTAAAATCACCAATACTGGCAGTGTGTCAGGGAAAAAAGCAGTGCAAGTCTATGTGGAAGCAGCACAAGGGAAACTGGGAAAGGCAAAGCGTGTTTTAGTTGGCTTTGCCAAAAGTAAAGTGCTCGCCAAAGGAGAAAGCCAAATTTTAGAAATCACAGTGGAGGAAGATTACTTTACTTCTTATGATGAAGAAATCAGCGCTTTTGTCCTAGAAAAAGGGGAATATCACTTTGTGGTTGGTTTTGATGTGCGAAACTGCGAAACATTAGGGAGAATTTCTTATCACGAAACCAAAATCGTCAGCCAATGTCGCCAAGCTATGGCGCCTGTCAAGGCTTTTTCCCATATGGCAATGGATGAAAAGGGACAACAGACCATGGTTCCTGTGAAAAATAGAAGCTATGACATTGGGGAACGAATTGCCCAAGAAGAAGAACAGGCTCCTGCACAAACAAACCATGGTTACCACTTCAAAGATGTGCTGTCTGGAAAAATTACCCCACGGGCAATGGCAGAAGAACTTTCAGATTTAGAGCTGATTCATTTATCTCGAGGAGAAGGGATGTGTTCCCCAAAAGTAACAGCTGGCACGGCTGGTTGTTTCGGTGGCTTAACCACGTCCTTGAAAGAGCGAGGGATTCCCATTGGCTGTTGCGCAGATGGTCCTTCTGGGATTCGTATGGATTCTGGTACGATGGCTTTTAGTATTCCCAATGGCACAGCCATAGCTTCTACCTTTGACCTAGATTTGACCCGTGAATTATTCGTCTTTTTAGGTTTAGAGCTTGCTTATCATAATATTGATACGATTCTTGGACCAGGCATGAATATTCATCGCAATCCCCTTTGTGGACGAAATTTTGAATATTTTTCAGAAGATCCTTTCCTCACTGGTAAAATGGCAGTTGCAGAGCTAGAAGGTCTGCACGTCAATGGTGTGACAGGGACAATCAAACATTTCATTGGGAATAACCAAGAAAATGGACGGCGTGTGGTGAATACCGTGGCAAGCGAACGAGCACTGCGAGAGATTTATCTCAAAGGCTTTGAAATTGCAGTGAAAGAAGGCAATGCCTATTTCATTATGACAGCCTATAACCCCATCAACGGCATACAAGCTGCCAGTAATTTTGATTTAACAAGTCAAATTTTGCGGAAAGAATGGGGTTATGAAGGTGTCGTCATGACAGATTGGTGGGCAGAAATGAACGTAGAGGGAGGGAAACCAGCTTCCAGAGACCAAACCTCAGCGATGATCATCGCCCAAAATGAAATCTACATGGTGAATAAAGATGGAGAAACAAACAGTAACGAGGATGACAGCGAAATTTCCTTAGGAAATGGTACTTTATCACGTTTTGTTTTGCTACGGAATGGAACCAATATGATGGCTACCTTGTTGCGTTGCCACAGAGAAAATGAAGAGATTACCCGTGCCAATATACCAGAAGAACAGGGGAAAACTCATTATGACAGTGGCACCTTCACGATCACTTCGGAAAAATTAGAAATACCTTGTCAACAGGTTCGTACAGAAGTGGGTTCTTTGAATCATTTTACATTCATGGTTCCTGAACCTGGAAAATATCAAGTCACCTTTGATTTAGAAGCGATTGCAACAGAGCTGGCGCAAGTGCCTATGACCATTCTTGTAAATCGCACCCATATTGATACTTTTACCTTGAGAGGACAAACAAGAGAAACTTGTTCCACTGTTTTTCATGTCATGACCAATATCAATACCTTTTTTGACTTGTTTTTCGGGGAATCAGGGATGAAAATACATTCATTTACCATTGAGCAGTTAAAATAAAGGAAAGACCTTTTATTTTCTTGAAATTTGAAAAGGAGAATGATAAGGGATTGCCTCAATAAAAAGCGTGTCTGTTCAAAAGGCACGCTTTTTTAGAGGTTCCCATAAGGAGGAAATGAAATGATAAGCCAAAATCTAAGAAAACTTGCCCCTGAATTAGACCCTTTGCGTCTGGGCATGGGCTGGACAGTGGAAGATTTGGAAAAACCACAAATTATGATTGAAAGTTGCTTTGGCGACAGTCACCCAGGAAGCGCTCATCTGTTAAAATTTACAGATTTAGTCCGTGACAGCATTCAAGAAAAAGGGGGGAAGGGCGCAAGGTATTTCACAACAGATATCTGTGACGGCATGAGCCAAGGTCACGATGGTGGGAATTATTCTCTTGTTTCTCGTGATATGATTTGTCATATGGCAGAAATTCATCATAATGCCACCCCCTTTGATGGGGCAGTGTTTCTTTCTAGTTGTGATAAGTCTGTCCCTGCTCATTTGATGGCAATGGGGCGTTTGAATACACCGGCTATTTTGATGACAGGTGGCGTTATGGATGCAGGACCTGATTTGCTGACACTAGAACAAATTGGTATGTATGATGCCATGGCAAAGCGTGGGGAAATCACCCAAGAAAAGTTGTCCTATTATAAACGTCATGCTTGTCCATCTTGTGGCGCTTGCTCCTTTATGGGGACAGCATCCACCATGCAAATCATGGGAGAAGCCTTAGGACTCATGCTACCTGGCACAGCCTTGCTTCCTGCCATGTGTGAAGATTTGAATCAAGTGGCAAGGGACGTGGGAACACAGATCTTAGCTTTAGCAAAATCAGGCTTAACGGCGAGAGATGTGGTGGGGGAAAAATCCTTTGAAAATGCCATTATGGTCCATGCAGCAATTTCAGGTTCTACCAATTCTCTTTTGCACATACCAAGTATCGCAAAGGAATTTCACATCAAAATTGATAGTGCCATGTTTCACGACTTACACCAATCAGCCCATTACTTGCTTGATATTCGTCCTTCGGGTCAGTGGCCAGCACAATATTTCTACTATGCCGGTGCTGTCCCACGGGTGATGGAAGAAATCAAATCACATCTTCATCTGGATGTCATGACTGTGACAGGAAAAACCTTAGGAGAGAATCTGGAAGATTTGAAAAAATCTGATTTTTACCTAAAATGTGATGAATATTTAAAAGAAAGAGGCTTGAAACGGGAAGAAATTATCCGTAGCTATGACAATCCTATCGGAAAAAATGGGACGATCACCATCTTAAAAGGCAATCTAGCCCCAGAGGGTGCCGTGGTAAAGCATAGTGCTGTCCCAAAAGAAATGTTTTCAGCTGTTCTGAAAGCAAAGCCTTTTGACTGTGAAGAAGATGCCAAAAATGCTGTGCTCACCCATGAAATCAAGGCAGGGGATGCTGTCATTATTCGTTACGAGGGGCCACAAGGCAGTGGAATGCCAGAAATGTTTTATACCACAGAGGCGATTGCTTCTGACCAAGAATTGGGGAAATCCATCGCATTGATCACAGATGGGCGATTTTCTGGCGCCAGTCGTGGTCCTGTCATTGGACATGTTTCCCCTGAAGCAGCAAAGGGAGGTCCGATTGCTTTGGTGGAAGAAGGGGATTTGATTTATTTGGATATTCCCTCCAGAACCCTTGGGATTGTTGGGGTGAAAGGGGAACGAAAAACCCCCGAGGAAGTGGAAGAAATTTTATCCCAAAGAAGAAAGCATTTTCAGGAAAAAGAAAGTAAATTTAAATCAGGTGTACTGAAGCTCTTTGCTGAACACGCAGTTTCACCGATGGATGGTGGGTATATGGAGTAAAACAACACCTCACAATCCCTCATTCCCGACTTTCGGAAAAAAGCCCCTCAAATTCCCTGAAATTCTGATAATGCACAGAAATTTCAGCTGTTTGAGGGGCTGATTTTATGGAAAAAGGAATGGTATTCCCTTTATGCTGTTCTTATTTTATGCTACTTTCTTTTTATGCAGTTTCGTTGGTTCCATCTTCGTCGGTATCGTTTAGGGTTTCGTCAAACAAAGATAGTTTGTCTTTTAAGATGGTTTCCAAATCTGTGATTGTCTTCACCATGCTCTCTACAGAAGTGTTGACAGCAATCAATTCCTCTGCTGTGGTGGCAAGTGCCACAATCGCTTGAATTTTTTCCCCTTCTGCGTTGAGGATATGAGCAAGAGCTGCCTCTTCTAAGGCGATGGATTCCACCAAATCAGTGATAGCTTGGTAACGTGTTCCTGTTCCAGGGGTGATAACTGGCATTCCCATAAAAATAATCTCCTTTAAAAATAAAACGTGAATTGTTTATTGGCTTACATAAGTTAGTTTTTCAGATAAAAGTTTTTCTAAGGCTGTGATTTCCTGTACCATACTGGCAACAGAGTCATTGACAGCCAAAAGTTCTTCCAAACTAAGGTCTAGGGCAAGGGCTTTTTGAATTTTCGCACCTTCTGCATTCAGGATTGCCTGAATCCCCATCTCTTCCAGAGCGATGGAGGTAATCAGATCGCTGATTGCCTGTTCCAATGGGTCTGAGGTTTCCATATAGACACCTGCATCCATATCGTTGATGGCTTCTCCCTGTGCTAGGGCGAAAATCTCGGTGAAGCCTGTGCTTGGGTCTGGGCGACTGCCCATTTCGGATTCCAGATTTTGGACGGTGAGTTGCTCCTCACCTGTGGGGATGAATTTCAGCTGATAATTCCCAGCTTCCAGTTCCCCAAAGCGATAATAGCCAGCATTTCCATAGAAGTCCTCTGCTGTGACAGTGGTGGCAAGGAGGGTTCCTTTTTCGTCATACAGTTCCACTGTGACGCCGTTGACCCCTTCTTCTCCTTTGTCATAAATACCATCTTTGCTACTGTCATTCCACACAAAATCTCCAATCGAACCAAGGGCAGAAGAGGCGATGGTGACAGAGACTTTGGCAGGTTCTGTGGGTAGGAGAGAGGAGACTTCTTGGTCTTGCACCACCTCGCCTTCCACAGCAAAGGAATTGTATGCCACTTCTCCCACAGGCACAGCCACAGGGGTAGTGCAAAGGAGGGTGACTTTCAGTTGATGATAAGCTTCCAGATCGTCTGCTGTGTAAATACGCAGTGCAGCCACAGTGGATAGATCCTCTGGTGCTTGGGAGAGCCATTCTCCTGTGCCTGTGGTGCTACCATCACTGGAAAAGCGAATGGGGTCTGTGGAAAGAGAATATTCCACGGTGATTTCCGTTTTTTGTTCTTCCCCAGTTAAGATGTTTGTCACTTTAGCTGTTGGAATTTGGCTCAGTGTCAGGGCAAAGGCTGATTCCCGTGGGGTGTTCACTAAAATCACTCCGGTATCCCCCACATGGGGGAGGATTTCCACCAAATCAATGTGACTGAGGGTGGCTTCTTGGTTGTTGGTGACTTCTAGGCAATAGGTCACTTCACCCCCTGCTGTGGCAGTGCCTTCTTTGGACACTTCGGTATCCAGATTGCCTTCCACCCATTTCTCCAGAGAAAATTCGCTGTTATACAAAACAACTCCAGAAACTGGTTCGGACATGGCAATGGTTTCCTCGGTGTAGCCATCTCCATCCATATCAAGGACATCCACATAAGACGAGCCAAAGACAATGGCATTGTCGGTGGGGTTCCCCAGATATGCCAGATTGGTAAATTCTGTGGCACCGATTTTCACCATGGCAGTGAAATACAGGTTCAGGCTGTCCCCCAGATTTAAGGTAAAGTCCGAGAAAGAAAAGCGAAGTAGGGTGCTGTCCTTGCCGTCATAGTTCTCTGTGATGGTAGTTTTGGGCAAGGTGATGGGGAAATCATCTTGCCTAGAGTCATAAGTGACAGCTGTGAGAGCGTCGTAATAGACATAATAGGCGCTGTCAGGGACATATGCCAATTCTTTGGGTAATAAATCGGCAAAGATGGGGCTGACTGATTGAAAGGTATAAGCATTCAGGAACAGTCCAAAGGTGATTTCATCTAGGGGGTAGTAAGCAGTTTTTTCCTCCATGATTTGTTTATAACTTTGCACCACCGAGCGATTGTCCACAAGGGTTTCACTGTTGCTGTCCACAGAGAGATCCCCCAAGGTGGAAGTCCCTTGGATGGTACTGGTGAAGGTGAGGGTAGAGTCTAAGGCTGTGTCCTGGTCTATGGTGCCATAGAGATAGAGAGCAGAGCTGTCTGTACTGGTGAGTACTTGATCACTTTTTAAAATCACAGTTTGCACTTTGGCATCTTCTGCGAGATAGCTGGACAAATCCACGCCATAACTGGTATCGCTGATCTTCTCTGCCACTAAAATTTCCACTTTGGGGTCTTGGGTGGTGGTGATATAGAGGTCATAGCTTGTCATGGTATCTGCCACATAATAGGAGCGAAGTTGTTCCAGTGTATAGTTTTCGTCCAAGGTGACAGTGAGGACAAAGTCAGTGATGGGGACTGTGCCAGAGTTTTGATAATAGATGACATCTTGAAGGCTCTCCCCAATGGTGCCATTTTCAGGGGTGTTGCTCCACAGGGTTGCATCCACTTTCGCTTCATAGGTCGTGAGGGAGGCAAAGGCTTCTCCTTGGATGACATCATCCATGCTCCATGTGGCGACATTTTCGATTTCCGTTCCAGCAGTGGTACGTGAATCCACTTGTACCATCATGGTGATGGTGTATTCCGTCCCACTATAAGAATCTAGGGGGAAATAGAGGATAGAGTTTGCCCAAGTGCCTGTTTTTCCATCTTGGGAGGTGTCAGGGAAGGTGGTACTGGTATCATAGCCTGTCACAGGGGTCGAGGTGTCTGCCACCAGTCCAGAGGGCAAGGGGTCGGTGATGAGTACATTGGAAATGGTGGCACCACCATCTCCTGCATTTCTTAGCACCAGACGCATGGGGAAGCTGTCCCCCACGTCAGGGGCTGTTTCGTTGTCAGCATATTTCAGAAAATAGAAATTGCTGGTTAGGGATAGGGTCACAGTGTCAGCAGTTGTGGAGAGGGTCTCTTCCCCTTCTTGATAGAGATAGATTGTGTTGGCGAAGGAGTCGCCCTCTTGTCTTCCTTGGCCAAAGGAGGCAGACATGGTGAACTTCACCGTGGTGCCCACAGGGACAGCACTGTAGTGAAAGATCACTTTGGTGCCACCTTCCACAGGGATTTCTTCGATTTTGGTCAACTGGCTGCTGAGAGGGGGGAGGGAATAGAGGATGTGACTGGGAAAGAAATCTTCAGCCGTGCCATCAATAAACTCGCCCTTTAAACCAGCGAAAGAGATTTTTATGGTGTAGACAAAGAGCTCTGACCCAGTTACGGCTGTTTTGTCTACAGTTTTTTCGATTGAAATAGTAATTCCACCTTTGTAATCAATTTTGTTGCAACAAGTAACAGACCTTGGAACGTCTTCCCTTAAGGTCTGTCACATTCTATGAGTGTTTCTGCTGCCTTGTGACAGCAGTTTCCTTTCAGTTCAGGGGGGATTTGAGAAAGTTCCGTGGCTTTGCTTAATTTTTCCAAGAGAATCTTCTCTAAACCTGTGACTTTTCCGATGGTTTGATTTATTTTCCCATTGACATCCAACATTTCCTCTATGGTGCTGTCCTCGGCAACTACTTTTTGAAGCTCTTCCCCTTGAGCGTTTAGAATATGTGCCAAAGCAGCTTCGATGAGGGCTATGCTTTCAATCAAATCAGAAAGAGCCCCTTCCGTACTGGGGCAAGGGGGCGCTTTGCAACAGTGTTGACAGATTTTGTGGTTACAGATACATGGCTCATAGCCCAGTTCATAAGAGGTAATGGGGATAGAGGATATCTTGCTGTAACATCCACTTTCTCGAAAGAGAAAATCCAGTTTGGCTGTGTCGCTGTAACAGGGGTTATAGCTAAGGTCTTGGACAGAGATTCCTTTGGGGATGACAGAGCGAGAAATTTCTTCCCCAGTGTCATAAAAGGTATAGAGTATTTGGTCTTTTCCCTGACGAGCGACCAGAAAATACCCAGGGCAAAGAGAAAGTGCCGAGGTAATGATGCCTTTCACCAGAGGGAGCGGGGTGATTTTTTGGCTTTCTTTGTGATAGAAGAGCGCCCCAGAAGGAAAGGCAATCAGCAAGCTGTTGTCACAGCATTGGAAAGAGAGGGCTGTGATTTTCCCAGAGAAGGGAAGGCTTAGGCAGAGGCAAGCGATTTCTTGAAAGAGACAATCCAGTTGATAGATTCTAGAGGCACAGCCTGAGACAGTCGCCCAGAAACAGCAGTCTTCTCGGTCGAAACAGAGACAATCATAGGGGCGAAGGGTGGGGAATTCTTCTATGATCTGAAAATCTTCTGTGGTTTTCAGGATTTTATTTTGAGAGAAGAGAGGGAAATAGTAATATTTTCCGTCATAACTCAGGTGGCTTGCAGAGAATCCAGCAAGGTTTGCAGATTGGCAGTAAAGGTTCATAGTTTCCTCCTTTTTGACCCACATCGTTTTCAATGAAAAACCTGTGAGATGACTTTTCTTTGCCTATCTTATGTGATTTCACAGGAGTTGTGACAAAAAATAGGCTTTTTTACTGGAAGACTGATAAAACGTTGTGATTCACAAATTTAGAA
This sequence comes from Eubacteriales bacterium, assembly GCA_044432725.1. Classification (GTDB taxonomy): domain Bacteria; phylum Bacillota; class Clostridia; order Oscillospirales; family Oscillospiraceae; genus JAWXUK01. Next base: position 98,077 of record JAWXUL010000007.1, read on the forward strand.
CGTTCCCTTTCTTGACAGCGATACTTTTTTTCACTATAATAAAAGAAAGTTCTGTTGGAAACTGAACAGAAAAAGAGGCTTGTTGTCCCCCGAAGGGGGACAACAAGGCAAACTTTCTTGGAATTTGCATCAAAACCAATCCACAGGGTTAAGGTAGCAGAAAAAACAAAGAAGGAAAAAGGGGAAGAAGCCATGTTTGAGATCAAGCTCTATGATTGCACTTTACTGGAAGAACAAGATGTGTTTCAGGCAAAACTGGCTCTTGTGGGGGAGCATCGTCAACAAAAGGTGATGTCTTATGCCATGGGAAAAAGTCAGCGTCTTTCACTAGGGGCGGGATTATTGTTGGAGGAATATTTACATTCCTTGGGACTTTCAGAGGCTGATCTTGCATTTGGTACACAGGGGAAGGCTTTTTTGCCCTCCTACCCAGACTGCCATTTTAATCTCAGTCATGGGGGGGACTATGCTGTTCTTGCCACAGGGGATCGCCCTCTTGGTGTGGATATCGAGAAAATCAAAGAGAATCGTTTTCCCATGGGGCAGAGATGTTTTGCCCCTGAAGAAGTGGCTCAGATTGCAAATTGCTCAGGAGAGGAAGAGAAAAATCATCTATTTTTCCGTTTATGGGTGATGAAAGAGAGTTATTTGAAGGCGACTGGGAAAGGATTGTCCTTAGGGCTGAAAAGTTTTGCTGTGGATGGAGAGACGAAAGATTTTCTTTATCCAGAGACGGGCTATTCTTTCCACGAAGTGTCACCACCTCTTTTGGGCTATGTGATGGCACTTTGTCAAAGGAAAAAAGATAGAAAAAATGATAGTGTATGATAGCACTTTCTCTTGTATGAGAGTGCCAACAATGATAGAATGATAAGAAGAAAGTCGTTACCTTTTAGGGTGATGACTTTTATTTTTTGCTTCTGTTTATAGCAGTTTGAATAAAGTTTGACCCTGTCAAACTTTAAAACATCAGCTTTGCTGTTGTTTTAAGAAATAATGACAAAGTCATTATTTCTGATTCAATCTTGCTCAATAGACAAATTGACTGTGATTTTCTCAAGAAAATCACAGAGATTGAAAGCAAAGCTTTCAATCAAAAATGATTAAGCCTTGTGGCTTAATCATTTTTCAAGTTGCTATATTAGATGTAGCAGAAGCTATTTTGAAATGAAATGAGGAGAAGGTGATGATGATATGTTGACAGAACAGAGGAAACGCTTTGTTTTAGAGTATTTGCGTTTACATTGCAAATCAGCAGAACAAGCAGCAGTGAATGTGGGTTATAGCAAATCCACAGCACGGTCACAGATAGGACGTGTTTTGAAAGACCCAGAAGTGAAGGCATATTTAGCAGAGCAAAAGGCATTGCTCTTAAAAGAATTGCAAGAAAAATTTTTGTTTGATGCCATAGATGCCAGAGAGGCGTTATCGAAAATTTTGCTGGATGAAGAGAGCAATACCAAAGAAGTAATCACAGTGGCAAAGGATTTTTTAGACAGAGCTGGGTTTAAATTAGTGGACTGGAGAGAAACAGAAAAAGAAGAAGAGAATAAACTTGATTTGTCTTCTTTGAGTCAGGAGGAGTTGAATTTGTTATATGACATTACAGAAAAAATTATGGCTGAATCACCCTGAAGCATTGCAACTTGCCATACGACAGGAGAAAGCAAGGCGAAATCTTTCGGATTTTGCACTGTATACCGATGATTCTTATGTATTAAACTGGCATCATCAGGTATTATGCCAGTATTTAGATGATTTTGTTGCGGGAAAACGGCGACGTGTGATGGTGTTTATGCCTCCTCGCATGGGGAAAAGCGAGCTTGTCAGTCGAAAATTACCGGCTTTTTTATTGGGGAAAAACCCTGATTTGAACATCATCGCCACCTCCTATTCTGCAGACCTTGCCCACAAGATGAATCGAGATGTGCAAAGAATCATGGATAGCGTTCCCTATCAGGAAGTATTTCCTAAGAGCAGACTGTCAGGAAAGGGGAACAAAGAGGGAGGAGGATATTTCAGAAATACAGATATTTTCGAGATTGTGGGCTGTTCTGGCTCTTACCGCAGCGCGGGTGTGGGGGGAGGCATCACGGGCATGGGTGGTGACTTTATCATCATAGATGACCCCATCAAAAATAAGGAAGAGGCAAAAAGTGCCACTCGGCGAGACAATCTGTGGGACTGGTATACCTCTACCCTGTATACTCGTTTAGAGGGGGAGGGTGCTTTGCTTGTGACATTGACAAGGTGGCACAGCGACGATTTAGCAGGACGTTTATTAGAGCAGATGAAAAAGGATCCCTTTGCAGACCAGTGGGATATTTTATCTTTTCCAGCAGTCTTTCAAGAGGAAAACCCCCATCCTTTGGACATTCGCAAGGACGGCGAGGCACTGTGGCCAGAGAAATTTAATGCAGAAGATTTAAAAAAGATAAAAGCCAATGTGGGGACTTATGATTGGTCGGCGATGTATCAGCAAATGCCACAGCCTTTGGAAGGGGCGATTTTTAGGAGAGAGTGGTGCAATGGGCGATATGGGGCATTGCCCAGTGGCACAACTCTCATTCAAACATGGGATTTGCCTTTTAAAAACAGCGAAGCCTCGGCAAAATGTGCTGGGCTTGTGATGGGGAGAAAAGGTGGGGAGATTTTTGTGGTGGATTGTATCAATGAAAAAATGGATTTTACCACCTCTGTGGCTGCGATTAAGAATATGACAGCCAAACATCCCCAAGCCATCGCCAAGGTGGTGGAGGACAAAGCCAATGGTCCTGCTATCATCAACTTTTTACAGAAGGACGTGGCTGGAATGATTCCTTTTTCTCCCAAGGGTAGCAAGGAGGACCGTGCCTTGTCAGTGGCACCATATTTTCAGGCTGGGAATGTATCTTTTCCAGAAAATACAGCTTGGGTGGGGGATTTGGTAGAAGATTTATTACGCTTTCCTACAGGGCTTTATAAAGATACCGTGGACGCTTTGGTTCAGGGGATTTTGTATTTGATGGACACACCAACGACCTTAACCCTGAAGGAAGGTGCCATCTTGAAGCAAGAGAGTTTTTGGCTTGGCTCTAACTCGGATTCTTATGGTTTTTGATGTCACTTAACTTTAAAAATATGGGGAAAATATCTGCTCCAAGTATTGACAAGATTCTGCTTCTTGTGTATAATTGAGATGTAAAGTATCCTTTTGGTGTTCGTATATGGGAACTATGTTCTCATTTCTGAATTGGTTAGAATTTTCCAAAAGGATCCACAAAAAAACTATATTTATTTAAGGAGGATTTTTTATGCAACGTGTTAACAGGTACAGAGTTGTCCCAGTGGTGGTGCTCAACGATCTAGAAGAAACAAGAGCACAAATGGAGGCGCTGATTCGAGGTGGCTTGCCCATAGCTGAAATTACTTACAGAACTGCTTGTGCAAAGGATGCTATTGCTTTGACAGCAAAAGAATTTCCTGAAATTTTGGTTGGGGCAGGGACTGTCATCAACAAAGACCAATGTAAAGAAGCCATTTCCTTGGGTGCGAAATTTATCGTAAGCCCAGGTTTTGTGCCAGAAGTGTCCAAAGTTTGTAAAAAAGAAGATATTCCTTATTTCCCTGGCTGTGTTACTCCAACTGAAATCATCGAAGCCATCAATGATGGTTGGACAACCATCAAATTCTTCCCAGCACAAGTATATGGTGGATTGGCTGCCATGAAAGCATTGGCAGGTCCTTTCCCACAAATCAAATTCATTCCAACAGGTGGGGTGGATGCTTCTAACTTGGCAGAATATCTTGCTTGGGATAAATTGCAAGCTGTGGGTGGTTCTTGGATGATGAAGGGTAGCCCTGCAGAGATTGAAGCAAAATGTAAAGAAATCGCTGGCATTGTCAACGGAAACTAATGAAATATAGGAGGAAAAAAAGATGAACTTGAATGTAAAAGACGCAAAAGATTGTAAATATGACGAGCTTTCCCTTGGAGAAGTAATGCTTCGTTTAGATCCAGGCGAAGGACGTATTCGTACAGCACGTAGTTTCACTGCTTGGGAAGGTGGCGGAGAATACAACGTGGCTCGTGGCTTGCGTAAATGCTTTGGCTTCCGTACTGGTATTTTGACAGCTTTTGCTGACAACGAAGTGGGTACTTTGCTGACTGATTTGATTTGTCAAGGTGGGGTGGATACTTCTCTCATCAACTATTTGCCTTATGACGGTGTGGGTCGTTCTTGCCGTAATGGTTTGAACTTCACCGAACGTGGTTTTGGTGTTCGTGGTGCTGTGGGCTGTAGCGACCGTGCCAACACAGCCATTTCCAAAATGAAACCAGAAGATTTTGATTTTGATTACATTTTTGGGGAATTGGGTGTTCGTTGGTTGCATACTGGTGGTATTTTTGCAGCATTGTCTGAAGATACCAGCAAAACAGCCATCGCTGCTTGTAAAGCTGCCAATAAATATGGTACTTTGGTCTCTTATGACTTAAACTATCGTCCTTCTCAATGGAAAGACATTGGTGGGCAAGCTCAAGCACAAAAAGTCAACAAAGAAATCGCACAATATGTGGACGTGATGATCGGGAACGAAGAAGATTTCACAGCTTGTCTTGGCTTTGAAATCGCTGGTAACGACGGTCTTCATACTTTGAATTTAGATGGCTATAAACAAATGATGGCTGATGCTTCCAAAGCTTATCCTAATTTCAAAGCCATTGCCACAACATTGCGTGAAGTGAAAACAGCAACTGTGAATCACTGGTCTGCTCTTTGCTTTGATTCCTCTACTGGAACTGTGCACAAAGCAACCCAATATGACAGCTTGGAAATCATGGACCGTGTGGGTGGTGGCGATAGCTTCGCTTCTGGTCTGATTTATGGACTGATTACTACTGGCGATCCTGAAAAAGCTGTGAACTATGGGGCAGCCCATGGTGCTCTTGCTATGACAACACCAGGTGATACCACAATGGTCAACGTAAAAGAAGTGGAAAAACTAATGGGTGGCGCAGGCGCTCGTGTGGATAGATAAGAAATCATCTGATCACAGGTTATCTATGTAAAAAGAAGCAATCCCCTAGGCAAACTGCCTAGGGGGATTTTATTGAGAAGGAGTTTTTATGAATAGTTTTACTTATAGTTCCCCCACAAGAATGATTTTTGGGAAAGATGCTTTGGATCATTTAGGGGCTGAATTGAAAGCCAATGATGCAAAGAAAGTATTGGTTCTTTATGGTGGAGGTTCCACTGTGAAATCTGGTGTTTTGGGCAATGTCACAGAAAAATTAAAAGCAGCTGGGATTTCTTATGTAGAGAAAGGTGGGGTGCAACCCAATCCGATTCTCAGCTTTTTGTATGAGTGTATTGATTTTGCAAAAGCCGAGAAAGTAGATTTCATTCTTGCTGTGGGTGGAGGATCTACCATTGATACAGCAAAAGGGATTTCCCTTGCTTTGATGAATCCAGAAGATGACGTTTGGGATTTTTACACCCGTAAAAAAGCCCCTGTCCATGGCAGACGCATTGGTTGTGTCCTGACCATTGCTGCAGCTGGCTCTGAAAATTCTGACTCTTCTGTGATTACAAACACAGAAACGAAAGAAAAATTGGGGATGAATTTCGAGTATAATCGTCCTGCTTTTGCTGTATTGAATCCAGAATTCACCTATACACTCCCTAAATATCAAGTCGCTTGTGGTGTGGTGGATATTTTAATGCACACCTATGACCGTTATTTCACCTCGGAATATAACAACGATTTGACCAACGAATTGGCAGAGGGCTTGATCCGTACTGTGATGAAATATGGTAAAACAGCAGTGGATTGCTCCACCGATTACGAAGCAATGAGCGAAATTATGTGGGCTGGCTCTGTTTCTCATAACGGCTTGACTGGTCTTGGCGCAGCACGTGATTTCTCTGTCCATCGCTTGGGACGTGATTTGTCTGCGATTTATGACTGTGCCCATGGTGCGACCCTTTCTGTTTCTTGGGTGGGCTTTGCCTATTACACCTTGGCGCATGACACAGGACGTTTTGCACGTTATGGACGTAAAGTCTTTGGTTTAGAAGGGGACGATGCCACTGTTGCCAAAGAAGCCATTGACAAAACAAGAGATTTCTTTGTTTCTTTGAATATGCCCATTACCTTAACAGAACTGCTGGGCAGAGAATTTACAGAACAAGAAGTGGAAGAATTGGCTCTGGCTTGTTCTGCCAATAAGACACAAACTTTTGGTTGTTTCTATAACTTCACTTACGAAGATGTGAAAAAACTCTATGCCAGTGTTAGAATTTAATCCATAAAATAATATCCCCACTTTATTAGACCATGAAAGAAATCATTTCACGGATCTATGGAGGTGGGGATTTTTTTATTTCCTCTTCCGGATTTCCCTAGGGGTGGATATGAACAGGGACTTTTTCCTTGGGAGAAAGGGTATTTGGGGTGACAAAACAGTCTATTGCCAGTATTTCTACCCCTGCTTTTTCTGCAAGGATCAGGGCTTCCCCAAATTCTGGATGGGTTTTCCAGTTGGGACTTAATTGCTTCATCCCTTCCATCTGGACAATGAAGACAATACTGCCATGAAAGCCTTGTTTTTTTGCCTCCATGAGTTCTTTGATGTGTTTCACCCCACGGAGCGTGGGAGCGTCAGGGAAGCAAGCCAGACCCTTTTCTTCTAAGGTGACACCTTTGATTTCCACAAAGCCTTTGTTTCCCATTTCGTCTTCCCAATAGAAGTCAAAACGTGAATTACCAAAAGTTTTTTCCCCTTGCAGTAGAGAGAGGGAGGGGCGAAAGGCGCCTGACTCTGCCCATTCACGGAAGATTTTGTTGGGGGCTTGGGAATCAAGATTCACCAATAGATCTTCTTTGTACACAGCAATCAGGTCAAAACGGGTTTTTCGATTGGGATTTGTGGCTTCTTCTAAAAAGACTGTGGCGTTGGGGGTGAGGAGCTCTTTGCATCGACCAGTGTTTTTCACGTGGACCGTTTCCTCTATGCCATTGAGGAGCACTTTGGCGATAAAGCGATTGGGGCGAGCGAGGAAGGTGCCTTGGTGGATGGTGTGATATGTCATGTTGATTCTCCATTGTTTTCTGACTAGATATGCTTCCATTTTAACATAATTTCCCCTTCTTGACAAGGAGGGATTTTTTCTGTATGATAGAATGATGAGAAGTGTCTCCTCTTCCCACAAAAGGGTTCAGAAAGAGAGCTGGCTTTTTCAAATTCTGCAAAGGAGGAATCATTTATGTCTTGTCCGAATGTGAAAGAATGTCCCTGCCCTAAAACAACCTGTCCCAATCATGGCATCTGTTGCCAATGTGTGGTAAAACATAAAAATACGGATAGTTTGCCTTTTTGTCTGTTTTTGGACAATGGGGGAGATAAATCAGTGACAAATTATTATAAAAAGTTAAAAGAGCGATTTGAAGGTGAAACTTAATATAGAAAGCAAGGTAAGCCCTTGCATTGAAAGAGGTCAATCATGACAGAAAATAAGCTTGCCACTCAATTTACTGGAAAATCCATCTTCGCCTATGCACTGCCCACCATGGTGATGATGGTGTTTATGTCTCTTTACATGATGATCGATGGGATGTTTGTGGCAAAGTATGTGGATGAATTTGCCTTTTCTGCGCTGAATATCGTCTATCCTGTGATTTCCATTGTCCTTGCTTTGGGGCTTATGCTCTCGATTGGGGCAAGTGCTGTCATTGGCACTTTGATGGGGGAAGGGAAAGAGGGAAAGGCACGGGAGTTTTTCACTCAAATTTATTTGGTGGGTATCCTGTTGGGGAGCGTTTGTTTGCTATTGACCCAAGTGTTTGTGGATGAAATCTTGCTGCTATTGCAAGCTTCTGCCCTATTGTATCCCTATGCCAAGGAATATTTGATTTTCACAGGATACTTTTTTATTTTTTCCACCCTTCAAGTCTTTGCCCAAACTTTTTTCATCACAGCGGGGAAACCCCTTTTGGGCACGGTGGTTTGTGTTTTAGGTGGTTGTACCAATATATTTTTAGATTGGCTATTCATCGCCAAACTCGGTTGGGGGATTGCAGGGGCTGGGATTGCCACGGGCATAGGCTTTGGGGTTCCTGGGCTGTTTTCCTTGGTTTATTTTGGGCTTAATCGGAAATCTTCCCTTTATTTTGTGCCGTTTCATTGGGATATGCCCAATTTCATCTTGACTTGTAGCAATGGTATGTCGGAATGTGTGACCAATTTATCCGTTGCCATGACAACTTTTTTGTTCAATGTGATTTTGCAAAGACTTGTTGGGGAAGCTGGGGTCTCTTCTATCACTGCCATCTTATATATTCAAATGTTTCAAATGGGGGTATATACAGGATTTTCCTTGGGGGTATCCCCGATATTAAGCTATAAATTTGGAGCCAAAGATTGGTCCCAGTTGAAAAAAGTAGTACAGAGTTCCTTTGTGATCCTTGGTATTTGTTCCTTTCTGGTGGTTTCCCTCTCTTTTCTCTTTGCAGAAGAGGCAATCGCTATTTTTATACCCAAAGAAAGTGATACTTTTCCCCTAGCGAAACGAGGCTTGTTGCTCTATACACTTGCCTATATTTTCATGGGATTCAATGTATTTTTCTCCTCCTTTTTCACAGCATTGTCCAATGGAAAAGTATCAGCTTTGTTGTCTCTCACACGGAATTTTTGTTTTATCGTTCTGGGGCTTTTGGTTTTACCAGAAATTTTTCATACAGATGGGGTATGGATTGCCGTTCCCATTGCAGAGTTCCTCTCTTTTCTCATGGGAGGGTATTTCTTCCGCAAATATCAGAAGAAATACAGATATTATAGCAACTGGAAAAAAGATTAAGCCTTGTGGCTTAATCTTTTCGATTGAAAGCTTTGCTTTCAATCGCCTTGATTTTCTTAAGAAAATCAAGGTCAACTTGACTATTGAGCAAGATTGAATCAGAAATAATGAGAAAGTCATTATTTCTGTAAACAACAGCTTAGCTGTTGTTTATAAGTTTGACAAGGTCAAACTTAATTCAAGATGCTATAGAAGGAAAAGGGGTAGGCTTTGTTTTTCTACATCAGAGAGAGTTTTCTGTGAGGAAAAACTTTTATTCTGATTTCCCTTGAATAATTTCTTGTTTTATGGTATGCTTTGTAGAGAATACATTTAAAAGGAGTTATGGCATGGAAAAAATTAAATTCATCGCAGATTCTTCGGGAGATTTTTCACAGGAAGACATCACCCGACTGGATCTACATATCGTCCCTATGGGCATTGTGGTCGAGGGGAAATTTTGCAAAGATCGTGTGGACTTTTCCCCTTCAGAATTTAATGAAATTTTGAAAACTTGCAAAGATGTTCCCACTTCTGCAGCAGTAAATCCAGAGGAATGGTATGAAGAGTTGCTACCCTTTGTGAAAAGTGGAGAGTATGACAGATTGATTGTCACAGGGGTGGGACGCACCGTGTCTAGCACCCTGAATTCTGCTGTCCAAGCAAGGGAAAGATTGTTAGAAGAATTTCCAGAAGAAATGAAAAAAATTGAAATCACCATCTATGATTCCAATATTTCAACCATAGGTTTCGGTGTGGGGATTGTAAAGGCGGCAGAGATGTACCAAGAGGGCAAAGGATTCGAGGAAATACATGCCTTCCTTTGTGATTGGTTTGATAATGTAGAGGTTCTTTTTGTTGCGTTTTCCTTTGATTTGCCCAAAAAATCAGGTCGCATCAACTCTGCTTCTGCCTATGTGGGGAGTATGTTAAATATTCGCCCTGTGATGGTTGTGAAAGAGGGGAAATTTACCCTCTTAGAAAAAGTCCGTGGAGATAAAAAAGTCCCCAAACGACTTTTGGAAATTGCACAAAAACGGATGCGAGAAGGAAGCGATTTTTTCTGTATGAACGGCACCCACCCAACCATAGAACCAGCTGTCAGAGAGCTGTTTGAAGCTGAGTTTGGGAAAAAGATGTACAGTATTTCTGAAGCCGGTCCTGCTATGACCTTAAATGGTGGCTGGGATATGTATTGTATCGGCTTTTTGGGGAAAGAACCCATTCCAGCGGGGAATCCTTTGTAAATTTTTATTTTAGAATTAGTCAAAAAAGAAACCAGCGTACTCCATGGGAGCACGCTGGTTTTATTGTTTGTTGTTTAGGAATCACTGGTGCCTAAGATTGCGTCCATGGCACCACCTGTGGATTCTACTTCATATTTTTCTAGTAGTTCGTCATAGCTCAGCTCGCCTTCACGCTCTGTGGTATTAAACTCGTTATAAGTCACAGTGTTTTTGGTTTCACTTTCGTCCTCTACAGCATTATTTTGTTGGACACCATGGGTGCCAGCTGCGGACATTGCAAGATATTTTCCAGCATAGTTAAAGGTAGAAGCGTCAGTCACCCATGATTGGCTGCTTAATTCAGCAAGATTTTCTGAAGAGGAATTACCCATTGCCCCGAGCATAGTGCTTAAGGTATTCATTTGGTTTGTCATCAAAAGAACACGATAGTCAACGTCCATCATATCATCATATTCAGACTTGTAGTTATTCACTAAGCTGTCTAAAGAATTGTCGTCTTCTTCCACATCAGCCTCATCCTCTACGTCAGCTTCAGCATCTACATCAGTGTCAGCGTCCACATCAGTGTCAGCATCTACATCAGTGTCAGCGTCCACATTAGTATCAGTGTCTACATCAGCGTCAGCGTCTACATTAGCGTCAGCGTCCACATTAGTGTCAGCGTCCATATTAGTGTCTGTGTCCACAGTTGTATCAGTATTACCTGTCACATTTGAGTCAGTGCTTTCTTCTGCAGCAGCTGCGATAAAGGCAAGACCCTCTTCACTGGGGGTATAGCTGTCATAGCTACTTCTAGATGTTTGGACAGCCTCGTTGTTTTGTGTGGCTGTGCTTGGTGCAGTGACTGGGCGTGAAGGAGAAACCCCAGTTAATGCGGTGTTATTTTGAATTCCTGTCATCATGATTATTTCCTCTTTTCTACCTGAAAGTCAGGTGTATTTACGATACCTATAGTTCTCTTTTTATATTATCGGCAGAGGGTTTGAAATGTTAAGGGATTGGGAAGGAATTTACCATAAATTTTTTTGAAACACTAGACAAAGTTTGTAAATTGTGGTATAGTTATACTTGAATTAAAATAGGTAAATCATAGTGAGAAAGACCTATACTCCTTGTATTGAAATAGAAGGCGTATTAGAAAGTGATGGATATAAATGGATTTTAAACAATTTTTCGAAGTACAAACCAACGATTGCAGTAATGCCACCTTTTTTATGGACTATGACAGTGGAGAATTGGTGTATTTGAACACAGCAATGGAGAAAAAATTTCAAATTTTCGAAGAATATACTGGAAAACAGGCAAGTGAGGTGATTCCTTATTTTCAGGATGTTTGTGGTTATGAAGATAAAACGAAACTAAAGAATTGGGAATCTCAGGAAAGTGTTTTTCTGAGTGAAATGCTTAACGCCAATTTCAGATCTCAAGTGATGGTTTGGGAGATGGAAGGCAGAAAATTTCTCCAAACGAAATATTTCCTTGCCCCCAACAGCGACAGAAGGAAAGAGGCAGAGGTTCTCTTTGAAAAAGCCATTGCTCGCTGTTTGGAAATTTTGAGCAATAACAAGCAAAATTCTCCCATCGCTTCTTTTTTAGAATTATTAGGGGAATTTTATGCTTGTCAACACGCCTATATCCTTGAATTTGACAGCGAAAACAAAAGTGTCTCCAAAAGTTATTTCTGGTCTTATAATCAGAAAATGACCTCTGTGCCTATCAATCCCAATGTGCCCATGGATATTTTTGTCCATTGGCTTGAAAATGATCACAATAAAAGTATCATCAATTTAGACAAAGAAGTCCATGATTTTAAAAATTTCAGCATCGAAGAAAAGATTTTGGATGAATTTAATCTGGACAGTGTGACTTTTGGGAAGCTATGGGATAAAAATGGGGTGTTAAAAGGTGTAGTCGGCTTGACAAATCGTGCAGATACCATGTACGACGACCGATTGTTACAAGCTGTTTCCCATTTTGTCATGGAACAATTTTCTCAAGGTGGGATTTTGGAAACCATCGAAGATATTAACGATATTGATCTTTTGACAGGGTTTTACAATCGGGAAAAATACACAGAAAAGTTGGCAGAATTGGAAAAAGAGCGTCCCAAATCTTTGGGTGTTTTGTTTGTTAATTTAAATGGTTTGAAAGTAACCAACGAGTATTTAGGATATGATGCAGGGGACGAGCAACTGACCAAGACCTCCTCCATCTTAAATGAGTATTTCTATGGTGCCTTTTATCGGGTGACAGGGGACGAATTTGTAGGATTTGTTCCGGATTGCGAAGAGGCAGTTTTTGAAGAAACAGTGGATACCTTGCAAAAAAGACTGAAATTGCAACATCACGAGGCAAGCTTTTCCTTGGGACACAGTTGGGCAACAGGAAGTTTTACGATTTCAGAGCAAATCAAGATTGCAGATACTGTGATGGTGATTAACAAGCAATCTTTTTATGCAGAATCCTTAAAAGACTCCCAAAAAATCACAAATACCATGTTACAAGATCTCTTCCGTGCTATTTCAGAAGACGAATTTTTGGTATACTTACAGCCACAAATCAATTTAAATACCGAGGAAGTGGTGGGGGCAGAGGCTCTTGTCCGTCGTTTTGATAAAAGAAATAATCAAATGATTTTTCCAGATAGCTTTATCCCACTGTACGAGAAAAATTCAGTGATTCGCCATGTTGATTTGTTCGTACTACGAAAAGTTTGTAAAATTTTGAAATCATGGCAAGGCAAAGCGAAGCCGATTTCTGTGAATTTCAGTCGAGTCACTTTAATCGAGCATGGTATCGTCAAGACGATTGCGGATATCATTGATGAATACGGGGTACCTCATGATTTGATTATCATTGAAATTACAGAACGGATTGGGCTGATTGAAAACGACGTGGCAACTTCTTTGGTAGAAGAATTTAAAAACAATGGGTTTCGTATTTCTTTGGACGACTTTGGTTGTGCCTATTCTAATATTGTTACCTTGGCACAAATCGAATTTGACGAAGTGAAAATTGATAAAAGTCTGGTGGATGATTTGATTACGAACCCCAAAAACAGAGTCATCGTGAAAAATATGTTGCTGATGTGTCATGAGCTAGAAAATACCCACACCTTAGCAGAAGGCATTGAAACAAAGGAACAAGCCGATTATTTGCGTTCTGTCAACTGCCATTTGGGGCAAGGGTACTATTACGCAAAGCCTATGCCCAATGAAGAGTTTTTTGAAAAATATATCAAATAAAAAAAGTTCTGAATCCTTTTTGGATTCAGAACTTTTTTTATGGAAAAGCTATTTTAATTTAAACTCCCCAATCATTTCTTGTAAGCCTTGGGCGAAAATGGACAGTTCTTCACTGGTAGAGGCACTTTCCTCCGAGGTGGCAGAGGTATTGGCGATGACTCTTGAAATTTCTTCCATACTGTGAGAAATACGCTCCACAGCCTGAGATTGTCGTTCCATAGCAAGAGAAATTTCGTCGGTTCCTTGGACAGCGAAGTCCACTTCTTGAACGATTTTTTTCATATTTTCAGCTGTGTCAAAGGCGATTTTCCGTCCACTGGCGATGGCTCGTATGGTGGCATCCACCAGACCAGAGGTGGCATCGACGTGATTGGAAGAGCGAATGGATAGATTTCTCACCTCGTCTGCCACCACGGCAAAGCCTCTGCCGGCAGTGCCTGCTCTGGCTGCTTCTACAGAAGCATTCAGGGCTAAGATATTGGTTTGGAAGGCGATGTCTTCGATTCCTTTGATGATATCTTCGATTTTTCGTGCTGATTCTGAAATTTCTTCCATGGCAAGCACTAATTCTTCCAGTTGCTCACTGCCCAAACGCACCTCGTCCCCTGTGCGGTGGACCACTTCTTTGATTTCCGTGGCTCTTTTGGTGGAGTTGTCCACTTCTTGGGTGATGGTAGAAAAAGCGTTGACCAGTTCTTGGGAAGATGCTTCTTGTTGGGCAGAGCCCTCTGCCAGATTCACAGCAGAAGCAGAGACCACCCCAGCAGCGCTGTTCACCTCCACTGAGGATTGGGCGATATCCAAAAGAGTTTGGGTCAGGGTCTCTTTGATGGTATTTAAGGATTGGAGCAAGGGGGCGAAATCCCCAACATAGACTTCTGGGAATTGGCTTTCCACGGTAAAGTCCCCCAGTGCCATGGCTTCTAAAAAGATTTCTTCATCTTGTAGCACCATAGCGATGGAATTTGTGATGGCTTCGGTGCTTTTCGCCAGTAAACCCGCTTCGTCGTTACTGGTCACCACAGGCATAGGGGAAAAGACATCCCCTTGGGACAGACAGGTAATGCGTTCCACGCATTGCTTGATGGGATGGATAAACCGTTTCACGCTGCGTATATTCAAAAAGATACACAATGCCACAGAAAAGATACTGGATATCAGGGCAAAGTACATCACAGAGTAAAAATGAGTTAAAAACTCGTTGCTGTCTGCTGTGGTAATTAAAATCCACCCATCTGTGCCACTGATGGGGGTGAAACCTGCCACACGATTGCCAGTGGGCGCCCAATAATTTGAAAAACCGATCTCACCGATTTTTGCCTTTTCTTCCATGGCAAGTTGGGTTTCCGTTTTCTCTAAATGATTGCTTGCGCCGAGAGAAACCCCCGTTTCAATCTCTTCGTCGATAATGACTTCCCCAGTTGTTGTAATGATATATGTTTTCCCAGAGACCCCCACAGTGGTGCTTTCAGCAATGCTGACGAGATAATCATAATCGGATATCATGTAAAAAACGCCAATGATTTTGTTTTCGTAGACAGCAGGGGTAGAAATAATGAAATAATGCCCCTCACTGTCGATTTGTGGGGAGGAAATATAGGTGCGATAATTCTCTAAAGGACGGGTGAAGAAATCTGCTCCACTGTGATTTTCCCCTGTCATATAGTCGTTTCCTTCTAAATCCACATAGGAAGTGAAAGCCCAATAAATTTCACTTTTGTTTTTGAGTCGTTCCACCACTTTGTCTCGATTGGCTGCTGGATTTTCGAAATAGGGGCTATCGCTTATGCCATTCATACAAAGGGTGTAGATAGAAAATTCCTTGGTCAGGGTGCTGGCTCCATTCTCTGCCAGTTGCTTCATGGTTAAAGTAAGGGTGTCTTGTGTCAAGACAGAAGCAGTACTAAGCATCAAAGCAATCATCACTACATTTAAAATACACAGATTGATTGTATTTTTGCTGACTAATTTTTTCTGAATGGAAACAAATTTTTCTTCTTTCTTGGGGCTTTTCATACTTTATCTCCTTTTTTGGGGGGATTAAAAACACAGAAAACATATTCTGTTTTATTTCTGAATCAACATCATCACAAAGTCGTCTCAAGAAAAAAGCTTATGCTTCTTGTAAGAGGACAGAAAATGTTACAATACTTACCATTATAGCATATCCTGTCAAATTTGACAAGGTTTATTGAAAAATCTGTTTTATTGCTGAGAGAGGAAATGGGAAGGAGATAAAAAAACCGACAAATGGAAGTTCCATCTGTCGATTTTTTTCATGAAATGAGTCAAGATAATGATAAGAGCAATACCTTTTTACAACTTTTTAGGCAAGCATTGGAGGAGTTCCAGATTTCCTTGGAAATGCAGAGAGGGGATCGAGGCAGGGAGGAGGAGGAACTCCCCTTTTTGACAAGGACAGCTTTCCCAATCTGTTTGGATGGTTCCTTGTCCCTTGGTGACAATCCACACAGACAGTTGCATTGTCATGGGAAGCTCCAGATTTTCTTGGACGGTAATCCGTTGGAAAGAGAATAAATCTGTATATCTGTCGTCTAAAAAGCTTTCCACCACACCCCTTGTGGAATTTTCCTTCATCACAGGAGAAATTTTCCATTTCTCCAAGGTTTCCTCTAAGGATAAGCCGTCATAATGAAAACAATCCAACATTTTTTCCACACCCACCCCTTGATGGCACAGTGTTTCGTGGATTTTCAAACCACTGGGGGTGGTGAGTTCTGTGCGCATGGTATAGTCTGTAGGTTCTTGGATTTCTGCCAAAAAACATCCAGAGCCAATGGCATGGGGCAAACCACCAGGAATGAAAAAGCTGTCTCCAGCTTTCACAGGAATTTTGTGCAAGGAATCTAACATGGCGGGTATGTCTTGGCGATGAAATAAATCTGCCCATAAATCTTTGGTCACATGAGGCTTGAAGCCAAAATACACAGAAGGCACCTCTCCGTCCACGGAAAAGGTGTCTAAGATATACCAAGATTCTGTTTTGCCATAATCTGAGTGCAAGATTTCTTTGGCAAATTTTTTGTCTGGATGTACTTGGATGGTCAATCTTTCTTGGGCGTCGATAAGCTTGATGAGCATACCCGCATGCTTGCCCAGAACCTCTAAATGTTTTTTTCCAAAATAGTTTTCTGGATTCTCTTCTAAAATCTCAGCGAGGAGAGGCATTTGGGGAAGATTTTCCACTCGGCTTAATCCTTCAGGGATTTCTTCTCGTCCAGGATTGGTGGCACGGGTACAGCTCCCAACCCAATCTTCGGGGAAATTTCCATTTTCCCCAGTGGTTCTGCCATGAAAGGCATCGATGCAAACACCCCCTTGATAGGTGCGCCATACTCTGGTTTCAGAGAGTTTTAAAATTTTCTTTCCCTGTTCTGGATTCATAATCTGCCTTCTTTCTTTTTGCTTTTTCCCACTGATTTGTAAGCTTTTTTTTATAAAATAAGTATATCAGAAATGAAAGAAGCCGTCAAGACCTCTTGCGTATCAGCTGGTATTATGATATGATACCAGTATGATGATAGAACAAATGGAACAGAAAGGGGACCCCATGACACGAGACAATCAAAAGCTTTTGGGTTATACCCTGTTTTTTTTCTTATTGGCACATGGCTATGGTCTTTGCTCACACTTTCTTGCCCATGATTCCTTGGGGGAATTTGTGATGATTTCCAATCTTTCCGACAATTTTGTGGGGAAGATCTCCAAAGGTCGCTTCGCCCAAGTCTTGGTATATTTTATACGAGGAAATATCGCTGTGCCATGGCTTGTGTCCTGTATCGCCATTTGTTTGTATGCCTTGTCAGCATGGCTTTTAAGAAAGCTTTTCCCTAAGATTCAGCCCCTATTATTGGTGGGACTGCTCAGCACAAATGTGGCATTTGCCTTTACCCTTGGGTTTTATGTCCATGAAATGGATATGTTTGCGCTGGCTATTTTTCTGGCTGTTTTGGCTGTGTATCTCACCAAAAACTATAAATATGGACCATTTTTTGCTCCCTTGCTGTTGGGACTTGTTTGTGGATTGTATCAGGCTTATTTTTCTGTGGCTGTGGCATTGTTTTTATTACTGCTCTCCCAAGAAATTTTCCAAGGAGCAGAGACGAAACAGGTTTTCTTAAAAGGGATTCGCTGGTTTTTTGTGCTGTTTTTTGGACTTGTTTCTTATTATCTCATGAATTTCTGTTTGTTAAAAGGATTGAATATCAGTCCCACAGAGATGCCCAGTCGAGTGCCCACTTTATCAGAATTGTTTGATTTGTTCGGAGAAGAGGGGCTATTGACCAAACTCTCTTTGTTGTATCAAGAGTTTTTTTCTTTTTTCTTATCTCCTGTGACCCATTCCTCTCTTTTGGTGGGGATTTGCAATTTGATTTTGCTCTTGTCCTGTTTGGCGATTCTTTTCTATCAATGTAATCAAAAGAAAATTTCTTTCACTGGATTGGGACTGTTCCTTCTATTTTTACTCCTTTTTCCTTTTGGGGTGAATTTGGCAAGCTTTTTCATTGATTACAGCCATGATTTGATGTATCTCCCCTTTATTTTCCTTTACTTTTTCCCTCTCCTACTGATGGAAGAGGAAAAAATCACAAAATATATTTTGTCTGTTACCATGCTTTTGATTTTCTGGCAAAATATCATTTATTGCAATCAGCTTTATCTACGGCAAAATCTTGCCTATCAAAATACCCTTTCTACCATGACAAGAGTGCTAGATGATATCGAGGATGTCCCAGATTATGTGGTGGGAGAAACCCCTGTTCTTTTTTGTGGGGTGATGACCCAAAGCCCTGTGTCAAATTTGCCAGAATATCTGTCAGATTTAGATGGTTATGTCTTAAAGGACAGCCTTTATTCCGTGGATTATTATGAAATCACATGGGCATATCTCAGCTTTATTTTGGGGTATCCTGTGAATTTTTCCCAAGAGTTTCATCTGGTTCATGAGGCAGAAGTGATGGAAATGCCTCCTTTCCCCTATGATGGTTATTGTAAAATGGTGGATGGGGTTTTGGTGGTGAATTGGTTGGATCGAAGATAACTCTGTAAAAAAACAAGAATCTAACGACAAAAATAAAGGACTCTCTTTGTGCTTCACAAAGAGAGTCCTTTTTTGATGAGATATCAGTAAGCAACCCCTTGGGCAATCATGGCAGAGCAAACTTTTTCAAAACCGGCGATATTGGCACCAGCCACAAAGTTTCCTTCCATGCCATATTTAGCAGCAGCTTGGGCAGAGTTTGCGAAAATCGTTTCCATAATGTCTTTTAATTTCCCATCTACTTCTTCGAAAGTCCAAGAAAGACGATAAGAGTTTTGGCTCATCTCCAGACCAGACACGGCAACGCCACCTGCATTGGCTGCTTTGGCAGGACCTACCATCACCTTTGCATTTAAAAAGGCTGAAATGGCTTGGGGGGTACAAGGCATATTTGCCCCTTCAGCAACGGCGATACAGCCATTGGCAATCAGTGCTTTGGCATCCTCGATCAACAATTCGTTTTGGGTGGCACAAGGCAAGGCGACATCACATTTCACAGACCACACTCCAGTGCCTTGGGTATATTTTGCAGAAGAGCGAGCCTTTGCGTATTCAGTCAAGCGAGCACGTTGGACTTCTTTGATTTCTCGTAGCAAAGCAACGTCAATGCCTTCTGGGTCATGAATCCAACCAGTGGAATCAGAGACAGTGACAGGTGTTCCACCTAATTCATATACTTTTTGGCAAGCATAAATGGCAACGTTACCAGAGCCAGAGACAGTCACTGTTTTTCCTTGGAAGCTGTCTCCTTTGGAGGCTAACATGGCTTGGGTGTAATAACAAAGACCATAGCCAGTGGCTTCAGTACGAGCCAAAGAGCCACCCCAATCCAAACCTTTTCCAGTCAAAACCCCAGCAAATTCGTTGCGAAGGCGTTTGTATTGCCCATACATAAAGCCAACTTCTCTGGCGCCCACCCCAATATCTCCAGCGGGAACGTCGGTGAATTGACCGATGTGTTTTGATAATTCTGTCATAAAGGATTGGCAAAAACGCATGATTTCTCCATCAGATTTTCCCTTTGGATCAAAATCAGAGCCACCTTTCCCACCACCCATGGGCAGTGTGGTCAGCGCATTTTTGAAAATTTGTTCAAAGCCCAAAAACTTCACCACTGATTGGGTCACTGTGGGGTGTAGGCGCAAACCACCTTTATAAGGACCGATGGCTGAGTTAAATTGAACACGATAACCACGGTTTACTTGGACAGTGCCTTTGTCATCTACCCAAGAAACACGGAAAGAGATGATTCTTTCTGGTTCGGTGATTCGTTCTAAAATGCCATTTGCTTCAATTTCAGGACGTGCCATTGTCACAGGTTCCAAAGACTCCAAAACCTCTTCCACAGCTTGCATGAATTCAGGTTCGTGACCGTTTCTTGCTTTTACAGCTTCGTAAACTCTTTTCACATATTCGCTCTTAAATTCCATTTTATTGCCTCCTAAAAATTACAAATAATATAGACTTTTTTAAAATAAGTTTAAAAAGTCAAAATAAGGCATCTCTCTATCCTATCTGTTTTCAAAGATTTTCCAAAAATCAGGTCTTTACAAGAATAGTATGTTTTAACTGGATCATTCTTGAAATAACGACTTTTTGGAACAATCTTCCATAAAACATGAGTGGATTTTACCCAGATACCTAGATAATAGTATACACTGGAAGGAAAAAATATGCAAGTAAAAATTCACGAAAAATGAATCTTTTTTTACTTAAAATATAACTTTCAAAGAAATGCAAGGGTTATTGCACGAAATACTGTTATTTCCCTTATCTGCTGGGCAATCCCTTGCAAATGAAATATTATTTGCAAAAAATGGAATTGATATTGACACAAATTTAATTTTACAGTATACTTTTAGGATGTAACAGTGTTTCGATAAATGCGAAAAGCCAGTATGCTGACAAAAATCATTGCTAGGGTTTCTGCCAAGACAAAGGAGTACCAAACAGCATTGATGCCATAGCATTGAGAGAAGAAATAGGCACAGGGCAGATGAATCACCAGCTGACGTGCCACGGTACAAAGCAAACTGGTCATGCCTTTCCCCACAGCTTGGAACATACAGGATAGGATAATACAAATACCAGAAGCAGGGAAGCAGTAAGAGATAATTTTCACAGCTGGTACACCAAGGAGGAGCATCTCTTCCCCAGCCCCTTCTTCCATAAACAGACGAATGAGCCATTCTGGGAAGCATTGGAATAACAGCGTCCCCAAGACCATAATGGCACTGGCATAGCCCAAAGAAAGATATAAGGTTTGTAAAAATCGTTTGGGTTCTTTGGCTCCATAATTAAAAGCCAGAATGGGGATCATGCCGTTGGTCAAACCATAAACAGGCATAAAGACAAAGGATTGCAGCTTGAAATAAACCCCTAAGACTGCCGTTGCTGTGGCTGAAAAGCCGAGTAAAATTTTATTTAATTGAAATACTAAAACAGAAGCAGAAGTCCCCATTGCCATGGAGGGCAAGGCGATTGCCAGAATTTCTTTGTCGATGTGCCATTGTGGGCGAAAGCCTATAAACTGAAATTTCAGCTCTGGATTGTGTTTCCAATTAAAATAAATATTCAGCACAAGAGAGGTTGTTTGTCCAATAATGGTGGCATAAGCAGCACCTTGCACCTCCATTCTGGGCATTCCCAACAGACCAAAAATTAAAATGGGGTCCAGAATAATGTTCACAACAGCACCGATGCCTTGGGACATCATGGTATACATGGTGCGACCTGTGGCTTGTAAGGTTCTTTCTGTGGTGATGGTGAAATAAAGGGAAATGCTGAAAAAACAGCAAATAAACAGATATTCTTCTCCATAAGACAGAATTTCTGTAATGTTTGTCTGGTCTGCGAAAAATGGCTTTACCCCCCAAAGACCAAAAGCCATTGTGATGATACTGGCGATCATGGTAATAAAAAGCCCATTCATGGCAGTATCTGTGGCTTTTTTCTCCTTTCTCTCTCCCAAACTTTTGGATAAGACAGCATTCATCCCCAAAGAAATCCCCACAGCTACAGCGATCATGGTGTTTTGCACAGGGAAGGCAAGGGAAATCGCATTCAGGGCATTTTCGTTGATTTTTGCCACGAAAATACTGTCTACCACATTGTATAAACCCTGAATGGTCATGGAAATGATAATCGGCAAAGCAACATTGATCAATAATTTGTTGACAGGCATGGTTGCCATTTTGTTTTGTGGCATAAAACCACCTACTTTCTTATGTTCCTCTTTGGTATGTCACTCTTTCTTATGTCCCATCATTATATGGTAAGAAAAAACCTTTGTCAATGAAAAAATAAAATGAAAATGAAAATGAAAGAGAAGAATCTGATGGATAAAAATGTTTATTTCGCCTCTTGCTCTGGTTATGAGCAAGAAGAGGTGGTTCAAAAAATAGAAACACTGTTCTCCCAACTGGAAGTGGAAAACATGACAGGAAAGAAAATCTTGTTAAAGCCAAATCTTCTGTCCAAATCCTCTCCAGAAAAGGCAATCACAACCCACCCTGAAGTGGTGCGTGGGGTGATCATCGCTTGCAAAAAACGGGGTGCCACTGATATTATGATTGCGGATTCTGCTGGGGGATTGTACAATCCCAAACAGTCTAAAGGACTGTACCAAGGCTGTGGCATAGAGAAAATCGCTTTGGAAGAAGGGGTTCGTTTGTACACAGATTGCCAGTGGAAGGATGTGCCATGCACAGGGGAAAAAGTCTCTGGCTTTAAAATTTTGGAACCAGTGTTAGAAGCTGATATTTTCATCAATCTGCCCAAATGCAAAACCCACTCCATGATGGGCATGACGGCTGCTTGTAAAAATCTTTTTGGCTGTATTCCTGGTTTGGATAAATCCCAATGGCACACTCGATTTCCCCAAAAAGAAGACTTTGGGGCTATGCTTGTGGATCTGTTTCAGCTGATTCCACCTAGTTTTTCCATCTTAGATGGGATACTTGCCATGGAAGGAGATGGCCCAGGGAGTGGTACGCCACGTTCTTTGGGCTTGCTGATGGCAAGCTGTGACAGTTTAGGACTGGATCTTGCTCTGGCTGAGATGATGGGTTTTCCCAAGATTGCTTATTTAGAAGCAGCCAAAAAACGTGGCATTTGTGCAGAGCAGTTTGACCCTTCTTTGGCACAAGGAGAATCAGCGCTGTTTGCCCCCATCTCTCATTGGGTGCTTCCCAAAAGTTATGAAAAGGGTGCCAGTAGTGACACTACCTTTTCCCAATTTCTTCCCAAAGCCTTCCGACCCTTGGGGAAACGGATAGAGGCTTCCTTGGCACCTCGTCCTGTGGTGCTGCCCTCTCTTTGTGTGGGATGCAAAAAATGTGCAGAGATTTGTAGCAAAGACGCTATCATTTTTCAAGGTAATCAGGCGAAAATCAAGAAAAAAGATTGCATTTCCTGTTTCTGTTGCCATGAAGTTTGTCCTGTGAAGGCGATCGAGATTAAAACATCTAAGTTCTTTTCCCACTAAAATAGCCTGTAGACAGGAGAGAGATTTTGCAAATTCCTTAAAAAATCCTTAATTTTTCAAAAAAACTCTTGTTTTCTTCTTTTCTTTCAGGTATAATAATATAAGAACTTTAACGTTTTTTTGAGAAGCGAAAGAATCCTTCTTTAAAAGTCACTGTTTTTTTAAGAAACAGACGTTTCTAAGAATAAAAATGCCGATAAAATACCGATTGGGTAACAGGCAATCCTGATAGAAAACGAGGCAGATATTTATGAATCAATCTCCCCCTAATACTCCGAATGCACATAATGCACAAAACCCACCCAAATCAACAGTGGGACAAAAAACTGTTTCTGGCAACAAAAAGTGGTCTGTGCGTGTTGCGATTGTCTTGCGGTTTGTCCTGATCATTATTTGTCTTTTGGTTTTCATTACACAGATTTTTGTGGCGTTGACAAACACTCGTGCTGTGAAAGAATTGGTGGCACAAGAGAATGAAAAGAAAATAATGTACTATCAGCAGGCGCTGACAGATATCGAAAATGCAAACAATTACATCAAGCAAGCCAATGGCTGTGACGAAGTGATTTTAAAAATGGAAGAAGATTTAGATGGAACCATTAGCACAGTGACGATTAGTTGTTGCCTCACTGTCGTAATTATGGCAATCACAACGGTGAACACTTTGCTCTATATCAAATATCAAGTGGTAGATCCTTTGATTTTGTTCCGAGGAGAAGCAGAAAAGCTTGCCAAAGGAGATCTGAAATTAGATTTCACCAGCGAGTCTCGTGGGGAAGAGGTTTATGCGTTGGGCTTTGCCTTGCAAGAGTCAATCCAAGAGCTGACTCGGATTGTCACCGTCATCAACATTGGTGTCACAGAACTGTCAAATAAAAACTTTCAAGAATTGCCACCATGTGACTTTCCAGGGGATTTCTTCCCCATTGAAAAGGGCTTTCGTGAATTAGTGGTCATTGTGGCAGATACTTTGCGTGAAATTGTTTATTCGGCTGAAGAAGTAAATTCCAACGCCAATCACGTCTCAGCAGGCGCCCAAACCCTTGCCCAAGGTGCCACAGAACAAGCAAGCTCTGTGGATCATCTTTCTGAAACCATTTCAGAAATTGCCAAAATGGTAGCAGACACAGCCCAGTCAGCCGAAGAAGCAAACCAATTAGGTGCCCACACCTCTGAAGTGCTGGAAATCAGTTTCAAAGAGATGAGCGAGCTGATGGAGGCAATCACCCAAATCGAGCGCTCCTCTTCTGACATCGAACAAATCATTAAAACCATTGACGACATTGCTTTCCAAACTAATATCCTTGCGCTGAACGCAGCCATAGAGGCAGCACGGGCAGGACATTCAGGGAAAAGCTTTGCTGTGGTGGCAGACGAGGTGCGAACTCTCGCACAAAAATCTGCAGATGCAGCTCGAGATACAGGAAAACTGATTGGTGGCTCTTTAGAAGCCATTCACCGTGGTGCAACCTTGGCAAAAAGCACCAATGCAGCCTTTGCTGATGTGAAAGATAGCTCTGAAAAGATTTTGGACGTGGTTCATCATATTGCAGATTCTTCCAAACACCAATCTGACAGTATTGAGGATATTTGTCAAAGTGTTTCTGAAATATCCAACGTCATTTCCAATAACTCCACCACCAGCGAGGAAAGTGCCTCAGCCAGCGAGCAACTCTCTGGTCAGGCAAGTATTATGCACGATATGTTGGGAACCTTTCAAATTTCAGGAAAAATCTATCGAGAAGCAGATAACCATCTTCTTACCTCGAAGAAATGCAAATAAATCCATTTCAACGAGCATCACAGCCCTCCACTTTTTTCAGTGGAGGGTTGTTTTCTTTGTAAGTTCTATTTGTAATTTCTACTAAAAAAACCTTAAAAAGAAGAAAGTTTGTGACAAAAATAACAAGCAAAAAAATTCTTTCTACTTTTCACGAAAAAAGACTTGAATTTTTTCGTTAAATATGGCAAAATAGAAAAGGACAACTGTGAGCCTGACAAAAATAACATAAAAGGCAAGCAAGGTCAAAAGAATAAAAATACCCATTTATCTGGAAACTGTCAAAAATAATCCGTCTCTTTTCACGAAGGATCTTTCTTCCTTGAATCAAGGAAAAGTGTCCTTGAAAA
Organism: Eubacteriales bacterium; assembly: GCA_044432725.1. Classification (GTDB taxonomy): domain Bacteria; phylum Bacillota; class Clostridia; order Oscillospirales; family Oscillospiraceae; genus JAWXUK01. Next base: position 123,063 of record JAWXUL010000007.1, read on the forward strand.
ACAGATGTGGCTTTACTTGATGTTTGACAAATAGAGTGGGTAGAAAAAAGTGGAAAGAGGTAATTTTTGTGAGTGGACAATACCAAATCGTAAAAAAGAAAACCTTGACCCCCGAGATTGGTCAAATCTTCGTCCATGCCCCTATGATTGCGGCAAAAGCGAAAGCGGGGCAGTTCATTATCCTACGTGTGGACGATCAAGGAGAGCGAGTACCCTTAACAATTTGTAGTGCTGACCCCAAAGAAGGTTGGGTCACTGTGGTGTACCAAAAAATTGGTGCCAGTACCATGAAACTAGATTGTTTGAATGAAGGGGACTGTCTGGCTGATTTCGCAGGGCCTTTGGGCATTCCAAGCCATGTGGACGGCTTTTCTCGTGTCGCTGTTCTAGGTGGTGGTCTGGGCTGTGCTATTGCGTTGCCTACAGCAAAAGCATTGAAAGATGCTGGCTGTAACGTGGACTTAATCGGTGGTTTCCGTAATAAAGACATTGTGATTTTAGAAGAAGAGATGAAAGACGCTGCTACCACTCTTCATATCTGCACAGACGATGGTTCTTATGGATTCGAAGGCTTTGTCACCAATAAACTAGAAGAACTGATTCAATCTGGTGTGAAATATGACGAAGTGATTGCCATTGGTCCTCTCATGATGATGAAATTCGCCTGTAAATTAACTGAGAAGTATGAAATCCCTACCATGGTCAGCATGAACCCTATCATGATTGACGGAACTGGTATGTGTGGTTGTTGCCGTGTCACCGTGGGTGGCGAAGTGAAATTCGCTTGTGTGGACGGCCCTGACTTTGATGGTCATAAAGTGGATTTCGACGAAGTGATTGCTCGTAACTCTACTTATGGTGAAATCGAAGGCAAGCATAAAGAAGAACACATTTGTAGAATGGGAGGGAAATAATCATGCCAAATATGCAAGCTGAAAAAAATAAAATGCCTGAGCAAGATGCACTGGCAAGAAGCCAAAATTTCCTTGAAGTCGCAGAAGGCTATACCATGGAACAAGCTGTGTCTGAATCTGACCGTTGTTTGCAATGTAAAAAGCCTGTTTGTATGGAAGGCTGTCCTGTGTCTATTCCCATTCCTCAATTTTTGGGGAAAGTGAAAGATGGTGACATGGAAGGCGCTTATAAAATCCTAAGTGATGCCAACACATTGCCTGCGATTTCTGGTCGTGTCTGCCCACAAGAAACCCAATGCGAAGGTCGATGCGTCCGTGGCATCAAGCACGAAGCCGTGGGGATTGGTCGTGTGGAGCGTTTTGTGGCTGACTGGGCAAGAGAAAACGGCATTTCTAACGTAGAAACTGCCCCTTCTAACGGTCATAAAGTGGGAATTATCGGTTCTGGCCCTGCGGGCTTAACCTGTGCTGGTGAACTGGCACGTATGGGTTATGAAGTCACAGTGTTCGAAGCCTTCCACGTAGCTGGTGGGGTGCTAAGCTATGGGATTCCTGAATTCCGTCTTCCTAAGGACATCGTGAAAAAAGAAGTGGAATCCTTAGAGAAAATGGGCGTTAAATTCGAAATGAACATGGTCATTGGTAAGGTTTTGACCATTACTGATCTCTTTGCCATGAATTATGAAGCTGTGTTCATCGCTTCTGGTGCTGGACTTCCTATGTTCATGAAAATCCCTGGAGAAGGTCTTGTTGGGGTTTATTCTGCAAACGAATATCTCACCCGTATCAACTTGATGAAGGGTTATCTCCCTGATTCTTCCACTCCTGTGCTACAAAGCAAAAAAGTGGCAGTTGTGGGTGGTGGTAACGTGGCAATGGATGCGGCTCGTTGTGCCCGTCGTTTGGGTGCAGAGGTTCACATCATCTATCGCCGTGGTGAAGAAGAACTTCCAGCTCGTTTGGAAGAAATCCACCATGCCAAAGAAGAGGGCATCATCTTTGATTTGCTCACAGCACCTACTTCTATTGAAGGGGACGACAAAAACCGTGTCACAGCCATCAACTGCGTGAAGATGGAGTTGGGTGAGCCTGATGCTTCTGGTCGCCGTCGCCCTGTGGTGAAAGAGGGCAGCGAGTTTGCCATGGAAATGGACGCTGTCATTATGTCCATTGGTACTTCTGCAAACCCAATGAGCTACGAAGGAACCCCTGGACTGGAAAGAAATAAATGGGGCTGTGTGGACACCCAAGAAGATGGTACCACCACAGCAGCAGGTGTCTTTGCTGGGGGCGACGCAGCCATTGGTGCTGCCACTGTGATTCTGGCAATGGGTGCTGGTAAAACTTCTGCAGCTTCCATTGACGAATATATCAAAAACAAAAAATAAAAGGAACCTCTCATTGAAAATATTGGAATAGAAAGAGAGATTTCTTTGCTGAAATTCAAGGTGGATTCTTGAAGGATTCACCTTGAATTTGAAAGCCCAAAGGGTCTGTCCTTTGTGTGGAATCATGAAGGGAAAGGGCTCACTTTGGTTCTGTTTCTGCGTTTTGAATCGGTTTCCTGAAAATTCCCCCTGTGGGGGTTACATAATACTTATATTCTTTGAATATGAGTATCAATAGGGAATCTCTGAAAAAGTGATCAAATCATCTGAAGGAGGTAATAAGAGATGAAAGCATTATCAAAATTCGCCATGGGGGTAGAACCTTCTGCCACTATGGCAATCGATACTATGTTCAAGCAAATGAAAGCTGAGGGGCAAGACGTGATTGGCTTTGGTGCAGGGGAACCAGATTTTTCCACTCCTGACCCTATCAAGTTGATCGGGATTAAGTCGATTACAAACAATGAAACCAAATATACCCCTGCCACAGGCACCTTAGAATTGCGAGAAGCCATCTGCAAACGTCTTCAAATTGACTATGGTGTGAGTTATGAACCACATCAAGTGGCAGCTTCTAACGGTGCGAAAGTCTGCGTTTGTACTGCTTTGCAAGTCCTTTGTGAACCAGGGGACGAGGTACTTCTCCCAGCCCCTTATTGGGTGAGTTATATCGAGCTGATTCGCATGATTGGTGCTGTGCCAGTGGTATTGGAAACCTTGGAAGAGGATAACTTCCAAATCACCCCTGACCAATTAGAGAAGGCGATTACCCCAAAAACAAAGGCAATTATTTTCAATAACCCTTGTAATCCCACAGGGACTCTTTATAATCCCCATCAGCTGAAAAAAATTGCTGATGTTTTAGTGAAAAATGAAGTCTTTATCATCGCTGATGAGATTTATGCTGATTTGGTTTATGAAGGAAAGTTCTCTAGCATTGCTTCCTTGGGAGAGGAAATCAAAGAATATACCCTACTCATCAACGGGGTTTCCAAATCTTATGCCATGACAGGGTGGCGGATTGGCTATATCGCCACAGTGGGCAAGCTCTCCTCGGTGATTTCCAATTTCCTCAGCCATTCCACTGGCTCGCCCTGTAGCATTTCTCAAAAAGCAGCAGCCTATGCTTTGACCGAAGAGGTTGATTCTGTGGAGGGGATGCGTCAAGCCTTTCTCCGCCGTCGTAACATTATGGTGGATGGAATCAACAAGATTGATGGCGTTCATTGTATCAAGCCAGAAGGTGCTTTTTATGTGATGATGAATATCTCAGAAATTTTCGGAAAAACTCTGTATGGAAAAAAAATCAACACCAGTGAAGAGTTTTGTGATTTATTCCTGAAGTTTGGGAAAGTGGCTGTGGTGCCAGGGACTTGTTTTGGTGCGCCAAACTATGTTCGCTGGTCCTATGCAGCCTCAGAAATCCACATCAGAGAAGGCGTAGACCGTTTAGAACGTTTTTTACACGGACAACCTTAGGGAACAACTTTTAAAAATAAAAATCCACCCAAAAGGCATGATCCTTTTGTGTGGATTTTTAATTTACCTCAAGCTGAAAAAGGGAACAACGAAAAGGCTCTCTCTTTATTTCTGGTCATAACTTGCAAGTTGTTTGTGAAAACCATGGATTAAAGTGTCGGCTCGTAATGTTATGTGTTCCAAAGAATTTATGTTAATTAAGCGAAAAATCTGCCCCATATCTTCTACCAGTTCGGGTCTTCCCAAAGATTTCAGCAAAAGCAAAGATCTTACCACTTGTTCTTGGCAAATTGCCATATATTTTGCGGGTTCATCTACAAAATGCTCGAACTGCTCTTCCACTAAACTAGGGCTTTCTTTTCTTGCCAGACGGTCGAGTTCTAATTCAATTTTTCTGGCGACCCCTAGGTAGCGTCCTACTAAATAGCTGATGTCTTGTTCTAATCGTTCCATTGTGTTTGCTCCTTTCATGCTTATCCTGTAAAATCAAAAAATGGCTCTCTTTGGCTAAAACTATCGTTGCTTCACCAAAGATACAAGGATAACAGTGAATATGCTCATTTTTAAAAGAAAAATTTCCTCGAAATTCAGAAAAAAGAGTGACGAGGTATTATTTTTCTTTAAGAGATTATAACACAAAAAAAGTGGAAAAGCAAGAAAAAATGTAAATCTGTGTTTTTTTTGAAAAAAATATAGACAAAAGCGAATTTATATGGTATAGTTTTAATTGGAGATTTTTAAAAGAAATTTTACTTGTCCAATACAACACACAGCAAAATCCAAAAATGCGAGGTAACAACAGTGAAAATGACAAATACAAGCCCAAAAGGCTCTATCTCAAAGACCATCATCATTCGATTAGGTATCGCCACTTTATTGATTAACTTTCTTCTTTTGTACATAGTGGGGGATACAGCGAAAGAAGCTGTGTTATCCAAAGAAGAAAAATATCTTGCTGAAATTGTAGATAATATTTCCAATAATATTGTTGCAACCATGCACGAATATAAGTCCATTGCAGAAATGCTTGCCATTGACAGTAGTATTGTGACACTGCTTCAGGACAATACTGGAAATACTCCTTTGAACCGAGATTCAAATTCAGACACTGTGATTTTAAATATGTATGCAGTCACCCAAAAGTTTGCAAATGTTTTAAATGTGGCGATTATGGATTTAGAGCATGATGGCTATCTTCTCCATGATGGTAGTGTGTCGGATTCTTCCTTCTCTTTTAAAAGTCGTAGCTATTACTCTGTGATTTCAACCAGACAAAGTATTGTCACAGAACCTTATATCGATGTGGCAACAGGTAGTTTGGTGGTCAGTGCAGTGTCACCTGTTTTGAATGCCAGTGGTACGGCTGTGGGTGCTGTTGTGGTTGATTTATCCATTGATTTTGTCAGTGATCTGGTGTTGAGCAGTCATTTTGGAGAATCTGGAACCAGTATGATTGTTGATACCAATGGTTTGATTATGGGGCACGAAGTGCCAAGCAATGTGGGTAAAAATATTTCTGCTTTAAGCATTGCAGGGGAGGAACTGACCCGTGAGCTACAAACCCCAACGAATACAGCCATCAATTTCACGATAGATGGGGCTGCTCGTAAAGGGGAAGTGGGGGCTATTGGGGATTTCGGTTGGACGATTATCACAAGTCTGAACAGCCGTGAATATGAAACAGAATCCAACTTGATTTTACGTACATTACTGGGGATGTTGGTTGTTTCTGCTGTGATTACCTTTTTGATCGTGGTTTTCACTGTGAAAACAAACTTAAAACCTTTGGAAGATATCAAAAAGGCTATGGAGAAACTTGCTGAAGGACAATTCCATTTTGAATTTGACTATACCTCCGACAATGAAATCGGTAATCTTGCCGATTACTTCCGTAGTACCCAACACAATCTCGCCCAATACATTGATGAATTGCAACGTATGCTGCAAGAATGTGGCAGAGGGAACTTCACTGTCCGTAGTGACATGGAATTTTTAGGAGATTTCGCCCATATTCAACACGCCATTGAAGATTTTACTGTTTTGATTTCTGGTGCGATGGATGGCATTAAAGCAACAGTGGACCAAGTAAGCATTGGTTCTGATTATGTGGCAACAGGTGCCCAAACATTGGCAGAAGGTTCTGCCAAACAATCAGAAAGCGTCCAAGAACTTACTTCTCACATTACAGATATCACGGAAAAAGTGACGACAAATCTGGAAACAGTTCATTTGGTCAATACTGCTTCTCAAGAAATGTCTGAAGGTTTGAAAGTGGGTAACGAGCAAATGGAGGAAATGGTTCGCTCCATGGAAGAAATCGCTCGTAGTAACGAAGGTATTCAAAAAATCATCAAAACCATTGAAGATGTCGCATTCCAAACCAATATTTTGGCATTGAATGCAGCAGTAGAAGCCGCCCGTGCCGGTTCTGCAGGGAAAGGCTTTGCTGTGGTGGCAGACGAGGTGAGAAGCCTTGCCACCCGTACCAGTGATGCCGTGAAAGAGACAACAAATCTTATCGAAGGCACTGTGATTGCTGTGAAGAATGGTGGCGCTATCGTAGATGGCACAGCCCAAGGTTTGCGTGGTGTGATGGAAAATTTAAGTGACTTTATGGGCTCCCTTCAAGATATCACCAATGCTTGTGAAGAGCAAGCAACAGCAATCCAAATGATTCACAACGATGTCACAGGGATTACAGCAGTCATGCAAGAAAATTCAGCAATCAGCGAAGAGTCTGCTGCCACTTCAGAAGAGTTGTCCAGCCAAGCTTCTGTGATGCAAGAGACCATTCAGCAGTTCAAAACCATTCAACCAGAGCAATCTGGTATGTCTGGTATGAGAGGCAATCAATAATCTGATTTAAAACAGAGGACTCCGTTTCTGGGAGTTCTCTGTTTATTTTAATGGTGAAGCTATTAAAAATATTTATCTATTTTGGGGAATTGTGACTAAAAGTTTTCCTTGACTTTTACATAGGAAAGTGATAAACTAAAAAAAGCGAATCAGTCGCATATTGCTCGAGAATGGGTCGCAAATTGGAAGGGGGAAAAGACTATGGCAAAGTATGTCACAAAGCAAAGAATCATTCTGCAAGAATACCTGTCTCACCATGTAGACAAAGAATTATCTGCAAAGAAAGTTGCGCAAGATTTACTTGATTCCAAGTTGAGCCTCTCTGCAATTTATCGGAATTTAGCAGATATGGAAAAGGAACAGTTGGTTGTCCAATGTCACAAAGAGGGTAGCCGTGAGTTTTATTTCCGTTTTGTGGGTGTAAAAGAATGTCAAGAAAGCTTGCACCTTTCTTGCCGTGTATGCAAAGAAATTGTCCATATCTCTCCAGAAGATTCTGTAAAACTTCAAGAGCAAATCAGTCAAGATTTTAGCTTTTCTCTGGATTTACCCAATACCGTTCTTTACGGAACTTGCCGTGATTGTCAGAAATAGCAAAATCAAATTTTATTTTGCAACTCTGCGTTAGCAATAACTAATCGTAGAAGCAGAGTGGCACAGTAGGAAATGAAAGGAAACAAACATGAAACAAAACAATCGATTGAAAAGACAAACCCTAGCCTTCGCAATGGGCCTCAGCTTGCTGGCTAGCTGTTCTAGCACAGAAACAACTAGCCCTCAAGAAACAAGTAGCAGCGGTGGAAGTGGTGAAGCTTCTCCCAGTGGAAGTGCAGAGAAACTATCCATTGTCACCACTACTTTTCCAGAATATGACTGGGTACGTGAAATCTTAGGAGATCAGATTGATTCCTACAATTTGACTTTGCTCATTGATAATGGTGTGGATTTGCACAGCTTTAACTTTGACTTTGACGATGTTATTTTGATTGGAGAAGCTGACTTGTTCCTTCATAATGGTGGCGAGTCTGTCAGTCTTTGGGTGGATGATGTCTTGGATCAAGTACAAGATTCTTCTGTAAAAACAATCAATTTACTGGAATCCATTGGAAGTCATGGTGTGGATGCCCCTCACTTCCATTATGATGATGTGGAAGAAGAGCACGATCACGATCATGAAGAAGAAGAACACGATCATGACCATGAAGAAGAAGAACACGATCATGACCATGAAGAAGAAGAACA
>JAWXUL010000008.1:0-123520 GCA_044432725.1 Eubacteriales bacterium
CTACGGCAGTAGGAACTTTTTGATACATTCGAAGAATGTAATACAAAAAGGATGCTTGCCACGTACTTCCCCTAAATAACTGTGAAAATGATGTGTAATCAATTAATTTCTTTTCTTTTTCACTGTAAAAGTGATGTGCTCATTTTATAGTAGGGGAGATGGAACAATCATTTTTTTCTGATTTCAGCAATCCCCATTGACCGTCCTCTTTTTGCTCTAAGTATCGTTTGATGACATAACGAACCTTCTCCACCCTCAGCTCGAATCTGTTTGGGGGATTAAATTTTCTGAAATCTCTCGAGCTGATTTACCTTTATTCAGCTGATACATGACATGACGGATATGGAACGTTGAGATAGATTGCTTCCTTCCTGCTCCTCTTTCATTGTGCTTTTTGGGAGGAGTAGATTGTAACTTTTCAAGTAACTTTTGGTGTTCTATCTGAAGATGGTGGTGTTCTAATTCTAGGGATAAAAGTTTAGAATTACGTTCTTCCCTCTCAGCAGATAGACGTTGTATTTCTTCTTTTTGATTTGCTAGTTTTTGAACATTTTCCTCCTGTTCTTGTGATAGGGATTTATTTTGAACACCAAGCCTGACATTCTCAATTTCAACTTTTTCTAGTTCTTTTCTAAGTGCTAGGTTTTCTTGCTCTTTGGCTTTTGTGAAAATTGAAATAATAGGTGTACCTCCTTATTCTTCTAAAATAATCTGGCTCATGGCAATTTCATCACCTATGGCTTGTGCTCCATAAAATGCCTGTACTCGCTCCATAAAAGGGCTGTCAGGAGGTGGATTCTTCTTTAAGTACTCCTCTTGAATATCAAAAGAAAGGTCATGTGCCCTCTCGTTGCATTCTTTACAATGTGCAATTAAAGTCCCTTCAGCTTGCAGTTTGGCAAAGTATTCTGGTTTTTCATTTTCTAAAAATGAATAGCGGACACTGCCGAATTTTCCTAAAAATTGGTTTGACATAATTTTTTTCCTTTCTATACGCTAAATCAAATTGTGCTGTGACTGGTTTTATCGAAATATCGAGACGCATATCTTAAATAGAGTAAATATATTGCAAATTCATCCTAAAATAAACTAAATCAATGTCAATTCTCAAAGAAATGTTCGTCTCGATATTCTAAAAAATATCGAGACAGACTAGAAAATACCGAGACCTCCTTTCCTAGTTAAGAGTCGCTGTGACGAGTCTTATCGAAACATCGAGACGCATGTCTAAAATGGAGCAAATAAATCACAAAATTCTTCGAAATCAAACTAAATCAATCTGAATTCTGTAAGAAATGTTTGTCTCGATATTCTAAAAAATATCGAGACAGAAAAGAAAATATCGAGACCTCTCTTCTGATATTAGAGTCGCTGTGACGGGTCTTATCGAAACTTCGAGACGTATGGATTTAAGAGAGTAAATTAATTGCAGAATTCTCTTATAAATACAAAATCAAAATAAATTTCAAAGGAAATGTTCATTTCGATTTTATAATAAATATCGAAACATAACAGAAAATGCCGAGAACTTCTTTCTGAACTAAAAGTATTTTAAGAAAAGAAGAACATTTTTTCTACAACTTTTCTGCTTATCCCAACTGTCAAGTGAGAATAAGTTGTAACGATATTTAGTGTCCCGTCTCGATATTTTTTCAAATATCGAGACGGAAATATTTTCACTAAAACAATTTATTTTCTTTTCAGTTTGATTGTTTTTAGTGAAATACTACACTTTTTGAAGCTATTCTATTTTTGCGTTTCGATATTCTATATTTCTAGCATACCCCAGACAAAATCATTAAAAGGGTGGTGGCCTGTAAGAATCTAAACTTCCATTCTGGTCAAATCTCTCTTCTTTCTGGAAACTAACTGGGAATCCTTCATAATCATATCTTTGTTCGAGTGGGTTAATCCTGTATTCTAAGTAATCTGGCATTATTTCATCATAATTTCCCTGTGAATCTGTGTACATCTCCATGGGTGGCAGCGTATTTTCCTGGCACTGAATTTCCTCTGTTTGAGGTGGTAAGTAGACAAGGCATATTTCTTTTCTACCGTGCTTTTCAATACGAGAGCAATTGATATGAAATTCTTTCATTAAAGTCGTGGTACCTACATTAAGCCATCTTGTGATTACATTTGGCTTTTCCTCTAAAAAAAGTATATTTTTCAATTCTGATGCTGTCCAATCCATTCAGGTTGATGAGGACCGATAAATTGACTTACTTTGTCAATAATTGGTTGTATTTGACACGGCAACGGGCTGGAATGGTCAGTCACTAATTCCCAGCCACAACTTATTTTACTTCGAAACAAATCAAAATTTTGAGTTGGAATATCTCTTCCCTTCACTTCTAAGAATGCTTTCTCATCATTTTTTGGGTTTTGTTGCAGGATAAAAGCTCCATCAGCTCCTCCAAAAATGCCGTTTGTACCAGAAATCATGTCAAAACTGTTATCAGATTTCATTTTACGAGTATGATGAACAATAATCACACACAAATTAAAAGTGTTAGCAAAGGATTTCACCTGTCGTATGAAGCCATAATCCGCAGAATAACTGGCAGCCTCACTGATCTGTTCACGAATCAATTGCATGGTATCAATGACAATTAACTTCGTATTGGGATGTTCCCTCATAAAATGACGTAACTATTTTTCCAAACCATTTCCCAAAGTTTCACAGGCGACTGCAAGGTGTAGATTATCTGTGGTTTCAACTCCAAATAGAAGAGAAAATCTTTTTTGAAGTCTGGGGAAGTTATCTTCTAAAGCTAAGTAAAGAACTTCATTTTTCGTCACAGACCTCCCAAAAAAAGGAAGTCCGTGGCTAACTGAGTACAATAATTGCACCATAAAGTAAGATTTGCCAACTTTAGGGGTTCCAGCCAATAGATAAGTGCCAGTATGAAGAAGATTATCTATGATAGCTTTCTGTTATGGAAAATTTTGGTCATAAAGCTGACTGAGTGTCATCGTTTCAAAGCATTGCTCCTCCTTATTGTAAAAAAATTCTGAGAATTTCCCAACATAGGGCTTGCTTTTTTCTTCTGGAGCTGTTATAATTTTAGTGTTAATTTTTATGGACTGTCCTTCATCTACGCCAATAGATGAGTTAGGGGCAGTCTTTACTTTTTGTAAATCCATAGGTTCTCCTCTCAAATATGAACATCGGTAGTTTGGTGTGAATGGCGAAGGTTTTGTTGTAGAAGTTGGAAAGTACTCTCATACAAAGGTTGGTTACCAGAAATCAAGACAAACACCTTATATTTTTCCACTGACAAGGCTTTGTAACAGGACTTTAATTCCTCCTCCTATACCTTGTCCTCTTTTTCAGCCTTAGTCAGCCAAAATTCCACTTCCCTTTTTTCCTCAATTTTGTGAATTTCCATGTTATCACGCTCCTTTTAATTTATTTTTTCACTATATGGGAAAATACACCTTTTCTTCTGTATTAAAAAAGTCATTTCCTTGTACAAAGGTTAATAGTTAATTTAACTTCAACTTCAATCCTCTAACACATTGTATCATAGGAAAAAAACGTTGTCAATAGGTTTTTGAAAAATAATTGAAAATTATAAAATTTAATTTATTTTCGATTTTTATTTTATGGGACGGTGAAAATTATCTTGCTATTTAAAATATACTGTGCTATACTGAAATTAGAAGTTAAAGAAACAATCAACCATTTTCAATAAAAAAATTAGAATTGCGACAACGGAGGGTAATATGTTTGAGTTTGAAGTGTTTTACGATAAAAATGACATCTATTTGAATGGAAAGAAAAAATATGCATCCAATCAAATATTGGTAGAATTGTTCAATACCAGAGCAACGTGGGTCACAGAAATGAAGCCTACTTTAGAACTATGCATGAAGAAAATTATCATTCACAAAGAAATGTCACAGGAAAACTTAGAAGATTTCCCTAAAATAGCAACTGCCACAGAAACACTCATTTCACAACTAGATAAGCAATTCCAAAAATTGCCTGTCGCTAAATTAACTCCCCCCATGGACAAGTTTTTACCCACTAAACTTGCTACCATTTTGAATCAATTACCTATTTGGGAGAATGGCGATTTTCAAAATGACCCTGAGTATTTAAAGAATCAATATATGTACCAAAACATCTACGGCAAAGCAGAATACGACCAAGAGAATGGCCAGTTTTTTATACAAATACAAAATTTTCATCCAATAATGTCTCTCATTCAAAATCAAAAGTATGAGAAACTAGAACAAATCAATGAAGAAGTCCGTAAGTTGCTGGGACGATATCTTAAATTTCTAGAAGATTTTCTGCGTGTAAAAAATGTGTATAGCTATTTGGTCAATGACTGCTTAAATTCAGAAAACAAATATCTTTCTTCTGCTGTTTTGGCACAGAAATTTATCGAATTTCAGGAAAAGTATAATCGCCCTGAAGCGCCTCCAGAAGAATGTCTACTGCCAGGTATGGCAAGTTTTTCCTTAGAAGCGGTGGGTGGAACCAGCAAAGCACTGTGCAAGGTGTACCAATTTGACAGTCTTGGTTCTTTTTTATATTTTGATTTTTTCAATGGTTTAGAGTGGAATTTCATTCCTAAATTATGTAAAAATTGTGGGAAATATTTTTTGATAAAAGGTGGTAAATATAATAGTTATTGCGACAATCCCTCTCCACAGGATAATACAAAATCTTGTCGAGAAGTGGGAGCAAGTGCTAGTTTTCAAGATAAATGTAAAACAGACCCCATCTGGCAAGCCTATAATCGAGCCTATAAAACCCATTATGCTCGATATAAGAAGAATAAAATGAGCAAAGATGAGTTTGAAACTTGGACATCTTGGGCGACTGAAATGCGTGGAAAAATGCAAAATGAGGAGATGGAGTTTGAGGATTTTGTGGCGAGGATTAAGGTTTAGTTTATAGTTTTTTGAAAAAGAGTGGCTGCTGAATACGACACTTCAAATAATATTTGTACCTAGCAGCTTAATACCACAAAAAAATCCCTCCTTTGGGTGGAGGGTGAGAACATCTTTCTTTTTATGTTACCATTTAGTAAAATGGTGTGGAGGTGATTTTATGCAGATAAAATTAGAATTAATGTTAGAAGCATTGGAAATGGCTTCTGATTTTGCTACGGCTTATTATGATATCGAAGAACACAAGGTGGAATGGATTCACGAGATGGACGAATGTGGAGCAAGTGAGGAAATCGTTGAGTTAATTGAAGAAACGTCTGGGCGTTTTTTCAGGATTCCTAACCAATACGATATTCATGAGTATGAAATTATGAGGGATTTTGTAGAGGAACTCACCGAAGGTACTGTACAGGAAGATTTAAGCAGACGTATCAGTGGGAGAGGTGCTTTTCGGAATTTTAAGGATGGTGTGAATTTACACGGCATTGAAAAACAATGGTACGAGTATAAGGATAAGGCATTGGAGAAAATTGCCTTAGAGTGGTGTGAGGAGAGGGGATTCGAGTGTGGAAGGTAGTGAGAACTTTGATACCGATTGTTTATGTAAAGCGAGCGCGAGAGTATGCTCTCCTGTTGTCAAAGGGCATTGACCCTCTTTCTCGTAAAGAATTGGAAGCTGGAAATTTTATTAAGCAAGAAAAATTATCGACTTATTTCCAGTATTTGTCGTGGATTTTAGATGATGTGATAGATAATGGTGGTAAGGTCTACAAGCAAAGAAGATATAAAGACTTCAAGATAACTGATAGCCAACTCAGTTTAGTGCCAACGACCACTCCCCCTGTGACAATCGTAGAGCTTTGTACTTTCATTAACGTTGCTGTTTCAGACAATAAAATGAAAAAATTTGAGCCTGCTAAGGTAAATATCTGGTTAGAGCGAAATGGCTATCTTTCCTACGATAAATGGAGCAGCGAAGAATATCAACAAACTCCCACTAAAACAGGATTAGCCCTTGGAATATCAGTAGAACAACGATATGAAATAAATCAGAGTTTTTCTGTGAATTTGTACAATGAAGCAGCACAAAGATTTATTTTAGACCATTTAGACGAAATTGTTGGACGAAAGGATAATTCTATGAAAAATGATGCGAATTATCTAAATTTCAGTATTGGAAAGAAGAAGGTATGAATATTGCCATGTAAAGGTTAAATTTCTGTTCCATTGACAATATTATTTATTTTTTCGTAAAGAGTTGGATTTCGATATACGATAATTTTTAAATTTTCAATTACTCTCGTAAAAATTTGATAAAGCATTCCGATACCTGAGTAATAAGTTTCATTAACTTGTAGCTTTTCATTTTCGTAAAAAATTTTTCGTCCAAAATTAGAGCTACATTTTGAAATTCTTGACCAATTACATCATGAGCATTGAACTTACAATATGGTAAAAAAAGTCTATGTGGGTCAAATGAATCATATAGAGATGGGGAAAAATGTATAGTTGTCCAGTTATTTTTATTCAAATATTGCAAATATGAACATATAAATTGAAAGTTATAAAAATATTCAACTGATACATTATCGTAAGGTACTGGCATATCAGATTTTTTAGGCTCATTAAATTTTGAATAAATTTAGCCATTTTTTCGTTTGTTCTAATCTTATTTGTTAATTTATAAGAATAAACAGTGATTAATTTGTAATTTTTAACTAAAAAATCATTGATGTTTGTATCTTCGCCTTTGTGTAAGTATTGTTTAACGTCATAGGAAAAAAATATTGGTACTTCTCTATCTATGGCATAATTTAATAAAATATTTAACTGACATTCTTTTATTCTTTGAGCCTCATCAATGAGGATAAAACCAATATTTAATGTGTCCAAAAATGACCGATTTTGTATGTTTTTTATTGATTTTATATTCCATTTGTAATCATTAATTAAGCACCATTGTCCATCATTTATTTTTCCACAATGAATTATGAGGGGGTTTCTCCCCTGTTCCATCAACTCTTTTGTGACATCATATAGCAACAAAGTTTTCCCTGTCCCAGCATTTGCTTGAATACTGTAACAAGTAAGCTTTTTTTCTTTGCTTTTAACAATAATCTCATTTTTTATTTCAACTTGCCTGTCGGTAAGAAAATATTCGTTTTTTATGAATTGCTCCGTAGAATTAAAGGGTGAAACTAAATATTTCGAGGGAGTAAAAAGGAGATCTGGGTTTAAATTTTGATTTAACTCTTGACTTAGTAAACAAACGCAAATTTCACTACAGTTACTGACACCATTTCTCCAACATTTGAAACATATTTAAAAAAGCCTTCGTCTTCTAAAAAACTGAAAATTTCTATTTTTTTGCCTAAACTTTTTAAGTAGTAAAAATTTTTCTGCATTTGGTTCAGAATGTCAGCGTACTTATCATTCTTGTCACTATTCGTCTTCATTTCAATGTTAATTACTAAGTCATCGCTAAAACGCAGAATATCAAATTCTTTTGATATTTTCTTTATTGAGTAATTAAAGTAAAATCCCTCAAAACCTTGACGATTCAGTCCATTCAGCAAAAACAAATCACATAACTTCCCTAAAGTAGTTACCTCATGATTTTTTATGTTTTTGGGTAACTTATTGCCTTTATTATCTAAACTTAGAAGTGCCTTTAAGCTACTGATATATGAAATTAAATTTTTTGGTTTCATATTTATTCTCCTAAAAAGAAAAGTGGAATAATCATTTATTAAAAACTATACTGCTCCCCCTCTCTTTACAATACGCATCCAACTTCCCCATTCAGGAGTATGAAATAATGAGGGATTTTGTGGTGGAACTTCCTGATGGTACTATACAAGAAGACTTATGCCGACGTATCAGTGGGAGAAGTGCTTTTCGAAATTTTAAGGATGGTGTGAATTTTCACGGCATAGAAAAGCAATGGTACGAGTATAAGGATACGGAATTGAAAAAAAATGACAAAGAGTAGTGTGAGGAGAGGGATTCGAGTGTGGAAAGTGGTGAGAACATTGATACCTATTAAAGTTGTGGAACTAGCAAAATGATATAGAGATTGGCTTATAAAGGTGATTTTCAAATAGAAACTAAATAATTATCTTTATGTTAATAGGGATTGTGCTGAAGAGTACCTATAAGTCTCCACTGAAAAAGGTTTAGATATTGAGCAGAAAATAATTCCTATAAGAGACAATAATAATTATCGGAAAGTTAGCATAAGCAAGATTATAGATAAATTGATTAATACCGTTTTTAGAATACAAATTCATGCTAGTATTGACAAAAAGCATAGAAAAGGATATAATATAACTAGAATGGAGTGTTGTAATTGAAAATAACAAGAAGCTTTAGATTATCAAAAAAATTTACTTATCCAATGCTGATTTCATTTGTCATAAGCAGTGTCATTTCCTTACTAAAAATTGAGCTGTTCATCTTGAACGAAAATCAATTACTTTACTTATTTTCGATGAGCGGTCAGGTTGCAAGTGGTATTTTTGCCTTAACCCTGACTTCCTACATTTTTTTTGCAGACAAGTTAAAGGAAGCTGGTAGCAATAGCACAACTTACTGGGAAGCATCATTGGAATTACGAAGAAAATTTTTTATTGATTTACTTCATATTGCCTTTTTGGTAATTCTGACTGTTTGTTTTAGCACTATAGGTATATTGCTACTGAATTCAAATTGTAAAACATTGAACTTTTGTATAAACTTCAGCGTTTTTCTGTTTCTTTTATCTACAATTTCAATCGTATTTTTTGGTATTGTTTTATTGAACCCAGACCTTTTAGATGAAGAAACATTAAAATTAGGAGAAGAAGCAAAAGTATCCTTAAATTTGAATGATGATGCAGAAACAGTTGAACTCAGTCAATTTTTAAGGGAATATAATTTACTTGAAGATTCAATATTTGTTGCAACAGAAAATGTTATGACCTTGGCGTCAGAAGAAAAGATTTCAATAAAACACCAAAGAAGTTATCAAAAATTGCCGATAATTCAATCTATCAACATTTTGAGGCGAACAGGTAGACTTTCCAAAGAGGTTTGCTCCGAAGTACATGAATTGCGAAAATATCGGAATAGCATTGTTCATTCTTTAGATGAAACCCAAATTCCTAAAAGCATACTAGATAGAATAATGGAAATTCAGGGCTCAATATCTTAGTTCTGTAATTTTACCACTCTTTTAGCAAAAGGACTTAGTCAAGATTTTTTGGATTAAGTCCTTTTTATTATATCTTTAATGAGTTTCTTCCCCTATCTTCCCATAATACTCATCCAATTTCTTCTCACAAACTTGCAATATCTCGACAATATCCTCATCCGTCACCTTCTTGAAGATATGTTGGTTCAGTTCAATATAAGAAACATCTCTGCTACGCATCATAAATCTCATACCAGAAAAACGATTAAACGGCTGGGCGAAGATGTGTTTTTCCACCTCTTTCTCTGTCAGGTCAGGATTGAGATAAAAATTCTTGGGTTTCTCTACAATCAATCCCTTTTCTCTTCTCCACTGGTAGAAATCCATTACAGATTCTACGATGCCATCCACTTTTGCCTTGCCTTCTTCATCTATATTCTCAAAAAAGGCTTGTACAAGGACAGGTTTATATGAATACATCATAGACATTTTACGAATATACTCCATGAACAAATCTTTCATGTTTTCTGCAGTGATAAGTTTCCATTTGAACTCTTTTGCATACTTATGAATGGTTTCTTCCTTGAAAAAATTTAAGACGCGAGTATCACCAATAGGCACAGCCATATCAGGAACAATTTTCTTATCACGGAGATAGTCTAAAATTGTTTCATATTGCACATCCACCATGCGAGTAAAATCCTGTTGTGACAACATATTTTGTGCTTCTTTCTGCCAATTAAATAGGTCAATCACTTCAAAATCATCAAAATTGATAGGAATATCCAGATAAGCGATAGGTTTTTCACCCTTGCGAAGCATATCACTATCCAATTTTTTCTTCCCTTTGGGGGCGAGGACATATTCCATGGGAGCATAGTTGTCAATATCCAACGGATAGAAAGAATTTGGCAAAGAACAGGGCAAATTGTGACATATTGACCTTATCTACGAAATAAAAAACCAGTAAATCCTCTTTGCCCTCACACTTCCGTGTGCCACGTCCAAGCTGTTGCATATAAATCACCTTAGACATGGTGGGGCGAGCCATGAACAGGACTTCTGTACGAGGGCTATCCCAGCCCTCATTCAATAAATCACAGGCACAAAGGACAGAAATATCTCCATTTTCATAGTTTTCTAAGATTTTATTCCGTTCTTCCACATTAACCTTGCCAGATACAGCTTCAGCTTTTACTCCACCTTGCTGAAGTAAGGTGGCTATCTCCCCAGCATGGGAAACGCTGGCACAAAATATGACAGTTTTCTTCCCGTTTACATAGTTTAAGTAGGTATCTACCAGTAATTTGTTCCGTTCTGGAAGAAACAGTTTGCTTTCCAAGTCTTGAGAGTTGTAGCGAACACCACGGATACGCACTTCTGTCAGGTCAATATCAGTTTTGATACGGATACAACGGACAGGCACAAGGATTTCTCTCTCCACAGCCGTTTTTAAGTCCATTTTGTGTGCCACATTTTGGAATAATTCCAACATATCTTGCCCATCGGAGCGTTCAGGTGTTGCCGACAAGCCTAAAATGAACTGTGGCTTGAAGTAGGAAAAAATCTGCTGATACGTTTTAGAAGCTGCGTGATGGCACTCGTCCACTACGATGTAGGCGAAGTGTTCAGGGGTGAAATCGGTGAGGTGCTTACACATAGTTTGCACCGTTGCAAAGAGGATTTGCTTGTCTGTTTCCTTTTTCTGCCCAGTGAAATATCCCAAAGTGGCTTCTGACCATAACTCTTCAAAGGTTTTGTAGGCTTGGTCTGCCAGTTTCAAGGTGTTAACGAGGAAAAGGGTGTTCCCTCCCACGGCTTTGGCATCGGTGGTGGCTGTGACCGTCTTACCGATACCAGTGGCATGGTAGAGTAGGGCGATAGTTTCGCCATCTTCACGCATTTTAGCCAGATTTTCAATGGCTTTTCGTGAATATGACATTTTGAAATATCCGTAGGATATTTAATGAACGCAAGCGTTCATGCACAGATTTTAATCTGTGCAAATGGAAATACAGTGATTTTATCGCTATAATCTCGCAGTTCAAAGGTTTTACCTTGTTGGTTGGGGAGATATTGAGCCAGTTCTTTCAAAAAAGGAGATTCGCCCAAGAATGTGGTCAACTCATAGTTTACCTTTTCTGGCTGTTTTAGAAGCTGATTGTATGCCCAACGGTAGACGTACCAATTATCAAAAACAAGACTGTTTTGTTTCAATAAATCGTCATAATACTTGTATCGGAAATTTTCTTAGGATTGTGGTAGGTTTCTCCGTCAATCTCTATGGCAATTTTCATCTCGTGGTTTTCCAAGGCGAAGTCGATGTAGCGATGCCCTCCGTAAATATCTACGAAAGGGTGTTGAATATAAAGCAAATTCGCCTTTTCAGGACCGAAAGTTTCGCAGAATAGTTCAACGAAGAGTTCTTCTGCCTTGCTGTTGACGGAGGTTGATTTTGATGGTGTCATACGAAATATTCTCCTTAGAAATAATCTGTAGGCACGTTACTTAAACAATTTACAGCCTGCTTCTTTGTATTCTTCTATTTTATCCATAAGTTCATCCACAGTTACGTCCAAATAAACCGCAACACAATCAATACAGTAGAAATTTTGGATGTCCACGCCAAGTAGTTTTTTGTTGAGCCCTATGGTATTTTTGTTCAAATTAGGGGTACCACAGGCTACGCAATCAGTTTTCTTCATTTGTTACACGAACGGAAAAAGAGGGGACATCTTTTCCTTTGAACTCCTTATCCAAAATTCCTAGTTGTATTTTTATTGTTTCACGCATTTTTGTTGCAGGACGAAGACAATAGAGCTGAAAATCTCTGGTTGAAATATCTTCAGGCTTCCTTACATTGGGGAAGAGTAACTTGAGATAGGCGGTTGTAATGCGCTTCACCGCTTCGGTATCTCTTGTGTCTGCCTTTTCAGGAACTATAATTAAACTGTCTACCACATTGCGATAGCTGACATCTTCTCGAAGCAAATGCAAAATAGAGCTAAAATACTCTGAATTTAGCGCCCAACCACATATTTTAAGGTCATCATTCATCCGAGGCACATCCCAACCTTTGATGAACCCGTGAATACGGTCTAGTAATGCACTTTCTTGAAACAATGTGGGTAATTCGCTGAACATATTTGAGTACTCGTCCATATTATCTTCTGCAATATTCCCTAAAAATACAATTCCTGCATCTGCTTTTCCCTGATAACCACTGAAATTAAATGTGCCGTACTCCATATAGCCTTGCATGATGGAGCGCATTTCGTTGACATCTCCGAACTGTACAAGTTTCACTTCATCAATGGCTACAAAGTCATTTCCCATAAGAAATCCTGGGGTTTTCCTTGCTGCATCATAAAACATTTTTGCCCTTGTTATTTTGCCCCCGTCCGTCAACACACCATATCGGCTGACATGACCAAACAAGTAGGATTTACCTGTTCCTTTTGGGGCTAATTCGATTACATTTAGTCTTTTCTCGACGAATGGTAGAAGCCTTGATAGAAGCGTCATCTTGTGAAGGTCTTTTTCGTAGCCTTCTGCATTGTAATCAATAGCACCAAGGAGAACGTCAATCCACTCTTTCGTTGAAAATTCACTGCGGACATCTTTATAGTAGTCCAAATCTACAGAATAAGGGCAAAAATCTGTAAAACTAACCAGTTTTATCTTCCCTTTTTGTTTTGATTGCTCATCAGGTGGTCGATAGCCCAGTTCTATCACTCCCCATGTTTCTTTGCCGTTGGTCAGTTCTCCCTTACACTCGTCCCAAACAGTAGGCTCAATCAAGGTTTCCTTCCTTGTCAAAGCAAAATCAGGGAGTTCGAAGAAGATTTCTTGGGTAGTCACTTCGATGTCAACGGTGATTTTCGTTAGGACTTTGACACGTTCATTCTCGAACATGATACGATTCTTGATACTGATCCATTCCTCTTTCTTTGGAAAATAGGTTTGAATAAAATCTGAAATCTCATCAACGTCAAAATCACCGTTTTCATCCTCAAACTTCTTTAAGAGCCAATCTCTTAGAAAAGAAGGGAGGCTTAGAGAGGAAAAGAAGTTGTTTTTCTTTAGGTTTTTGAAGACAACCATCTCGTCGAAGCAATCTCTTAATTTTTCGGTCATGTGTTCCTCCTTACAGGATGTCTCGTTGCATTGCGCTCTCTTTTTTCACAGAGAAGCTCAATTCAGAAATAAGGTTGTTGTTTGAATAAACAGACATAGAATATTCACCAGCTTGCTTCACTTCTGGCATATAAATATGATGTACGTTATTTTCTCGTGGAGTGGCTTTGTAGTATTGGTTCTGGATTCCTTTACCATTGACGCAAACAGTCAGCTCGTTCAAAGCAGTCTTTGAGAACAGGAGTATTTCAGCCTTTTTACGGAAACTGACTTCAATGGGGAGCTCGGATTGAATTAAAACTTCAATATCTCCTGTGATGTAGGAAAATTCGATAATGGGGACGACGACCTCTTCTAGAGTGGCGCCTCCGTGGACTTCCACACTAGCTTTTCGACCACCTTTGAATCGGTCGTAGTTCGCCAATGACCAGAAATCATTGGATTCCGTCGCATACTCTGATTGAATGTCTACCTCGCTCACAGGACAACATCTGCCAGAGTGAACCCCTTTCGATGCCATTTCCCATTGATTCTCTTGTTCGTGGATAACAGCCAAACGACTGGCACCGTGGTCAGAAATAATACAGGCACGATCTGCAGTTCCCTTTGCCAATTTGTTCCGAATATCAGTGAGAACATCTCGTATGATTTCTAGTTCTTTTAGCAGATGTACTGGCAGTTTAGTATTGTGATAGTTCAGGCTTTCGATGGGATGGTGCTTTATTTCGTCAAGACTGCTTACTTTGGGAGCAATATCCGTAAATCCATCCAAAAACTCCTTGTTCATCGACGTAATGGAGGGGAGTTCGCAGCGACAAAGAGTGGCTTTTGCCATCAAATTCAGTTTTTTACATTCAGCCATGATAAAGTTTAGGTACTCGGCACCCATTGCGTCCACAAAATACAAGCGACTTCCTTCTTTTGCTAAGGTATCGACCTTTTGCACTCTGGGTGGAAGCCATAGGTTATAATCACGAGACTTTCCATACTCCTGCACTTTTTCCAAAAACTCAGGAAAGATGTGGTTTATGACTTTTTGGTGCTTGTATTCTTGGAAATACTGCTCTAAATCTTGGTTTTCAAGATGATATGGCTCCAAATAGGTAAATAAATCAGGATAAATTTTGGAAAGTATATCAACAATTTCCACACGACCATAGGATTCGTGAGTGTCTTGTAGCAACCGAAGTATCTCTTCTTTTTCTAACTGAGTGCTATCTGTGAGGTAGTAGATAGATTTATCCTCTTTGCTTTTGAGGATTTGTAAGAAATCACTAACCTCTTCTTCAGCATCGCCAAAGGAAGAAAGAAGATTTTTCCGTTCTTGATAGCAAACCCAAAATTCTGACGATTCTGGAGCTAGGTCTAGAGTACTGCGATATATCTGGCGTAGGAAGGTATCTACTCCAGTACTGGAATCAATCCCTTGTTGTAAGCACCAATTAGCACCGCCACCGTAGAGTTTTAGTGCAATAAAATACAGCCAACGTTCTTGGTCAGTGTAATTTGCCCATCGAACGGCATACAGGCTCAAATCAGTAGCTCCAGAAAATTCAGAACTAATCCAAGCGAACCACGATTTGTGTTCTTGTACTTTTTCTAGGGCATAACTCCATTGTTCATCTGTTCCTAAGTTTTTATTTAAGTCATTGGTGGTTTGGTCTATGCTAACCAAAATTTCATAAAACTCGGTTTTTTCTTCCAAAAAGTAAATGGAATCTCTATAATCATTCTTGGTTCTCTTGGTTTTTACATAAAACTCAGGTTGGTTTTCTTGTTCCAACTTTTCTGTCAAATGGGCAATTCCGTCAATTAAATCAGTATTGCCCAAGGATTGCATTTCAGGGGAAACCAAGACAATTTTAGGCAGCGGTGTAACGTTGCCTTCTACCTTATAAACAAGGCGTTGAGCTCGACTGTCAGAAAAGGTGAGACAGTCCTCGCACTGGTAACAAAGTACAACAACGTGAGCAGAATAACTCCGAGATGTAAAATTTCTTAATTCTCTAATCAGAGTATCTTTCCCTGTTAATTTTAAATAGGAGGTCAGACCTGTTACAAAAATATCCTCCTGAGTAGTTGCAAGAATATTTTGTAGTGACTCTATCTGTGGCTCGTTATTTTTTTCTGTATATGCTGTTACAGGTACAAATTTTTTCTTCTCTGCAAAAAAGTATTCGCTGATGGATTTTAGTGTTTCTATCTCGTTCACATTGACCAAGCGAGGCGCAAAATCACTGGATTGGAGGTATTTTTCTATTTTTTCAATACATTCATCTTTTTTCATGAATTTCCCCCTTAGTTTTCTTTAATAATTTCAATACCTACGTTCATATTTTCTTTAATCAGGTTTTTTAGATAGCGTTTCACCATTGCTTCATCCATGTTGTCTATCTTTTCCAAGGCTTTGTCACTACCCCCTTGATTGTACTTTGCTTCTGCCATCTCTTTCAATTTTTTGTCTAGTTCTGGGAGACCGAACCAATCATACGAATCTGCAGTCAAAACACTGCTTAGACGATCCTTTACTTCGTCTATATCTGTCAGTAAGGTAGAATAACCTTTAATGACAGAAGATTTGAAGGCATAATCTCTTGCTTCTGAGCTGGCAAGGTCATCAAAAAAGCTTTCTTTTTCTAAGAACTCGATAGCTTCATTAATGATGGCTTGGTCTGGTTTTGGACGATTTATCGCATCGAAGATTTTTTTCGCTTGTTGAACGCTCTTATCTTCTATCATGGTTAAAATCGGCATTTTATAAATATTTGACCAATCTCTGGGAGAAGCGGAATTCGTCTTACTTTTCCATAGCTCTTTTAATTTAGCACTACCACGGCTGGCATTATACTCTGAGACTTTTTGCTCTACAACATTTAGATAATCGGCTTTTTCTTTTGTAAAGCACCCTGTTGGTAACATTTTGTAGATTTCACCGATTTCTTCGTCCGTAAAGTCAGATTGTTCCAAATAATAGTTACAGAGCGTCTTAAACACTTCAACTTGGTTATGGTAAAAATTGCTTAGTGTCTCTTTACCTGATACCAGTTGGTCGTAAAATCCTTGCTTATCCGCCTCTGCTAGTTGAGCAGTTTTCTTTAATTTGTGCAAGGAACCCAGAAAAGGCTCGATATCTTTTAGTTCGCCTTCCGCTGTTTTTAGGAGAAAATAAGAAATGCGGATATACCGACATTTATCGCACCACTCCTTTATTGTATCGGAAAAAGCAACTGTTTTAGACAAAAATCCGCTACCTTCAAGGATAATTCGATATTCAAGTATGACCTCTCGAATCTTCTGCTCTCCAGTTACCTGATTCCAAACCCACTTGGCTGCGTCTTCTTCAAATTTCGATTTTAAGACATTTATATAACGGTTGTTATCTCCTATTTCCTTTGCGAGCTTTGGCAGAGCACCGTCTTCGAATTGATTTAGATAGGTCTCCATGCCTTCTAAACATTTTTCGCCAGTTAAAACAGTTTGCAAATCCAAAATAATATCAGGGTTATCCAAGCAGATTCTTCCAATAGACATGGCTATGTCATTGTCTGATTGACCTGTTGTTAAGTTTCCACTGTTGGCAACACCGCTGAATAATTGAATGGTATTTTCAACCAAAACCACATCAGACTTTAATGTTTCCTTATCTAAGGCATATTTAAAACACCAAATGGGGAAAGGGAAGGTTTTCATCACATTTCTGATTCTAACCCTTGTTTGTTCAACACTTGTACATTGCTCAGCAGGAACTTGAAATATTTCTACCGCAGCGTCATTAAATGATTTTTCATTTTCTGAAACCATTACAATATATTTTTCTCGATATCTGGGATTTGGTGTGATTTGTAATGAGATTACTTCCTCTACAATCTCTTTTAACTTGGTGATGGTAAGGGTTTCTGTTGTGAGCCCATCACTCCAACTATACGGTCCGTCAACATACTCTTTGAGTGCAAAGCCCATAACGAAAGTCGTTAGGTTACAGGGTAAAAATCCGAACGGAGCTTCTTTCAATTGATTGTAAATTTGAGAAATTGCAACACGCCCTTCTGATTCAAAGGTATTATCGATGATTTTTTTGATAACAAGCTTGATTTTTGAAATCAGCAAAGAGCTGTTGGCTTCCCAATAAGGTTTGGCTGATTCTTCTTGTAACCATGCTTCATTTCCGATATATTCTTCCAGCTTTGTCTTAGGGTTAGAGGACTTGTAAGACGACTTTAACTCTTGTTTTGCCCCACACTCAACACCAGCTTTCAATAAAGTGGAAGCCCACATAAGCTCAATCACAGTACTTCCAGTTTCTAAACTGAATGGATAACGTTGTTTATTGATATTGGTCAATTTTTCCCATAAATTTTCCACGGTTACAACTCTATCTTTGATTGTTTTACCGTCCTGCTCGTGAGAAATTATGAAATTCCCTTTGGTGATAGCTTCTTTCCATTTTGTAAGAATTTCTAAGGAATTTTTCGTATATTGTTCTGACAGTGCATTATCTTTCCCACGTTGACAGCAGGCATTTGCGTAGGCTTCAGCATACAGGTTAAGTGCATCAATACCCAAGGTGGTAGAAGAAGCGTCGATAAAAATGATTTCATAACTGCTGTCAGCCATGGCTTCATCAATCAGTTTGGTCATCGCTACATTTTCGCTGTCATCTTTTGCCACAGTTACGACAGCGACAATTTTTCCAGTATTGTTGGGGGCTTCATTGCGGAGCTTGTTGACAACTGCTTTGAAATCGGTAACCGAAGCAAATCGAATGACATAGCGAAGCTTTAGAGCACCAGTCAAGGTGACAGCATCCATAACAGAACCCTCGCCCACCAATGCCGAGGTACTCTTTTTGAGTGCTTCTCCCTTGTGTTTTTCAATAGCAGACATATCCCCAGCATTTACTAGCGCAGAAAATTGAAATTTATTGTTACCAAGAGGCTTTTTGTAAAGAATTTCATCTCGGCAAAGCTTTTCGGCAAGCCTGAAAGCTGCATTGTTTTCTAAATGCGTGCCTTCAAAGGCATTGTTCACGTTTCTTTTGTCAGGAATGAACAGCTCAACAGTGTCACCGACTCGTTGAGAAATTGCTTGTAATAGTAATATGGTTTTCAACACTATCTGTTCATCACCACTCAGTTGCTTCGTGGTAGCACGAGCAAAACAGTCAAGAATGGAGCGAATATCGGCGGAAAGATACTCTTTACCTTTTTCATAGAAGAAATCCCAGAGCATATCCACAGTGAGTAAAGGATTCTCATCGGCAGGGCTTCTGTTGTTTATGAACCACTGGAACCCTTTAATCTCATCACCCCTGTCATTTTTGATGAAATCGAACATACTCCGCTGATTAGAATCAAAGGCAGAGGAAATGTGCTTTAGGAGAAGGGCTGCATAAGGATGGATGGGGAGAATATTTTTTAGCTCATTATCAAGAATATTAGCTTTTTTCATTACTAATTCACGAGAATCCGTGGTACGGGCATAGAGCTCGTCTGCAGTATCAAGCCAGTCTTTCAACACTTCAGGGTCGTTATTTTTAATCATTGCTGCACCCATTAAGCGAAATGCCATATTCTCTGGCAGAGAAATGATACAAGTTGGCTTCACAAATCGGTCTAGGATTCGCTTTTGGTCTTTATCAGTGTCATTGAAGAGACCAGAGCTTTTATGTGTCACGATAATCATATAAAAAGGCTCGGTGGCACTGATTTCAACAATTTCTTGGAATCCTGTCAGTGATTTAAGATTGTTCTCGAAATAGTTGGTAAATTCGTCCCAAATGAATACGATTGCCTTTAATTGATGTAGGTGGATAAGTTCAACGATCCATTGCTTCAAGCCAGCCACATCAAGGGCAAGGGACTTGAATTGACGTTCCTCACCTACTTTGGATATTTTATCCATCAGAGAAATCAGTGCGTCACCAGTATAGGTTTGCAGTTTTTCAACGATTGTGTCCCGTCGTCACCACCAAAAAGGGTGGGATAATGTTCTTT
Organism: Eubacteriales bacterium; assembly: GCA_044432725.1. Taxonomy (GTDB): domain Bacteria; phylum Bacillota; class Clostridia; order Oscillospirales; family Oscillospiraceae; genus JAWXUK01. Next base: position 19,210 of record JAWXUL010000008.1, read on the forward strand.
GATTAAGTCATTGAACATATTTTTCGCCCAACCTTCAGACAGCCAGTTGATGGTCGCTTCTTTTAGCGCATTTCCTCCACTGTAGTCAATGCCATTTTCTTTTAGTGCGTGTACAATGCTTTCTTGTAATGCAAATATCAAGCTGTTATCCCCGTGAATGTTGGAAGAACCATAACGATGAACCGTTATGATTTTCTCACCAGTGCTTTTAAGCAGTTGTAATTCGTTGCAAAGGTCATTGGTGAGTTGTTCAGGGTAAGCTTGAAAATACTCTTTCGTTTCACTCTCTGAAGCCTCTAGGAGCTTTTTGAACGTAAGCACAGCATGGGACTTACCAGTACCATAGGCACCTTCCACCCATATAGACAGTTTTTCTTTGCGAGACAGAACCTTTACACCATTATTAATTAGCTTTACAAAATCTTCGTGTGGATAATACTTTTTCCAAATATCTGGATTCTCGTTAATGATTGCTTCGTTGACCTGAGGGAAATACTCAGGGTCAATATTAAAATAATGTTTGTATTGGTCTAGCATTGTACATCCTCCTTAAATTAGCGATAATACATCTGCGGAGGTTTTGTCACTTTGCAGATTGATATTATCTAAGTCTAGAGTAAAAGTAGCATTGACAAATTCTGGATAATTGATGGTCAGACCGTTTAGAAGTTTTTCCATCGTATCACGGTCTAAGCCAAAAATCTGGGTTGGACTGATTCCGTCACTGTCCATTTGATGGTTGAGCAGGCGTGTTAAGGTGAATTGGTGGTAATCGCCACAGTTTTCTGCAAATTTATACAAAGAATACAAAATAACAAGTGGGTCAGGGTTTGACCAAGAAGTTCGTGTCAAGGAAACAAAGCTGATTGATTCTGAGCCAGAGCGAGAAGTTTTTTCATTCACTACTACGGAAGAGAAAATCTCGTTTTTTCCCAAAGGTGTTTTTGCTAAGATTATTTTCAATGCGTCGTGGGTATTTCTGGTACCTAAGCCTTTGATGTCTTGCTCCATAAAATCTGAAATCATCAGCTTTAGTCTCTCAGAGTTATAGCTGACATTTTGTTCTAAATTGATTGCAAACCAGTGAAAGGCAGGGGTATACACTAAGTTTGATAGGATAACCCCCCCAGATTTGGTCTGTATTTCCTTGGATATCAAACAAAGCTTGGGCAAATGGCGATGCTTGATACTTGACATACTTATCACCACTTACTTTTTTATCATACTTCACTAAGTCCGCATCCTTCAAAAAGTTCAGAAAGGCATCTTTCTTTTTATTGGCTACTTGACCATCGCCATCAGTAATCCAAAATTCCTCGCCACCTCGATACTTGAAGAACAACTCCATCCATTCTTCTCTGATTCCAAAACTGTAGTATCTATCCAATCCAGCCATTTTTTTACCCTCCGTTAATTTATTTCTAATTGAGCTATACCAAATGCAGTGGTCTTGAATGTTGTGGCACTGGTAACAATGTGTACAGTTTTCACCAATTTCAATGGTTTTATCTGTACTACTGATACAGTGACTTTTACACTCGGTTTCACAAACCCCACAGGCGACACAACTCATTGATTTGATGATTACACTACGAAATAATGACACGAATTTTATATCGTTTTTCGTATTTACGCAACTAATAAGTCGAAACACCTGCTTGTTTTCTGTGAATTCTATTTTAATATGATAAATCTTATCTAAATAGCAAATTGAATATTCTTCTTCTGAATATTTTGTCAAATCACCGATTGTTTTACCCCAATGCGCCCATTCCAGAGTGCTTTGATAAATTGTGATAATTGGAATGTGATTTTCCGTACCAAACTCGAACTTATCTTGACCAAAATTGAGTTCACGCCCACTTTTTCTTGTTTTCCAAAAACCTGCGTCGATAAAATCTTTCAGTTCACTGGTGCTAAAATTAGTTTTTCCACTGGTATTTTGAATTTCATTTAAGAAAAAATCAACCTCTTTTTTGTAAGCAATCCGCTTAACATACTCATGTTTTCCCGAAGAGTGTGGGCAAACAAGGCAACCTGCTCTGGTAGAGCCTTTAATATAGGCTTTATTCATAATTAAGTCATTTTGGTAAATGTAAAGAAATAACTCTGCGGAGTTCCATTCTAAAATCAAATGACAGCTATATTGACCACTGTGTTTATGCCCCTTGTCCACAGTATCATATTCACTTCTTCTTTGGCTTTCAGCAGCTCGTACTCCAGTAAAAGCCATGCCTGTAAAGTTGTAATTATTGGTTAATTTCCGTAAAGCGAGGATTTACGGCGAAGTTTTGTGGGTTCCACAGCACCATCTGTTTGTGTGAGATGGAGGTCCAAAAAGCTTCCAAGTCTCTTCTGAAGATAGCTTTGACTGAGCTCGGATAAAGTCTATATTTTTGCTAGTACAATCTTTCTCCGTGGCTTCCACTACCTCATAAGTATCTGGAAATTCCATCCCTGTATCTCCAAATAAAACTCGAAACACATTATGTGGCAAAGCTCTCTGGACAATATCCAACGCAACTACGCTATCTTTACCACCACTAAAGGCAACATAAAAAATATCAACTTTATTTTGGTATTCGACATAAGTATTATAAACTTTTTTTATGGTATCTTGTGCTAAAGCCTCTAAAATCACCTTATTTTTCTCAACCATTGCTGGAATATCAACTTTTTTAGAGATTTCCCTTTGGGTTCAGGTTCTTCTAGTATAATAAGTTCAGGTGCATTGTAGCAAGAGCCACCTTTGGTGCTGGCGACTTTCCGCCCTCTATAAAAATAATTATTTGCTTCTGCCCACATATAGGGGGCACTCTCATCTTTCTTGTACTTCCAGAATTTATTAAACCCTAAGAGGTCAAGTTCTTTATAATATACAGGTCGTGGTTCTTTGCTAAAGTGCAACGGGGAATTTTGCAGCAAAAGACCTCCTGTTTCTTCGTCCCATTGATAGGAGTACACGGGTGTATCACCCTTTCTGTAATTTTACTTTTGTTATAATTTGGGAAATTGCGGTATAACGCCGTCTCGCCAAATAGCCATTTTGAAATAAATACTCCAAGGCATTTTCCTCGTTTAATTCAATATTATTTTTAAATAATACATCTCCAAGTAATTGGTCAAAATCTTTAATATTTCCTGTTTTTTTGACAATAGCACCTGCACAACTTGAAGACGTGAAACCAGCGTGGAGAAGGAAAAATTCTCTACTATATTCAGCAATGTAGTGTTCAAGCAGAAAATGGTTCCACAGGAAATCGGCATAAGGTAACGAAGCAAAACTGGTGACACCACGAAGTGGAATGTAATCACCTGTGCAAAAGGTACCTATCGCTGCGTCGATTTGCTCCACATCAAAATTTTCGTCAGACTTTGACACGAACTGGTCTTGGTCTATGCGTAGAGAATTACTATAGAGAGTTTCATAACTAAAAACAACGTCCATTTCTTTTGCAAACGAAGAAATTTCATCAAAGTTGAAAGAAGATTTACTTTGGATAAACTCTGTGAAAATTTCTTGTTTAGATAAGTGGTTTTCTAAATCGCTTATTATTTTTCCATTGAAAGAGAATTTATCTCTCAGCAAGACAGAGATAGCACTCCTGAGACCTGTTTCAGAATACTGGGCAAAGCGTTCTAACAAACTAGGATATTTTGCCTCAATGAGCTCCGTTAACTCCGAGTGACTGATATATTTCCTCTCATCTATACCAATTTGAATTAAATTCGAGATTTTTTCTAGCTCTTGTGGTGTGAAATCTATGGAACTGATATAAAAATATTCATTAGAGGTATTATTTATAAATTCATCCTGCTTCAAAATCTTATCAACCAAGTCTTGGAGGAAATTGGATGTTTTTCTGTAAAGCTCTTCTTTTTTTACAGGAGCCTCGTAAGAAAGTAAAATATCCTTCAATTTACTCTCCAAATCCACTTCCACTTCAGCCTCTTTTGAGAAGAACTCTGCATTAAAGTTATAAAGTTCAGCGCATTCATGCCGTAGATATCCTTGAAGAATCTTAGCGTCGTAAATTCTTTGGTCTAGCAAAAGTTGGTCAAATTCGCGGAACAATGCTTGATAATAAATTACTTCGATTCCCTGTAGAAAACTCTGTGCAATGTGAGAAAGTACTTTTTCCTTTGTTTCCTCATCTAATAGAGTAGCGACTGGATAAATTTTTATGCCAGCATGTGTAACGCTGGCTACTATTTTCGATGTTATATCAACATCTTCGTGGCTATATACAGTCTGATGCTTTTGATTGAAACTGTTCAAAAACCTCTTCATATGTATATTTGAATTTAGGCGAAAGCCTTTTGTGAAACTTTCCTCAAAAATCGCCAAGAAGGACGTGTATTCCTCGTCTGAAACACTGATTGCTTTTTCAGTTTTGTTGGTTTCTCCAATACTAATAACCTCAGTCGTTTCAACAGAAGTTGCTGTTCCATAGGTTTCTACGCAAGTAATAAAAGAATTTAGTGCAGCTGTAAGTTGGTTATGGCGTGTTCTGTTTGCTTCAACAAATAGATCGTAAATAACCAAAGAATTAGTGATTCTCTTGATATCTGATAGAGAAGAACCATATAATTTCCACTCTGTTAGTGCTACTGTTTTGCCTATCCTTTCACAGGTTGAAACAGCACTTGCATAAGCATAATCTGTCCGATCAGCGAGCTTTTTTACGGAAATCAACCACTCCTGAAATTGAGAGGACATAATTTCGCACCCTTCACTGTTACGCTGTTCCACCTCGTGTGCCAGTACTTTCTTAACGGTTTCTTCGTTTGTTATTGCGACAGGAGGGGGAGCAACCTCACGTTGTAAGTCCTGATGGTGCTCTTCAACGTGATTCGCTGGATGATATTCTTTCAAAAAATCATAGTAGTAGTTCATAGCAATCTGAATTTTTGTTAGTTGACCTCTGTGCTTTGTTCTGAATTGCTTGTTTGTATCGACCAGAGCTTTTAATCTTCGGATTATAGAAAGACTTTTCGTTTCTAGTAGAGGTTGTTTTAATATCTTAGCTTCATATCCGAAGGCTTCAATGTTAGGGAACAACATATATAGATCAGAGAGTTGAACAGCACTCACTTTTGTAGAAAGCCATGAGAAAAACTGTTCCTCCGCAGATTTATTTTTTTCATCCATACTAGCCAACTCCTTAAAATTTCCCTATATACCTACGGTTCAGGAGGGTGATTCTTTCGCAAGACAGTGTGGTTACAAAACAAGACTATAATAAAAAGCTGTGCTATTACCAATAATCTCCAATTAGATATGCCTTGACCCAAGAAAATTTAATATATTACAACATGTATTTACAAAAAAAGCAAATATTTTTTCTTTTTCTTCAAAAATCAGCAAATAAAAAAATAAACATTTTATGTTTGTTTTTTTATTTTTTTGATTTTTCAAAAAAAATAGCAACAAAAACTATTCATTATAATGATTGCCAACAGAACTAAAAATTTGGTATCAGCAACTTGCCAAAACACACCACTGGAGGTACCATCAAGAACTATATACAAAAGAAACAAAATTTACAGATATTATTCGTTAGATGGTATACAACATTCACTTGTTGTATTTGTTTTGTGCAAATATTCATTATAAAAAACAACGACAACGAGCTTCCTAGTTTCTTCCATTCTATATTAAGGATGCATTATTTCGTTAATACAACTTACTTTTATTTCATTTAGTTTTTCGACACGCCTCGAAAAACTTGACATTTTTTATTTTTTATCATATAATATAGAAAAACATTTAGAGGTGATTTTATGGTTCCAAGAAAAGAATATCTAGACAGAATCCTATCCCACAAGGAAAAAGACGTGATTAAAGTGGTGACTGGGGTGCGACGTTGTGGGAAATCCACCTTGTTTTCTCTTTATCAAAAGGACTTACAAGATAAAGGCGTGGGAACTGATCAAATTATTTCTATCAACCTAGAAGACTTGGCGTATGAGCATTTGCTCAATTACAAATCTCTTCATGACTATATTCAAAATTTGCTCATTCCTGACAAAATGAATTATATTTTCATAGATGATGTGCAAAAATGCCCTAACTTTGAAAAAGCAGTGGACAGTTTACACATAAAACCAAACACTGACCTCTATATTACGGGTTCCAATGCCTATATGCTCTCTGGGGAGCTTGCCACTTTATTGTCAGGGAGGTATGTGGAAATCAGTATGCTCCCACTTTCTTTTGCAGAATATCACAGTGGAACGAACGAAAGCCCCTTAAATATACAAGAGAAATTCAAAAAATATCTCAAATTTGGAAGTTTCCCTCACCTCGCAGACCAAAGTTTTACGGAAACAGCCATCATGGAATATTTAGAAGGGATTCAGAATTCTATCATCGTGAAAGACATCGCAACTCGTGAAAAAATCACTGACACTAGCTTGCTTTTGCGTGTGATGAAAACTTTAATGTCAAACATTGGCAGTCCTGTTTCTGTGAAAAAAATCAGTGATACCATAGTATCCTCTGGCAGAAAAACCACCGTAGATACCGTTGACCATTACCTAAAAGCGTTGACGGATGCCTATATTTTTTACAAGGTAGAGCGATTTGATATCAAAGGAAAAGACTTTTTGAAAACAAACGGAAAATATTATTGCGTGGACACTGGACTTCGTAGTTTGGTAATCCACCGTCAGGACAGTGACATCGGACACCTCATTGAAAATCTAGTGTATTTAGAATTAATTCGCAGAGGATACAAAGTTTCTATCGGTAAAATTGGAGAAAAAGAAGTTGACTTTGTGGCTGAAAAAATGGATGAGCTACTTTATTTTCAAGTTTCAGCTTCTGTGTTAGACCAAGGCACAAAGGAAAGGGAGTTAGCCCCCTTTGAAAAAATCAAAGACCATTTTCCAAAAATACTTCTCACTTTAGATGAATTTGGCAATGGGACTTTAGAAAATGGTGTCATACAACGAAATTTAATCCAGTGGTTGCTAGAAAAAAATGACTTGCCGTAAAAGCAAGTCATTTTTCTTAAATATTTTATTTCAGATATTTTCGTGCCATAAAATCCAAAGAAGCCTTACTTGGATTTGTGCCTCTTACATAGCAATTTGCATAAATACGAGGTAGTTTTTTTAGTCGTAAATTCATATCATCTGTGTTAAAATCGGCAAAAAGTAGCTTCATTGCTTCATAAACTTCTGGCATATTTTCCATAACAATTTCTTTTTCACTGATGGCTTGATTTAGATTGAAAACTCCACCACAATCTTCCAAAATCCCAAACCCTTCGCCTTCTAAAACTTGGGGTAATTCGCCTGCTGGTATGTCAGAATCCTCGATTTCTTCCACTAACTTAATGTCTATGAACCAATCATCCCCGAAATCATACCACATTTTCAACTTTGCACCAGGAAGACAGAAAACGTCAGATAAGTTTGTCGTAAGGGCATTGAAGGCATTGGGATCGTTAAAATCTTCAGTTAAGTGGTTTTGCAACTCATAAAATCGTCGTTCTGCTACTTTGTTAGGAGGAAATTGCTTTTTCACTTCTTTTAATGGGAAGCTTTGGGACATATGCGCATAGAAATTCTCCTGATAAGGCTCCACAAACTGGAATAAATGGTTTGCTTGCATTTCAAATAATACTTGTAAAATGTAGCCAAATTTTGCCAGAGTTATGTCCTTTTTGACACGAAATTTTCGCCAAATCAGTGGTTCACTGTCAGTCAATTCTGCATGAAATTCGTAAACGGTATTTTTTGCCATAATATCATCTCATTTCTTTTGGTTTTCTTTCCAAATCTTATATTCTGCCTTCATACAGACAGCACATGGACGGTATCCAGCAGAAATGGCAGTTGTTTCGTCTAGAAAAAAGACTCTATTGGAAACATACTGCCCTTTTTCAATGTAACGGAGTGCAGAAGGACAGTCCAGTCTGCCATAAATTTTCAGTTTTTTATGCCCTCCCAAAGTCCCTTTTTCTTCACTTTCATATGGTTTTCCTTGGGAGTCCAGCAAAAGATATGTTTTCATAGTTATTCTCCCTCTTTAAGATATTATACAGAATTTTCTCGAAAAAGTCAATGGAAAAGAGAAAATTTTTGAGTGATTTGACAGTATCTTTCCTTTGTGATAAAATAAATGATAAGATAGACGTGATTTCATATAAATCATCCTGTTCAAAATTTTATAAAAAGTTAGTTTCCTTCCCCCTGATACAACAGAAATCTCCATAACTGTCCGAACTTGTTCCCCTCTCGTTTAGGGTCAATTTTTTCACAAAACATAGACAATGGACGAACAAACATGCCGTAAGGAGGGTATAATGCCTGATAAGACACCAAAATATCCCCTATTTCTGTATGAGTGACTAAATTGTGGACATAATATAAGTTTCCCTTAAAATGCCGATAAGGTCGTTTTTCTATGAGTTCCATTTCTATCCTCCATTCTTATTTTTGGGTCAATTCATAACTTTTTTCTATCAAACCCTTGATGATTTCCTCTGAAATACTACCGTCTAAAATCACAGAAACCCAATGTTTTTTATTCATGTGATAGGCAGGTACAATCGCTTCATAGCTTTGCCGTAGAAAATCCCCTTCCATAGGTAAGACTTTGACATTCACCCAAGTTTGTTCCTCTTTTTCAAAAATAAGAGCAAAAATCTTCTTATTTTTCTGGTGTCGTAGGACACAATAATCCATTTTTTGTTGAAAAGGAAAATCCTGATACGCCCAAGGGAGTGAGAGACCAAAGTCAATGACTGTTTCTTTTTTCATTGCAAACACCTCTTTTCTTTATAATAGCACATAACAAACAAAAAGTCCAGCACTTTCAATATGACTGACCAGAAGGAGAATTAACATTATGACAACAAAAGAACTTATCTTATCTTGTGATTTAGAAGCATTGGTAGAAGAATTCCAAAATATTCACGAAGTAGCACCAGAAAAAGTTGAATTACTCAGATCTCATATGACTGACTTTCTGCAACGCATTTCCAAATTAGAAGTAGAAGTAAGTACTGACATAATACTGGGTGTTCCAACGAAGGACGAATGGAATACAGGTCTAGATGTGTCTGTTTTTTATCGAAAAGAGATTGTAGAATGGAAAAACAGTCCTGATTTCCATCATTATTATCCAGCTGTTGAGGAAATTCCTAGCTTATCTCTAGAATTTCTGGATGAATTTTTAGAAGACTTTTATCGTCCACGAAAAATACCAGAAAGTTACTGTTTCATGTACGAACCATGGTCAAAAACTTTAGGATATCAAGTTTCACAAAAAAATATTGAAACTGTGGGTAAAGTGGAATTAGCGACTGCTTTTCTCTATGAAATGACCTTTCATGGATTTCAAGAAGAAGATATGGAGAAAGAACGTGTTATTTTGGATGAAAGGATTGCAGAATTAGAAGAACTTAGAAAATTGCCAGAGGAGGAACAAGGAAAACATTTTTATACTATGGATGAAGTTTATGCAAATTTGGGCATTGAGCGAACCGTGAGAACTGAGGAAGAAAAAGCAGAAAGTAGGTTGAAAAGTAACAAGAGAACTTTGGAGCACGTCATTTATTTGAAGAATACTTTATGTGATGTACTGAAAGAAATAGAATGAATCTTTCTATTGCTTTTTTGTGACAATAAAGCCATCCAAAGGTGACTTTTATCTCTTTTGGATGGCTAATTGAATTTTCTTCCACTTTTTTTCTTGACAACGCTTTGCAGCTAGTTCAAAGGCTCGCATATCTCCTCGACTCCATATTTCTGTTAACTTCAAAGAGGAAATTTTCCAAACTCCTTGAATGCGTTGTAATTTATGGTTATAATATCCACCCACTGCTCTGTCTAGTACTTCTGTTTTACTGCGATAAAAATGTTCTACCTGCATATAAACTGTTGTTTTTGCCTGATTATCTTTGATTTCAATGTTGAAATTCGTCAACTGGTGTTGTGTGGTATCAAACCCTGGTATCAATCCTTGCACCTGTGCAACATACTCTTCTGCTGTGACATGCAAGGCGGGACCTCCTGAAGAAGTGAAGTCGATGTCCAAGGAATCCGTCAAAATGGAGCGAAGCAAGCTCCAATCTCGGAAATCAGCGGCGGTTGCATAAGATAATATGGTGTTTTTGATGTCTACTTGGTCTTTTAACCAAGTTATTGTTTGTGTTTCTGTCATAATAGCCCTCCTACAAATTTGCGAAACAAGTCTGTGGATAGTATGGCTGATTGTTTTGATTTTATGTGCTGTTTCTCTGTGGAAATTCAATAAATCAACTTGCAATTCTCCTTTTCCTATGGTATAATAGACAAAATACTGAACTTAGGAAGTCGAGGTGGAAAAAATGGAGAAATTGACTGAGGAAGATTGGGAAAATCTTCCCATAAGCAACAATTTTATCTTCACAAAAATGATGGATGACCCTGAGATCTGCAAAGAAACTATTGAAACTCTGTTGGGGGTCAAAGTGGAAAAAATTCAGCATATTGAAACAGAAGAGACCATAGATTTGGATATTGACAACAAAAGTGTTCGTTTAGATGTGTATGTTCAGGACGAAAAACGGATTTTTAATCTTGAAATGCAGGTAACGGATAAACATGATTTGCCCTTGCGTTCACGATATTATCAGAGTTCCATTGATTTGAACAGCATTGAAAAAGGGGAATATTATAAAAATTTGCCTGAGAGTTATGTGGTATTTATCTGTACTTTTGACCCCTTTGGACAGGGGAAACCCCAATATTTCTTTGAGCATAGGGAAAGAGAAACCACAGATTTACAACTAAATGATGGAACCTTTCGTGTGTTTTTTAACACAAAAGCCTGTGAATTTGTGGAGAATGAAGAGGTTAAATCCTTTTTAAGGTATGTGAACGGAGAAACCTCACAAACTAAGCTAGTAACAAAGATGGAAGAGCGTATGAATTCTATTAAAAGAAATCGGAAATGGAGGAAACAATATATGACTTTAGCAATGAAAGAACGAGAAGTTTTTGAAGAAGGCATAGAAAAAGGCATAGAAAAAGGCATAGAAAAAGGCATTATCATCACTGCACGTGAAATGCTTCTCACGGAAACAGATGAAAAAATTGCAAAATACACGAAACTTTCTTTAGAAAAAATAGCAGAACTGCGAGCTGAGATGAATCAATGAAATAAGCCTGTGATTCAGTACTTGGAGTAGGAGGAAAATTTGCCCAGCTCTGGTTACCTGTACACCACTAGATTTTTAGATTCATGGTTACCTTAAAAAATCACTCCTAATTAAAATCCAATTATAGTTGTATTTTCACTTCTTTTATGGTATATTATAATGAGAAAGATTCATTGAACAACTAAATTCCAAATAATCGGAGGAAAAAGATGTCATTAAGTAAAATCGAACTGGACCATTTCACTGTATTTGATCATTTAGAAATTCCCTTAAATTCTGGTATCAATGTGTTTATTGGAGAAAATGGAACAGGTAAAACCCATATAATGAAACTGCTATACTGTGCTTGTCGAGCTACAGAAGCTAGGACCTCTTTTTCTCATAAGATTGTCCGCTGTTTTGCACCAGATGGTAGTGCCATAAGCCGATTAACTACGAAACAAAAGGGGAGCACTAAAACCACTGTCAAAATATCAGCGACATTGAACGATTCGCCCCCAAAGCATTTAAAAATAAATTTTCATTCAAAAACAAAAAAATGGGATGCAGAGGTGACAGGTGAAGAGGTATGGGAAAAGAATTTTGGAGAATCATTAAGCAGTGTGTTTATTCCAGCAAAAGAAATATTAACTCATGCCCCCCAACTAATTGCAGCAGCAGATAGAATTCCGTTGAATTTTGACGACACTTACCTCGATATTATCACGGCCGCAACGATTGATATTTCTTTAGGAAGAAACGAAAAAAAGAAAGATTTACAGCTAAAAAAACTTGAAGAAATCATTCAGGGTAAAGTTTTTTTCGATAAGGATACAGAGGCTTTTTATCTTAAAAAAGGAAACAGCAAATTAGAATTTAATTTGGTGTCGGAAGGTATCAAAAAAATTGCTTTGCTTTGGCAATTGGCTAAAAATGGTGCATTAGAACCAGACTCTGTGCTTTTTTGGGATGAGCCAGAAGCTAATATTAATCCCGTTCATATACCGTTGGTCGTGGAATTGTTGCTACTTTTACAGGAAACAGGTGTCCAGATTTTTGTTGCTACACATAGCTATGTATTTGCGAAATATATGGAGGTATTGTCTAAGGAACAGGAAAAATTAAAGTTTCATTCACTTTATAAGACAGCTGATAAGGGAGTACAATGTGAAACTGACAATAAGTTTTCTTATCTTGAGAACAACGATATCTCTAGCGAAAATATAAAACTATACGAAAAAGAGATAGAAAGGGCGATGGAATGAAAGTCATTAATGAATCTGGAATGAGTTTCGGGCCATATCAAGACGAGAAAATCTTTGAAATAGAGCACTCCGAATTGCACAAAAAACTGGGAAAAGGTTTCAAAATATGTGAATTTCTCTTACTCCAAGGGGATAAACTCTTCTGTTTGGAAGCAAAAAGCAGTGCACCGAACCCGAACACGGTATCTTCTGACCCTCAAAATGGCTTCGAAACTTATGTTTCAGATCTTGTGGAAAAATTTGATAATACCTTGGAGTTGTTTCTTGGAAGTAAACTTGGGTTCCCTCATTTAACAGTATCACAAACAAACACTCCAGACCTTATGCCCTTAAATCAGGTGTCCAATTATAAAATCAGATTTTGCTTGGTCATCAAAAATCAAAAATCAGAGTTTTTACCCCCCGTCAAAAACGCTTTAGAAAAGCGTTTGCGTAGGAAGTTGAAAATCTGGAATGCAGAAGTTATGGTACTTAATGAGAGCTTAGCCAAAAGCAAAAGTTTAATATCTTGACAATCAACAAGACCACCACATCAGCAATGCTGTGTGATGGTCTTTATATGTGTCTACACCCTCTCCCCTAACTTTAAGTACCCATATACAAATTCATCTAGCCCACTTAACCCTGTCAATGTTGTCAACAAAGGGTCGCCCTCACGAATTCGCATGGTTCTACGAATTTCTTTCGGGATAACCACTCTACCTAAATCGTCGATACGACGGACAATTCCTGTTGCTTTCATTGTCAAACCTCCATATATTTCCTGAAAATTATGATTTATGAGGAAATCTATGGCTAGTATTTGCGATAATGGGGAAAATATGCAAGTACATAAAAAGTGTGATTTACCAGTATTTTCTTCTACTTTTTGTGGATTCTGCTGAAAATGTAAAACTTTCCATTTTATGATTGACACACTCTATAGATACACGTATAAATGTGGAACTTATGCCAGAAATTACAATCCATGGTGGTGTAACTCCTGCTAGGGTTTATGCTGCACGAGTTTTATCTCTTGACCCAATAGAAGCAGAATCAGCAGAGGACGGATATGTCATAAAAGTGTATGATAACACCCAAATGCACTTTTATTGTATCGACAATGGTCTCAATTTTGAACTTTTAGGAGAATGGTCTCCATCTGATGCTTCTACCCCCAATGTGGGGACCCCAAGCACCTCCACACCAAGTACCCCTGCTACTTCCACCCCAAGTTCTGGCAATTCTTCTAGTGTGGAAGAGGAAAGTAGTCTTACGATAACCCTCGCCATCATCGGTGGCATGACCCTTGTCCTCTGTGTGGGCGTAGTTGCCTTTGTGATGAAAAAGAAATAATTTCCTCCCCCAAACAAGTTGTTTGGGGGATTTTTGTAGGAATATGACAAAAACAATCCTGTCCATGGTTATTCATCACCCCGATTGCCTCTAAATAAGAGAAACAGGTGACTGTGCCCATGAATTTGAAGCCTCTATTTTTCAAGTCTTTTGCCACTGTGTCAGACAAAGTATTGTGAGTGGTAACCCCATCAAAAGGGTAATATTGGACTTGATTGTCTGTAAAGTCCCAAATATATTGCGAAAAACTGCCAAATTCCTCCACTACTTCCAAAAAGCTTTTCGCATTTTGTACGGTTGCAAGGATTTTCGCCTTGTTACGAATGATGTCCTGATTTTCCAGAAGTTCCATGATTTTTTCCTCTGAATAGGAAGCAATTTTTTCTGGATCAAAGTTGTCAAAGGCAAGACGGAACGCCTCTCTCTTTTTCAGGACAATCAGCCATGACAACCCACAGTGAAAGCTCTCTAAAAGAAACATTTCAAAGAGATATGGATCATCATAGGAGGCAACGCCCCATTCTTTGTCGTGATAATCCATGTAAAGCTGAGAGTTTTCGAGATTTTTCCATGGGCAACGAGAGATTTCTTCTTTCATATGGTAAGTCCTTTCCTGTCAATGTCATTCGTCCAAGATAAAATCAATGAACTGATGAGTGTGTACTTCCTTATTCTTCTAAAATAATCTGACTCATGGCAATTTCATCACCTATGGCTTGTGCCCCATAAAATGCCTGCACTCGCTCCATAAAAGGACTATCTGGTGGTGGATTTTTCTTTAAGTACTCCTCTTGAATGTCAAAAGAAAGGTCATGTGCCCTCTCGTTGTATTCTTTACAATGTGCAATCAATGTCCCCTCTCCTTGCAACTTGGCGAAGTATTCTGGTTTTTCATTTTCTAAAAATGAATAGCGGACACTGCCGAATTTTCCTAAATATTGGTTTGACATAATAAAGCTCCTTTTCTGATTGTTTGACATAATTTCTAGAATAGTGTATAATTAAAAAAATAAATAGTGCATGAGGTTGGAAAATATGGGAGGGAATAGTGTAAATTTTTTTATGGACGGAGAAGCAAGGGGGCAGATTAAATGTGGTATTTCCAATTGGACTGGAATCCTCTATAAGAGCCCCCGCACCGATCTAAAAAACTACAAAAAATCCGTCTATAAGGAGTTTAAGTCAAGTGGGTACTTAGAGGAGCATTTGAAAAATATCGACCAAGATGCTGATCGAATGGAAGATTTCTTGGTGATGAGAATGGCTGAATTGGATGGTGTCACCGAAGAATTGAAGCAAGCTTACCAAATGGGCTAGCTTGGTGCGATGAATAACATCGTGTATCGAGCCAGAGAAATTGTGGATAGTGAGTTGGTTTTTACTTAAATAGGACGTAAATTATCAGGAGAAGCTAAGATTCTAGCTTCTCCTGAAGCAATTCTTCGTAGTTTGTATTAAGGATATCTCTAATGGCTCGCAATTGGCTTGCGTAAATGTGTTGGACACCTCTTTCAATTTTAACAAGCCTTTCTCTGGTCATATCTATGCCTTTAAGTTGGAGTAAACGCACCAATTCTGTTTGTCCTAACTCTCTGCTTTTACGAATTCTTCTGATGTTTTCACCAATATAAATATCATCATCTGATTTGATTTTCTGCATAAAAAGGCTCTCCTTGGATGGACTATATTTAGTCCTTTTTATGCTTTATTATATCCAGTTCTCATGGTATAATGGGACTAGTTTTAGTCCACTTGGATTTTATTGGAGGTACATTATGAATTTTGAAAAAGTAAAAAAACACTGCACCATCACAGGATTATCCCCACAACAATTCCCCTTTTCTATAGGCTCTCCTGAAGAAAAAGCCTTGGAAAAATCTTTGAAGGAGCAGATAAAAAATGAAATTCTCCAAGCAATTCAGGAGGAATATACAGAATTTTACTGTGGCATGGAGTTAGGTTGTGAACTCTGGGCAGGAGAAATTTTATTGGAACTTCGCCAAGAATTTCCAATTAAAATCACCTCAGTCATAGCCAGTGAACACAGGGCAGATGATTGGTCTGACGAGGATAGGGAGAAATATTTTGACGAAGTTTTACCCAACGTGGATGAAGAAATTTATGCCTCTCGTGCTAACAGTCACGAAGCAATCCCTTACAGAAACAAGCTTCTTGCTCAGCGAACAGACAAGCTGATTGCAGTGGATAATGGGGCAGATATTTCTGATGTGGCTGACCTAATTCGTAGGGTTAAGAAGCTGGGGAAAGAGATTGTTTTGATTGAAATCTAGGAAAGAATATTGCTTTCTTTTATAAAATGTGAATCTGCTTTCCAAAGTGATTTCGTTCCCAAGGGTTACATCAGAAATTTCTATTTCCAAGAGTCTAGGGTGACAAAGTCGCTCCCAAGTTTATTTTTGTGACCCACCTCCCCTTCTCACTGTTTTTACAAAATCCACATTCCTCTCCATTGCTTTGTCTGAAAGAATACGACATCAGATTACATCTTTTCCTTTCCCCAAAATTATGCTATAATATTCCTAAATCAAATTTAGGAGGATAAAAAATGAAAATAGAAATGGGAGAATCCCTTTTTTACTCGTGGCTTCGTCATGTGAAAGAATGTCAAATAGTTCAATTAAATTGGAAACCCTCACCTCAGTGGCAGCTGCATAATGAGGAAGATTTATTTGCATTGATAGAACATGTTGATAAGCATTTTCAGGAGAAACATGGCTATGAAATTTTCAAACAAAATCGTAATAATCTGCAAATTATCCAGCAAACAGAATGTGATGCTTTAGGGATTTCAGGCACAAGTGGGGAATTTTTTGGAGTCGATGTTGCCTTTCACAGTGGTGGCTTGAACTACGGCTCAAAGGAAACTACCATCATGAAACTTCTTGCCAAAGCCGTTAGAACAGCACTCTGTTTGCGTGGGTATCTTGGCACAAATGAAGGAAATATTATTTTTGCTTCGCCCAAAATTCATAAGGGGATTTTGGTGGATTTGCTTCCCTGTGTAGAGGAATTGAACCAACTTTTCAGGGAAAACAAGTGGGACTTTACATATCGTGTCATTTGTAATGCAGACTTCAAAACAGCAATTTTGGACCCTGTCCTTTTGGTCAGTGATGGTATCGCAGATACCACAGAATTATTTCTACGAAGTTACCAGATGATTCAAATGTTTCCTGATACCCCTGTAAAAGAAAATAAAATAACAATAAAACGAGAAAATACAACAGAAAATCCCTCTACGACTAGAACTAGAATGGCTCGCACTAGAGACGAAGTACAGCTACCAGAAAATGGGTATGAGGAACTAAAAATCGGGCAACTGGCACAAGGTCTTTTTCGGAAATATTTCCATGAGCAAGAGGTTGAGGAGGAAATTCTTTTAGCCTTGCTCTCAAAAGATGAAAGCAAACGTGCTTTGGATTTGAATTATCCTGCTTTTGTGGAAAAAGACAGTGATTTTCAACGTATTCGCTATTATGGCACTCCATATTTGGTGAATGGAAAGGAATTTCATCTCACATCTCAGTGGTATGAGTACAATCGAGGGCATTTGCTACGATGGATTCAAAATAGTGGTTTCTTAATTTAATTTTCAGGAAGGGATCAGTCTTTTACCATTCCATGTTTTTAAGAAGCAAATAGAAAAAAGGAAAATCCTAAATATTCAGAATGTCTTAATCTCAGTCTTTTAAGGGTTCCTTGCTGAATAGAGTCCAATCAGTAAAATGGTAGTGACCTAAATACAAATGAAGATATTTGTCTGAAGTAGAGATACTATTTTTAAGAAAAATTCCATCGGGTCTAAAAGATTGTTTTCAACTGTTAATAGATGTAATACTTTAAATTCTAAGTTGAGTGAGGAAAGAAACATTAAATTCGGATGCAAAGTACATTGCTGAATTTAAACGTATAGAAAATAGATTACTGCAGTTCGGGGACAGCATAGACTACACTACATTATGCGAGTTTACAGATAAAACCGAAAGACTCATAAATTCGAAAGTGAGTGGAGCAGATTTTGGTTGATGTTTATAATACATAAGAGAGTAATAAATACTTAAGTATCTTGTCCTTATAAACATGTTTAGTAAATGAAAATTAAGTAATTTTAATAAAAGGGGTTGATATAGTTGGAATTGGTGTATTGTTGGATAGAACGAAGTGAAAACGGATTTATTCAGGAACAGGGCTTCAACTTCTATGGGGAACATCAGTTTTCTGTTAAAAAAGAAGAAAAAGAGGGAGAAGAAAACAAGTATATACTAGAATATGAGCATAAGAATGAAGTTCTCGGCTCAGCTTTGTATAAAGATAGCACCGTTGTGACTAACATTTCCGCAATCGTGGGGGAGAATGGCAGTGGGAAGAGTACGATGCTCGGCGAAATACTAAGATTAGACGAGTTTTCAAAAGTCATTGACAGTAATGAAGGGGTGGCATCGAAAAAAAATCAAGTGCACAAAAAGTATCTGTATGTGTTGCGTAAAGGAAAAAATAAATTTCATTTATCCCATAATTTTAATTTCAACAACTTTAAGCTGAATATAACTGGAGTTCAAACTTTGCCTAGAGAAGAATTCTCAAAAGATTATATGACAGCGATATTTTTTACAAATAGTCAAGATACACCAATCGCTTCACTTAAAGTTGACGATATACAAAAACAGGCTAGAAAAGTTGTACTCACACCTAAAAGCATTTCTAATCTGAACGACTACTTTTTGAGGAAGTTATTAAAAATTTCTAATGGAACGAGCAACACTACAGGCTTGTATGATGTAAATGACCCAAAACAATGTTTATACGAGGACTTTACAACCACTTATAAAGGAGATACGTATCAGGGAATCTATGATACATTGTATTTTTCAGATGAAGAAAAAAGAGACAAAAAAACAGAAATAACGTTGAAAACGAAACGAAAAATAAAAATATCTGCCAAAAAAATTGTTCTTCAAATAAGATATGGACAATCAGATGAAGAGTTTCAAGAAGTCTGGAACAACTACAGGGAGGACTCGTTGCTGTTGAAGGAAAAACTTAAAACTGCCTTTCCCTCTACTTGGCAATTTTACAGAGCACTTTTACTAGAATACAAATATTATTACCAAAAGAATTTAGATTTTTCAGCACTTGTACATACTGTTGATGGTATTATGAATAGTATCAGTTCTCAAGGGAATAACGAGAAAGAGAAAGAGATTTTAAACGAAATCACTGAATTTGGGGAGATTTTTCAACAGATATCTGACAATCATGAAAATGAAGTGAGTGAAAGTTATGTCTTAGTATCTGATAAAAGTGTGGTATACCAAAACCTCTCAAACTTTTTAAAAAAGAAACTAATAGAAGATTATTCCTTTGTGCTAAGATACCTTGATATTCAATACCTTGGTATGTCTTCGGGAGAACGTGCTATTTTAAATTTTAGGTCATGGTTTAATTTACTGCCTCATTTCCCTAAGTTTACAGGAATAAGTACAGGGCAAATTGGTGATTCTATTTTATTGTTAGTGGACGAAATCGACCTCTACGTCCACCCAGAGTGGCAACGTAAGCTGATAAACCACCTCATCGCTGAACTAGAACAACAATTCCCTGATAATAAAATCCAAATCATTTTGACCACTCACTCCCCCTTTGTGCTATCTGATATTCCTGTGGAGAACTGTACTTTCTTAAAACCAAAGAACGGGGAATTTGCAGTAAAAACAAAAGATTTGCCACAAACTTTTGCTGCAAATCTCCATACCATTGCTAAAAAACAGTTTTTTATGGAATCTACTATGGGGGCTTATGCTCAGAAAAAATTGAATGAGCTGGATGCTGCGTTTCAAACAGAGGAAAAAATAAGGATAGATTGCAGAGCAAGAACAGCCGCCATAGCCTTGATTGAAAGTAGGGACACCGAAGTGTTCATCAATAGTATTGGAGAGCCAATAATTCACCAATATTTCAAAAAGAAACGTGAAAAATATTACCAGAAAAAGCTAGGCAATGACGAAATAGAAGTTCAGGACATTATAAAAGGTAGGTCGGAGAAATTCCTTGCCCAACTAGGAAAAGCGCTGGAAGAAAGGAGAGGAGAACATGGTTAAAATAGAGCTGTCAAAGGAGATAGAAGAGGAACATTTGTTGTATTTTGAAGAAATTATATTACCCCTATTAAAGAATTTGCCACAGCACAAAAAACTTGCTTTTGAACACGAAAAATTTGCTCAATATTGCAATGATAATTTCGTAAGTATTGCAATAGGAAAACCCAAAGTTTTGAAAGAATTAATCCAGGAAGTTGATGAAAAATTTCCAAAGATGAAATCAGAGCTATTAAATAAAGGTAAAAAAAGAAAATGCAAAGAAAACGAGAACGAAAAAACGAATACTTATTCGCAAAACTTACAAAAGTGTTTTGGATATAAACTCTTTACAGACAACATAAAATTAGAGGACTATTTTAAAAATAGGGCAAAGTACTTATCTTCGCCTTCTGGACAATGGATCACATCGAACTACAACAAAAACATGACTAGATATGTCCATGACGCTATAAGGGAAATTTTTGAAGATTACCAAAATGAAGAAAATGGCAAACTACTACTGACAAATGACGTTAAAAAACTTGTGAAAACCAAAGGTTTTTCTGTCACTTTAGCGAATTATAATAAGATAAAACAAGAATTTCTCCCTTGGTCTGCTTACAAATTGGCTCTTAAAAACAATATCACCGTCTGCCCCTACTGTAATCGTCAATATATCACTCCTGTTTTCTCTGATAACGGTAAAGTTCGTGGTGAATTCGACCATTTCTACCCCAAAAACAAATATCCTTACTTATCCATGTCCCTATACAATTTAATTCCATCCTGTTCGGTTTGTAATTCCTCACTCAAAGGGCAAAAGGAATTTTCTATCCACGATATTCATCCTTACGAGGAAAATTACAATGACCTTTTTGACTTTTATATCAATCCAGTGGATCAGGCTAATCCTAGAGTGGAAATCGAGATTCATGGTAAAAAGGAGAAAGAAACTGAAAAATACCTCAACATGTTTCAAATTGAAGCACTCTACAACTACCACAGCAATCAAGGGATTGAAATGTTTGAAAAAAGTGTGATTTATTCTGATAGCTATGTAGAAGAATTGCTAAAGAATAATCCAGAGATATTCCAAACGGAGGAAGAACTAAAAGCACTGATTTATGGTTACATCTTAGATGAAAAGGACATTGGGAAGGAAGCATTTGGCAAGTTAAGGCGAGATGTAGCAAAGCAACTTGGGTTGATTGAGTAAGGAGGAAACATGGAACTCATTTATATTTACATCAAAAATTATCGTACCTTTCAGGAGCAAAAAATACATTTAACAGATAAATTTCAAGTGACACTGGATGATACTGGGGTGAAAATAGTAAAAAAGGAAACTTATTGCAAGATGTTTCAAGACAATATCTCTAATATCAATGTGATTGTGGGTAAAAATGCTTCGGGGAAGACATCTTTGATGGAACTTGTGGGAAATCGTGTTGATAACAGATATGTGCTTGGAGAACAGCTGCCCTTGACAGTCGAAACCCCCGCTGATTCTTTATATTTTACTATGAATAAAAAATTTGACAAAACTTTTGGACTGGTTACAGAATATTTCTTTCTTTATCATGATAAAATAGGGAATTTTATATTAGAAGGCAACCATTGTGAAAATATGGAGAAACTGCTGGGCTACAAGTCTGTTGAAAGAGAAGATGATACAAAATCACTTTGGGGAATGTACCATTTCCATTTGGATCAGAGTGGAAATCCAGCTGATGCTTGTTTTTACCAAAATAAAGGTGGTTCATCTCAGGAGGATACTATCATTTTTCTTGTTAAAAATCAGTTTTCAGAAAAAAAGACAGAAGGAGTAGAACGACACCCCATGGTACCGCGGAGAGAAATTAATTTGAAAGGTTTCTCTTGGGAAAGAAAAATGAATTTTTTGATTGAAACCATGAAAAACAATGATTCTGAACTGTATCGCAGTAAGGAATACCAGCTTAATTGTGATTTTAGTGAACATCTTGGTTATTCTTTGGATGGAAGTCTGGAATCTTTATTTTTAATTCGTTCAACAGCATATGATTTTTTGAAGGAAAAGCCACTAGATGAGCAGTTTTTGCTTGCATACCTTTATCATTACTATTATTACTTGGTAAACAGCGAAGGCAGTTCCGTCGATCAAACGACTAAGAAGAACGATTTTTTTGAAGCTTCATTAAAGGAAAGTGCATACAATTACCCAGAATTAAGGGAGGAAATGAAAGAGAAAACTTTAGAACTAATGAAACAACGTATCCCAGTAAATTATTTAGATACGGCTAGTGAAAGATTCAAAAATGCAATTCATTCATTAGTGACTTTTTTTGAAAAAGTCACAATGCATGGTTCAGGTAAAAGCGATATCGGAATCGAATATAGAATCGACAACCTTATCTTGTATATTTTTATCAACAAAGAGAGTAAAATTGAGGGAATTCATGATTTATTTGAATATATTTTAGATGATAGACTCTTCTGTGAAATCGAAAAGGAGTCTGTTGTTTCTGCTGCTTTTGTTAGCCCTAGAGTGGAATATCTCAGTGATGGAGAGCAAGCAAATTTATCCCTTTTCACCGCTATTGACGAACAAATCACCACCTTTGCCCCCGACAAGAAACACTACATCATCCTCCTAGACGAAGTGGAGAAATCTATGCACCCAGAAATGTGTCGCACCTTTCTCAACGACTTGATGAAGTTTCTGAAAAACTACCCTGATAAAACATTTCAAATCATCATCAGCAGTCATTCTCCCTTTTTAATCAGTGATTTACCCCAATCCTCTGTGATTCGCTTAGAAAAAAAGGAAGAAAAAACCACTGTGCTTCTAGCAACCGAGCGAACTTTTGGTCAAAATATCCATACCATATTGAAAAGTGACTTCTTTTTAGAGCAAACCTCTGGGGAATATGCGAACAGACTGGTGAAAGAAATCGCAAACTATCTGCGTAGTGGATCTAAACAAAGTGCGGAGGATTTTTTAGCGGAAAACTTCAACATTTCTCTGGAAAGTGGTAAAGGAAAAGACTTTATCTCCTATGTCATTGGTGAAATTGGAGAGCCAATCCTGCGGTCAGCTTTGGAGAAAATGTACCAGAAGTGGTCTGGAAACTCTGCCACTTTGGAAGAGAGGATTTCAAAGTTAGAAGCAGAGTTGGAAATGCTGAAGCAAAAGGTGGAATAGAGGATGTGCCCTGTAGGAAAGGAGTAACCAATCGCTTTTAAGTGATTTTGACTCTGTCAAGAAAGGAAAAAGGTGCTACTTATTGTTCTTTTAATTATGTTCTATGACACGGGAGATATATTCTTTACTCTCTTGCACTTTTCCTTCACTTAACTTGACCACAGCCTTCGCCTTGCCGAATTTATGAACAAGGCGAAGGTAAGTTTTCAAATTCACGCTTCGCTAGTGTATTTTCTTACGTTTGTGAGCATTCACACAAAAAAAACTTGTTCTCTTTTTTGAATTTTACGTTTCTTTTACAAGGTCAGAAATGTTAACTCACCGTGCTTTTAATCTTCCCATAATACTCCTCCAACTTCTTCTCACAAACTTGTAATGTCTCAACAATATCCCCATCCGTCAGCCTCTTAAAGATATGCTGGTTCAGTTCAATAAAAGAAATATCTCTGCTACGCATCATATTTTGCCTTGCCTTCTTCATCTATATTTTCAAAAAATGCTTGTACAAGAACAGGTTTGTAGGAAAATATCACAGACATTTTACGGATAAAGTCCATGAACTGTCCTTGATATTGCTTGTTGTAATCAATCCCACTGGGGACAGCCATATCTGGGACAATTTTCTTATCACGGAGATAGTCCAAAATTGTTTCATATCTCTCACAGTAGACTTTGTGTTACATAATTCTTCATTTCTTTTGTCATTTCATTCAATTCTTCAGTGATATTTTTGTGTTCATCAATAAAAAAGTACACCATTTGGTTAAAATTTGCTTTTTCTTTAAATCTATGTTCCCATGCAATTTGCGATAATTTTGTTAATATTACCCCTGTAAGATGTTATTCTCATTATTTTCTATGTTTTTTATTATTTTTCCGATAATTTTATTTCTTCAATCAAAAATTCACCTTCTAATTTATTATATTTAATTGGACATTTTTCCCAAAAATTGATTTTTTATGAATTTTACAACATCTACGAAACGACTTCTCTACATTTTGGACTTTTATATATATAGTGTTATTAAAAAGCTGTTCTATATGGAATAATAATTCTGCATATTTATTGTAAAGTGTATAACATTCTTCTGATTCTAAATGTTCTATTTTTTCTAAAATGCTAATTCTTTTTTCATAAAAATTAAGTCCAACCATTTGTTTTGGTGATAGTCACTTTTTTGATTTGGACACAAATAAGAGGAAAAGGTAATACTGTAGCCATCACAGACCAGATATTTATCCGATCTATGACAGCTTTGTGTCAGAGGTATTCCGTTACTTTAGGAAAGCGGATAAATTTCATCAGTTCAAAAACGAGGACTTGAAGATATATCTTCGTTTTCATGAGATTTACCTTTCTTTTCGTGTTTTTTATAGCTTAGGCGCGTTTTCCTTGAAAGAATTGGATAAATACCTTTGGCTTATGGGGAAGGAATATTTCAAATAAGTCAGTGCCTTCGTTGATTGAGTAAAAGAGGAATCTTTGTTTTTACAAAAATTTATCATAAGGAATTTCAAGGTCTTTCTTTTCATTGAGAAATGGCATTTTGAACGTAATTTCACAAAATTCACAGTCAGACACCCTACTGGTATCAAAATCCTTTGTAAATAATTCTTTTTCACAGAGAGGACACAAATTTTTTGAGATACATAAGTCAATGTGCTGAATTTTATCTTTATTTTCTTCTTTTTTCTTCTCATATGCAAGACGTTCTTGTTCCACTTTTTTTACTCTGTTTAACTCATGTAACTCTTCTCTGCTGTAATATACCGTAAACTGACATTTAGGAAAGCCAGAACAGCCCATAAATGGTTCAAAGGGCTTTATACTGTCAGGTTTCGGCTCATGATGTACCAATGGTTTCTTGCACCAACCACATTTTAGTTCACCTTTGCCTTCTTTGTATTTCTCTAACAAGTTTTCGTATTGCTGAACAAATGCACTGTTCTTTGCTGCGTTCGTTTCCAAATCCAAAGTAAATTGACAGCCTTTTTCCTCACAAATCCAAGCAGTGCAACTAAGAAACCTATGGCTATCCCATTTTCTTTTCGTGAATTTCAAATTTTTTTCGCACCAAGGACATTTTCCTTCGTTGAGGTTTGCATGGTATTTTTCCTTCCGTTGCTGTTTTATTCTTTCCAGATATTCTGCCTTAGCACGGGCCTTGGCTTCTGCCACTTCGCAAGCAAGAACCCGTCTGACATCTTCCTCTTCTGTGGCAAGAATGTGTTCCAAAGTAGTAAGTCGAAGCCGTCCACTGCAGAGAAGTGTTTCTTCATTTTCTTCCCAAAAATATTGACAGTGGTAGCAATGTTCCGTGGAAACCATATCATCCTCAACGCTCCCTGGGTACAGCTTCAAACAGCAGGAAACCTCTTCATACACAAGAGGAAGATGGACTGTTTTAGCCAAAAACTTCTCCAGATACTCTGCCTTCCTGCGATTAAAAAGCCAGTATTTTTCCTTGCTCTCGCCCAAAAGAATCTTCTTTAATTCCTTCTCTGTTACGGTGTCACGGTGCTGGCTTAGGTCAATTTCTATGGCAGAAATTCCGATGTTTTTGATTTTTTCTAGCTTCTCTTCGTCCACCTCATGAGTAACAAAAATTTCCACCATCAATTTCGGTCCCTTAATCGAATGCACCACCACATCTGGAATGATTGGGTGGTATCGCTGTTCTAATTCCACAGTGCCTACAGAAATTTTCTGTCCATTGCTTATCAGAAACTTTTTTCCTAAGTCAAATTCCATTTCTAACTTTGGAAGCCAAAATTTTTCTGATTCACTTATGATTTTTTTTGCCAAAAGATGTAAGGTTGTTTCGTATGCGTGACTACAATTCCCCTCGGCTTTGTGTGCGAAGTGATGTCGTTTAACTGCCCCCTTTCTCGCAATCAATTTGCCATGACAAGCAGGACAGAAGCACCCACACTTCTCCCCACTTTCTACTTGGTCAACGTGGATTAGTTCCCCATTTTTCAGACCGTAGACCGTTTGAATCTCTTCCATATAGATTCCTCCAAAAAAATATTTCCAGATTTTTCACAGCTTTTCTTCCACGAAAAATCTGGTTAAAGGAATTATACAAAATTTTTTTCTGGTTGAAAAGTAATTCCACTCTAAGATAATAGGACTTAAAGTAAAGTTTTTACAAGTTTCCTACTCCTAAAAGCGTTGACAGATGCCTATATTTTTTACAAGGTGGAGGGATTTGATATCAAAGGAAAAGACTTTTTGAAAACAAACGGAAAATATTACTGTGTGGACACGGGACTTCGTGGCTTAACAATTCATCGTCAAGACAGCGATATTGGACACCTCATTGAAAATCTGGTTTATTTAGAATTAATTCGCCGAGGATACAAAGTTTCTATCGGAAAAATTGGTGAAAAAGAAGTTGACTTTGTTGCTGAAAAAATGGATGAGCTACTTTATTTTCAAGTTTCTGCTTCTGTGTTAGACCAAGGAACAAAAGAAAGAGAGTTAGCCCCTTTTGAAAAAATCAAAGACCATTTTCCAAAAGTACTTCTCACTTTAGATGAATTTGGCAATGGGACTTTAGAAAATGGGGTCATACAACGAAATTTATGTGTTATCTCATTTCTTTTGTTTCTCTTTCCAAATCTTATATTCTGCCTTCATACAGACACCGCAGGGACGATAGCCAGCAGAAATAGCAGTCTGTTCATCTAAAAAAAAGACTCTATGGGAAACATATTGACCTTTTTCAATGTAACGCAGTGCTGACGGACAATCCAGTTTTCCGTAAATTTTCAGTTTTTTATGTCCACCCAAAGTCCCTTTTTCTTCGCTTTCATAAGGTTTTCCTCTGGAATCTAATAAAAGATATTTTTTCATAGTTACTCTCCCTCTTTGTTCTATGATAAGCATGATTCTAAGAAAATCAAGAATAAAATCATAAGTCTGTACAAATACTCCTGTTCAGACTATTCAAAGAATTAGCTCCCCTCCCCCTCATACAACGCAAATCTCCACAACTGCCCTAACTTGTTCCCCTCTCTATTGGGGTCGATTTCCTCACAAAACATAGAAAGAGGTCTCACAAACATGCCATAAGGTGGGTATAATGCTTGATAGGACACCAATATCTCTCTCGTTTCCGTATGCTTGACTAAATCGTGGACATAGTATAAGTTCCCTTTAAAATGCCGATATGGTCTTTTTTCAATCACTTCCATTTGTGTACTCCATTCTTATTTTTTGGTCAATTCATAGCTTTTTTCCATCAATCCCTTGATGATTTCCTCGGAAATACTACCATCTAAAATCACAGAAACCCAGTGCTTTTTGTTCATGTGATAGGCAGGTACAATCGCTTCGTAGCTTTGTCGTAAAAAATCGCCTTCCATCGGCAAGACTTTCACATTCACCCAAGTTTGCTCCTCTTTTTCAAAAATAAGAGCAAAAATCTTCTTGTTTTTCTGGTGTCGTAAGACACAATAGTCCATTTTTTGTTGGAATGGAAAATCCTGATACACCCAAGGGAGAGATAAACCAAAGGAAAGTAGTGTTTCTTTGTGCATTTCTTCACCCCTTTTCTTCATTATAACATAGAATAAATAGGATATCAAGTGTCGCAAAAAACTCTTGCAACTATTGGAAAAGGAGCATTAACGTGAATTTTCTCTATGACCTGACTTTTTCCAGAGTTACTGAATCTAACCATGGATTGTTATCCTCTGCCACCCTCATCACATGGATCATTTTTGAATTTATTGATAATTCCTGTGCTTTCTGTGATACTATTCCTACGTCTTTTGATGGAACAATTCACGATTTGAGCTGAAACCAAGCCTATTTTCCAACTAGGCTAATACTCATTCTTCCTATTTCTGACAAACAAAGAAGAAACCCAGTCAGTGGCAGTACTATGTTACTACCATTGACTGGGTACTTTTTTGCGAGTTCTTCCATTATTTTTCTTGACATCTCTTTGCAGCCAGTTCAAAGGCACGCATATCTCCTCGACTCCATGTTTCTGTCAACTTTAAAGAGGAAATCTTCCAAACTCCTTGAATACGTTGCAATTCGTGGTTATAATAGCCCCCCACGGCTCTGTCCAATACTTCCGTTTCACTGCGATAAAAATATAAACAGTGGTTTTTGCCTGATTTCCCTTGATCTCAATGCTGAAATTCGTCAACTGATGTTGTGTGGTATCAAATCCCGCTATCAATCCTTGCACTTGCGCCACATACGCCTCTGCTGTGACTTTCAAGGCGGGACCTCCTGAAGAAGTGAAGTCGATGTCCACAAAATCAGCCAAAATGGTGCGAAGCAGTCCCCAATCTCGGAAATCGGCGGCTGTTGCATAAGATAATATTGTGTTTTGGATGTCCACTCGGTCTTTGAGGCAAGTAAGTGTTTTTTCTTCTGACATAGATTGCCCTCCTACAAACTTGTTGAAACAAGATTGTAGATAGTATGGCTGATTGTTTCAATTTTATGCAGTTTTTTCTGTGAAATTTCAATAAATCAACTTAAAATCTGCTTCTACTTTGGTATCTGTGTCTGTTCAGGAGAAAAAACGTATTTTCAATTTGGAAATGAGGGCTTGTGCGCTGTTGCCTTAAGAA
This sequence comes from Eubacteriales bacterium, assembly GCA_044432725.1. GTDB lineage: Bacteria > Bacillota > Clostridia > Oscillospirales > Oscillospiraceae > JAWXUK01. The sequence continues at coordinate 47,825 of JAWXUL010000008.1, forward strand.
CAAAAGTCCTTAAGTGTTTTCCATTACCACTGTGGATGGATCGTGTCTTTCAAATATTTCTCGTAAATCGCTTTCACTCCGTCCATTTGCTCTGGGGTGAGAGGAGGGAGAAGCGTTGCTTTCGCATTTTCTGCCATTTGCTGAGGACTACTTGCACCAGGAATGACAGTAGAAACTTGAGGGTGCATCAAAATCCAACGTAGCGCAATGGGCGCAAGTTCCTCTGTGCCGAAGAGTTCTTTCAACGCTGTCACAGCTTCCAGTCCTTTTCCATAGTCCACACCAGAAAAAGTTTCCCCTTTATCAAACGCCTCTCCTTGACGATTATAAGTACGATGGTCACCAGCGCCAAAACTGCTGTCTTTATGATAATTTCCTGTTAATAATCCACTTGCCAAAGGGACTCTAATGATGGTTCCTACTTGTTTTTCCTCTGCCAGAGCAAGAAATTCATCCAAAGGCTTCAATCGGAACATATTAAAAATTACTTCAACCCCAGCAATGGGATAATCTTTCATTGCCATAATGCCTTCAGAAACTTTTTCAATACTCACACCAAAATGAGCAATTTTCCCAGCAGATTTCATCTTGTCCAAGGCAGTAAAGACATCATCTTTTTGATAAACGGGGGTAGGAGGGCAGTGGAGCAACACCATATTCAAACATTCCACATCTAAACGCTTCAAACTATCCTCTACAAATCCCTCTAGAGCTTGGGGAGTATACATTTCACTTGTGTGTGGATTCAGTTGCCGTCCTGCTTTGGTCACGACAAAAATATTTTTGTGATTTTTCAAAAATTGTCCAATGGATTTCTCACTTTCTCCACCATTGTACACATCTGCTGTGTCGAAAAAGTTGATTTCATGGTCTACAGCAGACCGAAGAATGGATTCTGCTTTCTTTTGGTCATAATCCTCTCCCCAACGTCCTCCTAATTGCCAAGTCCCCAATCCGATTTCAGACACTTTCACACCTGTTTTTCCAAACATTCTTTGATTCATATACATACCCCTTTAAAAATTTTATCATAAGGATTATACCATTTTTTCTTCCTTTCGTCAATGTGTAAAGTGAAAAGAATCAGAAATTAAAAGTCATACGATGATATCCCACAAAACCTCTCTCTATTTAGAAGAAAATGTCTGCCATTCAGGCAAAGATGTAGTCCTCATTTACCCACTTCTCTCCCTCAACTCAAATATTCCTTCAAGGTGTTCCGTACCCCACCCACACCGGCAAGTTGTGCCACAAACATGGATTCGATTTTATCAGACAGCCCAGCCTCTACCAAATCCACGCCAAAAATCATGGAATTTGTTAAGATTTCTTTCAGTTGCCCCTGATAACTGTCAGGATTCCCCACAGAAATCCCCTTCAACTTGCCTTGTAGCTCCTCTTTCATGGGGTCAGCAGAACATTCCATGGTTTGCCTTGCTGGGTCCATTTTCTATATCTTGTGTCACAATGGGAAGGAAATTCCCACTGGTTTGTCTCAGGCTATACCCCTTCTCTGTTTTGGTGAAAGATAATAATTGGAAACTGGGATTGCGAAAAATCTCCTTTCTATTTTTTGATTTCTTGCAAACTTTGGTTCAGACAATAAGCGGCTTCTGGTGGTAATTTCCCACCTGCCACCTGAAGTACCATCTCCATCTGCATTTCAGCAATCATTTTCATGGTGCCTTCGCTTAGTTTCACCCCACCTTGTGCATTGGCGAGGAGCCCTGTGACCACTGCCCCAGCTTCTGGATTTGCTAAAAGGTCGCTTACTTTATCTTTCAGAGAGAAATAGGCCTTATGATAAGTCATTTCTCCTGTTCCAGTGACTTTTGCTTGCAATTCCAAGAACCAGTTTTTTGCCCCCTCTGATTTGTCGGAATCCTTCCCTTCTTCGACTGGCAAAATGTAGGATTCGTTGGGGCTTTCCACCCCTCTTAGGGTGATTTCGTCCCGACATTCCTTGGTTTTTGCCACAACAAGATTCTCCCCTTGCTCTAGCTTGACCCCTTCAAATCGGAAGATTTTATCCCCTGTCAGAGTGGCAACAGTTGTGCCATTGACTTCCAGTTCCACTTCAGATTGGTTAGAATAGACCTTAATTGTGGTGGTTTCATCGGAACGATCCACAAATCTTCTGCCACAGAGGTGGACAAAGGGGTCTTTTTCATTCCAATAAGCCTTATAAACGTAAAAAGCATCTTTTTTTCACACTGCGGTCGAAACTGACAAGCCCCTTATTATTTCTGCCTGCCACACCGCCCTCATCTCGTGCATCTGCGGCGAAATCGAACATATTCCACTGATAAGTCCCCCAAAGGAAAGGTCGTGTTTGGAAAATACTTAGCATATGCTCGTGGTACACGGCATGATATTCTTCGGTGTAATCACGGCAGACAGGGTTTTCTGTGTGAAGTGTCATGATGCCTTCTGCACCATATTCGGTGATGGCAAGAGGACGCTGTGGGTATTTTTCATGAAAACTGTCAATCCACTTCTCATTTTCTGTTAAATCTCCACCATACCAGCCAAAATAATGATTGTAGCCAAGGATATCCGTCAGGAAATTCTGGGGAGAATCCATTCCCACAAAAGAAATATTTGCCAGAGCAGTGAGACGAGTTTGGTCGTAAGATTTGATGATTTCCACCAATTCTTTTTGGGTTTGCATCAATTCTTCTGTTTCTCCTGCCAAGGTCACTTCGTTGGAAATCCCCCAGAAACAGACGGAAGGATGGTTATAATTTTGCAAAACCAGCTCGTGCATTTGGGTTTTTGTGTTGTCAATCGCCTCTTGCTCCTGAATAAACACGGTGATGAAAGGAATTTCAGCCCAGACCACCATGCCTTCCTGATCGCACAAATCATAGAAATATTGGCTATGCTGATAGTGGGCAAGGCGAATGGTGTTCGCACCCAACTCACTGATCATCGCCATATCTTGGTCTTGATCCTCTTGGGAAATTGCCCAACCTTTGTCTTGACGACATTGATGACGGGATACCCCATGGAGAGGATACGCTTCCCCATTGAGGAGGTAGCCTTTGTCTGGATCCACTTGAAACTCACGAACACCAAAAAGAATAGACTGTGTATCGGTGACCTGATTATCCTTTTTGATTTCCAGATTTAGAGTGTAGAGGTGGGCATTTTCCTTGCCATTTTCGATTTTTTTGCGTGCATTCCACAAAATAGGTTGGGGAATCACCAGAGATTGCTCCAGTTTTTTACTGGCGGGATTGGTGACATTTGCCACAATATTCCCTGTGCCATCTTGAATTTGAAGGGTCACTTCTGCCCCGTTTACCTCCCCTTTCAGGTAGCTGAGAACGGAGATTTCAGCGGTATCTCCTTGCAGTTTTGGAGTGATATAAACACCATTAGAACCGTAAAATTCCAAGTCAAAGTAGGTTTTTCCCACTTCAATCAGGCTGACATCTCGGTAAATTCCTCCAAAAAAGGTGAAATCTGCCTGTTGAGGGTAGACAGGAATGTTTGCCGAATTATTTGCCGATACTTCTAACAGGTTTTCGCCATCTTGAATCAAATCTGTGATTTCAAAACGGAAGGTGGAGAAGCCTCCTCTGTGCTCCCCTAACAGTTTGCCGTTAAAGGTGACTTCTGCGATGTGGTTTACCCCTTCAAATTGTAAAAACACCTTATTTTCACCCTTGGATAGGTTCCATTTCTTTTGATAGTAACAGGTTTGCCGGAGATAATCTCCCCCTCCATCCTGACCATCTAGCTTGTTCCATGTGTGGGGTAGGGTGACTGGGCTGAATGTTTTCTTGTCGGTAGAAAATTGCCAGTCGTTGTTGATTATTGTGATTTTTCTCATAATTTCCTCCAAATTTCCCTCTAATATAGCAACTTGAAAAAAGACTAAGCCACAAGGCTTAATCTTTTTGATTGAAAGCTTCGCTTTCAATCTCCGTGATTTTCTAAAGAAACTCACGGATAACTGGACGATTGAGCAAGATTTAAACAACTTAGCTGTTGTTTATAAGTTTGACAAGGTCAAACTTAATTCAAGATGCTATAGATGTCCACAAAATACTCATAAAATGTGCTTCTGTTTATGCTGATACTTTACATACCCTCTTGACAGAGATTTTGTGAAACTCTGTAGTCTCGTACAAATTCCAAAACGCTCCTGAAAACTTTGCTATACTCTGATTATACAACACATTGTCGGATTTTTCAAGCACTTATATCCATATTTTTCATGGGATGGGACTGGAGTATGGCTTTATTAGATCAAATCTTCAAGTGAAAGAACTCAACAAAATCGCAACTGTCCAAGGAAGTGAGGAGGCAAAAGGGATTGGATATTTTGGAACAACTTCCAAGTGGTGGATTCTACACCCTCTCCCCCAACTTTAAGTACCCCCACACAAATTTCTCTAATCCATTTTCCTCCATAGATTTCTGAATAAATTATTTAAAAAATGCCAAATTTCAAAAAAAGGGAGAAAATAATGAGAAAAATATTACGAATAACTATGCTATTGTCCATGATGAGCAGTTTCTGCGTAGGGACGTAGTGATTCCTGAAACCATTTCAGTGTCAAAATGCTTCAAAATAAATTCCATTGTGTCCCTTTCCACACAAGTATTAATGACATTTTTTATATCATTATTGTAACAAAAAGATGAATCAATTACAACGGAAAGTCAAAGATTTTATCAATCTTTGCAAGATGATATAGGAAGAATTCCCAGAAATTCGAAAGATTTTAGGAATAATCTATTGCAATTATATGAAAATTATGGTAAACTAGTAACAAGGGCGTTTAGTTTTTAAAATGTATACTTTGTGGTCATTGTTATGGTTTTTATCATTTTTCTCTGAAAACGATGAAAATACCCCATAAATGGACGTAATTCTGACTCATTCAACTTAAAATCCCCGAATCCCAAAGTATACTATTTTTCCAAACACAAGGCTTTGTGTTTGGGAAGAATGCACTATCACATGATTTCATCGTCCATAGTGGACGGAAAATTTTAAAGGAGTGGCAACAATGAAAAAATTAACAGCAGGACTACTATCAGTTTTGATGGTGGCACAAATCACCTCAGTCTCTTTTGCAGCGACGAAAGAGGTGGACGTACAGTCATCCTCCGAAGCCATATCACCTCTACAAACAGATATACCTCTTGAGGTGGGAGAAGATAATTCTGATGTGGTTGATGAAGTAGAGGAAGAAAGTACCTCTGTCCCTATGACACCCATCGACCCTGATTTGATCATTGAGGAAGAAAGTACCTCTGTCCCTATGACACCCATCAACCCTGATTTGGTGATTGAGGAAGAAAGTACCTCTGTCCCTATGACACCCATCAACCCTGATTTGGTGATTGAAGAAGAAAGCACCTCTGTCCCTATGACACCCATCGCCCCTGATTTGCTGATTGAGGTAGAACAAGAATCCATCCCAAATTCCGCTGTCACAGAAGGAACAAGTCAACAAGAATCTGCTGAAGATCAAGGTATTGAATTGATGTTCAGTAATTCCTTGTTAGATGGCTTTCAAATCAGCGACGACAATGGTTTACTCATTTTAACCAGTTACTCGGGCGTTGCCTCTGAAATTACCATCCCTGCCACCATCACCACAGCAAATGGAACTATTTACACAGTGTATGCACTGGGAGAAAATCTGTTTAAAGATAACACAACCTTGAAAAAAATCACCATTGAAGAAGGAGTAGAACAAATTGGTAACTATGCCTTCGTAGGATGTAGCAACTTGGAAAAAGTGGTCTTACCAAGTACCATTGATTCCATTGGTTGGACTCTTTTTTGGGGATGTGAAAAACTAACTTCTGCTGGTACTGATTCTCGCAGCGCATTACAATTTGCTTGGACAACAGCAATTCCAAACCACGCCTTTGCAGGCTTGTCCTATCTTACAGAACTGACTTTGCCTGATACCCTCACAACCATTGGAGAAAATGCTTTTTCAGATTGTGACAATCTGGAATACTTGTATATTCCTTCTACAGTAACCACCGTAGGGCAGTCAGCTTTTAGCGGGTGTAGCAAATTAGTGACAGCAGGAGCGAAAGGCACAGGTGCAGACCTTGAGTTCGGATGGTCAACCACCATTCCTGATAATGCTTTTAGAAATTCATCTTTGCAAAGTATCACCATTCCAAGTGGCATTACAAGCCTTGGTAGCAACTCAATTTCCTCTTCTTCTCAATTAACTTCAGTGTGGCTACCTAAGTCATTATCATCATTGGCCTATAATATATTTGATTATTGCAATAGTTTTCGTAATATTTATTATGAAGGCACAGCAGCGGAATGGAATACATTAGATACCGAAAGCGTTTATTTATCAATATACAATATCGTTTATAATTCAAATACCTTACCAGAATCCAGTTCTGGCACAGAAGGTGATTTTACCTACAGCTTGACTGATGGAGAAGCTAGCATTACAAAATACACAGGCACGTCTCCAAACGTGACTATCCCAGACACTGTCACCATAAATGGCAAGCCATACACTGTTTATAAAATCGAAAGTGATGCTTTCGAGGGTAGAAGTGATATTACAAAATTGACCATGGGTAAAAATATCGAAATTATCCCTTGGGGTGCCTTTGAATCATTAACTAATTTAACTTCCGTTGGTCCTATCAATTCAGGTTGTGATTACCAATATGCTTGGACAACAACAATTCCTGCCAATGCATTCCAATTACTTGGGAATGTGACCTCTGTCACCTTGCCTGATAACTTAGAATCTATTGGTGCTAATGCTTTACAAGATTGCGCTAAATTAGAAAGCATTGTCATTCCTGCTTCTGTCACAGAAATGGGACGTGAAATTTTTGCTGGTTGTAAAAAATTAACCTCTGCAGGGGATTTGAACAGTGGAGCAAATATTAAGTTCGGTTGGACAACAGTAATCCCAAGTTTTGCTTTTTCTAACTCTTCCTTAGAGAAAATAGAAATCCCAGAAGGGATTACAACCATCGGCCAACTTGCCTTTCTCTATAATACGCAATTGTCAGCTGTGCTGTTGCCATCAAGCCTCACTGTGATTGACAATGCTTTCCAAGAGTGTAATATACTGAAAAATTTGTTCTACGCTGGTTCAGAAGATAATTGGAACACTATATACGGAAGTTCAGATTTAAGTAGCAGCTATAATATCATTTATGACTGGACTGGAAGCTTTCCAGAGATTGGAACTTTTACATCTGGTGAATTTACCATTGATTATCAAGGTACTTATGGCTCTATTGTTGCCTACGAAGGCAGTGGAGGGGCTGTGACCATTCCAGCAACCATAACTTATGATGGTGCAACTTATCACATCACTGCCATTGAAGAAGGTGTTTTCAAAAATAATACTTCTTTGACTAGCCTTGTGGTGGCTGGGACAAATCTTACCTTTATTGGTGATTACGCCTTTTACGGTTGTTCTAATCTAGCGAAAATCTCTTTGCCAAGCAGTGTAAACTCTATCGGAACAAGTTCAGAGTGGGAGAATATTTTTTATGGTTGTAGCAAAATCACTTCAGCCGGCCCAAGTAACTCTGGTGCTGATTATGAATATGGTTGGACAACAAATATTCCTGCAAAAGCCTTTAATGGTTTGACCAATCTTACCAAAGTTACCTTCCCCTCGAATTTGTCTTCTATTGGGGAATTGGCATTTTACGGTTGTAGCAATTTAGCTTCTGTTTCCATCCCCGCTTCGGTGACTTCTATGGAATGGAACATTTTTAATGGTTGTAATAAATTGACAACAGCGGGAGCAACAGGTACTGGGGCAAATATAGAGTTTGCTTGGAATTCAACAATTCCTTCTATTTCTTTCTCTTATTCAAAGCTAAAAACCGCTGTCATACCAGAGGGTATTACAACGATTGAAAGTTATGCCTTTCATGGAGCTTCTGACTTAACTGGCGTATTGCTTCCAAAAACCCTTGAAACCATCCAGCCAGATGTTTTTAACTACTGTAGCAATCTTCGCAACATGTATTATGCTGGCTCAGAATCAGAATGGAAAGCTGTGACTGGAAGTAGCAACTATAATTATGTGATGAATTATAACTGGTCTGGCTCATTACCAGAAGTTTCTAATGGCTATGTCTTCAGCATTGTGGGCAACTATGTGGTGATTTTGGGATATAATGGTTTAAGTAGCACCATTGTCATTCCTAGTACCATTGATGGTAAAGTGGTCAAAGCCATTGGAGAAGGTGCTTTTAAAGCAAACAATTCTATTACAAAAGTCTCTTTCCCTGAATCTATCACTTCCATTGGCGCAGCAGCCTTTCAAAACGCAAGCAACTTAAAAGAAGTGGCAGTATATGGATCTCAAACTAGAAGTATCAGTACTAGAAGTACTGATGATTTGGATGCAACGATTGGAACAGACGCCTTTGATGGCTGTACTGCACTGGAAACTGTAGCAATTCCAGAGGGAATTACGGAAATTGAAGCAGATGTGTTTAAAGGATGTACCTCCCTAGAAGAAATTTATCTACCTACTACGATTGAAACCATTGCTGACATGGGGATAGAGAATACTTTAACGATTCACTATGCAGGAACAAAGGAACAATGGGACGCAGTAACAGAAAGCTCCAGTGCTGACTCACAAATAACGATTCATTATGATAGTGATTATACCTCTGAAATTCTTCCTGTTGTAACTTTTACTGACACTAGCCTTTCCCTTACTATGGGTCGTGAAAAAACCTTAGAGGTCACCATAACACAAGATGGAGATGCTGTAGAAAGTCCAGAACTTATTTGGTCTTCTTCAGATACTTCTATTGCTACTGTGGAGGATGGCGTTGTAACAGCTGTTTCCATGGGGACTACTACCATTACTGCGACGTATGATGGTGTCATAGCTTCTTGCGAAGTGACTGTGACAGAAGCAGGTTTGGATAGTGCCGAGATGAACTTTGTTGATGTGTATTATGTGTCTGAAGACGACGATCTGGTTTATGTAAATTGGAGCCTTGAACAAGATATAACTATGTTTTTGGCGAAAAATTATGAAGTAGGCGATACTTTTGAACTTCAAGTTTATTTGCTAAATGGAAAGGCCACTGTTACCTCTGATAGTGGTATTACAGTAAACGAATTAGAAAATGAGCATGGTGAAAAATGTGGATACACTCTGCGTTTTACTTTAGGAGAAAATACTAATACAGTTAATTGGACTATCACTTCTGCTGATAAATCAGCGACGAAAGATTACTCTTTAACATTTGAACTAACTGAATATTCTATCCCTAATGCCCCTGAAATGTCGGTGTCTGCTGGTGATGGGAGAGTAACAGTAAACTGGGATACATTGGATAATGGTGGAGATTCTGCAGCAACAGCTTTATTATTTTATTATCCCAATGTAGAGTCTGACTGGAATTATACCGAACCTGTTGTAATTGATTTAGAATCTGGCAGTAAAACAATCACAGGACTGACAAATGGTACAGAATATTTGTTCCAAATCAATATTTTTAATCTGATCGGTAATAGTTGGACTTGGCACACAGCAACACCTGTTGCCTCTACCACAGGAACAACTGGTAATCGTTACACCGTCACTTTTAACGCAAACGGTGGCTCTGTGTCTACTTCAAGTTCCACCACAAACAGTAGTGGGAAATTATCTTCTCTCCCCACAGCAACTAGAAGTAATTACACTTTCAAAGGATGGTATACAGCAAGTTCTGGTGGCACAAAAATAACAACTTCTACTGTATTTAATAGCAATACTGTGGTTTATGCACAGTGGTCTTCTTCAGGCTCTTCTGGTAGCTCTTCTGGTAGCTCTTCTGGTAGTACTTCTGGTAGTACTTCTGGTAGTTCAAGCACCACCACAGATTTAGAAGAAACCACAGATTTAGAGGAAACCACAGATACCACGGAAAATGAAAAAGTATTTGCAGACCTTCCTGTGATAAATTCTATGACAAGTAATACTTTTAATGATATTAACACAGGTGCTTGGTATTATGAACCAGTGAAATTTATCTATGACCGTGGATTGATGCTTGGCACAGGGAACGGCGGTTTCTCTCCTGAAACAGATACTTCTCGTGGTATGATCGTACAAATTTTGTATAACTTGGCGGGGAAACCAAGTGTTACTTCTGGTAATTTCTCTGATGTTAACAGTGGTGATTGGTATGCCGATGCCGTTGCATGGGCAAGTTCCATTGGTGTGGCGACTGGCACAGGGGACAATCAATTTAACCCAAATGGCGACATGACTCGTGAACAATTAGTGGTTATGCTTTATGCTTACGAGAAGTTAATAAATGGCGACAGCTATTCTGGAAACTTGGCAATGAACTTTACAGATACAGCAAATATTACTTCTTGGGCAGTGGAAGCCACAGCTTGGGCAGTTTCTAAAGGGATTGTCACAGGAAACCCAGATGGCAGTTTTGCACCACAAGACACTGCAACTCGTGGACAAGTAGCACAATTTTTGACCAATTTCATTAAACTTTATAGCTAAAACTGAATATTATAGAAAGAAAGGCAGAAGTTTAGGCTTCTGTCTTTTTTTGCACCATTTTGATACAAAAAAAACCTACTGCACCAGATACTCTTTCTGCCTCAAAGGGGTAATCATCTTCCCAGTCGTCGTAATTTTAATGCTTTGATTCATTTTGAACCTCCTATGTTATGATTTTTGTATACAACGAACTTCTGGACAATGATACCAGAAAGAGGAGAAGTTATCAACTGTTACAGAATGCTCGCTTTCTATAAAAAACCTAAAGGATGATGAGATAATATAAGAGGAAGTGCGTGTTTCTAAAACAAACCCCAAGGAAAAAAAGCCTTCTCCCATCGCCTATGCCCGAGAAATCACCAAGCCATTGACAATATTCATATTATTTGTTATAATTTAACTGTTGGATTTTGGCTCAGATTTCCAAAATCAAAAAAGGAGTAACTCATGAAAAAAACAAAATTATTACCTCTCTTTCTCGCCTTAGGTCTCATTTTCACAGGCTGTAGCTCTGAGGACGAAAGCACAAATTCTTCCTCCAGTGACAGTTCTCAAGAGGGAAGCAGTCTCTTCGGCAACATCTTAGGCGGTGGAGACAGTGCCACCTCTGCCGATGAAATGCGTCTGGAAAATTTCACTGGTAGTATCACACTACAAAACAACAGCGAAGAAAAAGCCGTGGTTCTCGGCTCTCGCTTGGTGACAGGGGACAACATCGAAACTATGGTGGAGAGCAATGCCTATGTGGTTCTGGACAAGAGCAAAGTCCTTAGAGTAAACGAAACCTCTCAAGTGGAAATTGTCCAAGAGGAAAAGCACCTTGATATCTACTTATCCAAGGGAACAGTATTTTTTAACGTGACATCCACCCTAAGTGCAGAAGAAAGCCTTGAATTTCACACAAATAACGTGGTGACTGGGGTGCGTGGCACTTCTGGTATTATCCACTTTGACCCTGTGGCACAGGTCACACAAATTGTGGTGCTGACTGGCACAGTCACAGGGACAACAGCTTCAGAAGAACAAAACATCGAAGCTGGGCAAGTCGCCATTGTAGAAACGCTCCCAGACGGCACAGTGGAGATGACCATCTATGAATTAGAGGAAGAAAATCCACTTTATTACTTCCCAAACCACTTTATTGATGGTATGCAAGGGGATTTGAATGGTGAGGGACAATCTTTGCCACTTTCGGAGATGGTGAGAATGCCTGATGAAATCAGCATTTCTGGGAAAGTCCTGAGTATCAGCAACGTCCTAGCCGTGGAAGATGAAAACGGCAAACTCCACTCCATTGACAACAATTCTGGACAAACTTGGGAGGGAGTTTCCCTTGGTGGCATGGTGAATCTCACCTATTTCGAGGACAGCGTTGTTTCTATAGAGCAGACTTCTCAGGGGGCTGACGTGGTGGGTGTAGTCCTAGAGATGTTTCCGTATAGTTATTTGGGTTATGACTACATTTACATCGATATCAGTACCCCAGTTTTGACTCAGGCAGAGAAAGAAGTATTCATAACACGGCTACAGCTAGGCTATACCAACACGGAACTTCGTTTGGGAGGTTGGGAAGAGTTGTCAGCAGATGCAGAATCTAAAGGGGTGACTATGCAAACGTTAGACAGCTATCCTTATAACAGATACGAAGGGTATGGAAGTTATGGAATCGGTGACTTATCAGAAACCCAATATGGAGTATTCAACATTCCTACTGACGCTGGAATAGAAAACTTTGGTTTGTCCTTTGCTGGACAAGGTATGTATTTTTTTCAGGCAATTTTGAACCCTGATACCATGGAATATACTTCCATTTACCATGGGGGGGCTGGTTAAGATGAACAGGCAAGTGAATCCAGTCATCACTTAGAATCAGCACCATAAGAAAGTGAATTTCCGTAAATGAATCGGTTATTTTCTCTGCTCAGCCCTAAAAAATCCAGATGATTCTTCTTTTTCCTTCGGTGACATTGCAACCATTCTGTTACGACTTCTTTTTACATTGAAAGTCATCTCCTTTTCCCATAGCTAAACCCCCGAATCGTGGAGCATTCTATCCTCAACGATTCGGGGGTCTTTTGTCATTGTCCATTTTGACTGGACTGATTCATTCTCCCAAAAGAGAATTCCTTTGGGAGAACAAAAGTTTAAAATCGAAAGTCAGCCTTGAGGGATTGCTGAGATTTTCAGCGAATTTGAAAGACTTATTTTTCCTAAAGTCGAGAATGAATGATTGTGAAAAGTTGCCCCCTACGCAATGCCCAGACTCCATTTATCAATGAATGCAATTACCAGTCGATGAGAGGACGCCAGTCATCTTTGGGATACCATGTTAAATCGCCAAGCTCTGTACCACCCAGCCATAATGCTTGATAAGGATCAGGGGAACTTGCCGAGAGGACGATTTTTTGGAATCCCTCTTCTGTTTTATCAAAGAAGAGTTGAGTGTTATTGTATCGGATTGAGCCCACCACTAAGTCTGAAGAAAAAAATCCATCGTTGACCAAGCTAATGTCAGCAGAGGCAGCATAAAGTCCTTTCCCGTCATGAGGAATCACAAGACTATCTTTTATTTCGCTTCTGCTCCCAACTTTTTGGTTCCCAAAAGTGCCTGAAATTTCATGGAGAGAGTATGTATCCCCAAATTCTCCGAACACCAAGACACCAGAGAGTCTTTTATCTTCTTCTTCGTGATCATGTGTGTCATAGAAAAGGTATCGTAGGAAAAGTTCTGGGATACCGTCTAAGTCCATATCATGAAGACAATATTCCATCTGCTCTACCATCGCAGAGCCATAGAATCCCACCAATAAAGGAGTTATCACCTCTAAACCACTATAATTTCCATTGATGGAACGTAAATGGTCAATATATTCTTTTTTCCATGGATTCCCGATATATTCCTCAAAGAAAATGATGTCTTCTTCGTCCTCTAAAAACCCTTGAGAGAAGTGGAATCCAGGGACTTCTTCATGTTTTTTGATCACAACTTCCACAGATTCATCTTCACGAGTAGAGACAATCGCCACTTCACCCGCTGAAACAGTTTCTGTTTGTTGTGTTGTTTCGTTGGTTTCGATTTCCACAGAGCCAGAAAATAGGACGATTTCGCTTTGGTCGATACTGTCCAAATAGGTAATAACGCCAGAGGTGCCACGAACCCCTGTGACAATGTTGTTACAATAGAAAGTCAAAGACTCATGATCATCTAATGGCTTGGACACATTGAAATAAAGAGAACCTTTTAAGACTTCAACCTCTAATTTGTTATTACTTTCTACGATTTCAATTTGAGATGTTTGATCAAGTTTCAAAAGTTTGGTATTGTCTAACGAGATATAAGCATTACTTTCCAGATAAGTTTCCAGATTGTCTTGACTGGCAAGGCGTTGCCCCACCGAAACTGCTTTCTCTGTTGCTCCGTTGAGCAAAGTCAAGTCCCCTTCATAAGCTTCTAGTCGCATACTATCTGCAGAAGTGTTAGGACTTGTGTAGAAGTAAGCAAGTCCCAAGACTGCTGCAACAGCCACTACAGCAGCAATCATTTTGCGATAAGAACTTCTTTTCACCCCACTAGGAGCTTGCGTTGCCACTGGCTGTGTTGCCACTGGCTGTGTTGCCACTGCTTGTGTTGCCACTGGCTGTGTTGCCACTGGCTGTGTTGCCACTGCATCCGTTGCAATGGGTGACGTGACTACTCCTTGTTCTTGGAGAATTTCTTCCTGATACGAGGTTTTTGTGCCACATTTTTTACAGAACTTCTGTTGTTCTCCCAACTCTGTACCACAGTTAGTGCAAAATTTCATAATGGACTCCTTCTATGTGATTTCTTTTGATGACACCTCTTAGTATAGCATAAGGATCTAGAAATGACAAGAAGTTTCTTGCAAGGGAAGATGAGGCAATACCTATTAAGTAGTTTCCCAACAGTGATTGAGAGGTCCTGAACCTGCGCCCAAGTCCAAACCTGATTCCAATGCACCAGATAAGTAATTTTTTGCTTTTTGAATACTTTCCTCTAAAGAAAAACCACTTGCTAAATTACAAGCAATGGAAGAGGAAAGGGTACAACCTGTGCCATGTGTGTTAGGATTATCCACTCTTTTTCCAGTAAACCAAGAGATTTTATCCCCATTCAAAAGCAAATCATCTGCACAATCCACTAAATGACCACCTTTCACCAAAATGGCAACATCCGTAACTTTACGAATCTTTTGGCTTCCTTTTACCATCTCTTCTTTGTTGGAGATGGTTTCGCCTGAAAGAACCTGTGCTTCTAAAATATTCGGTGTGATCACTGTGGCAAGCGGAAAAAGTTTGGTGATCAATGCTGAAATCACATCATCACCCATCAATTTCGCCCCAGAAGTGGCGACCATCACAGGGTCAAGAACAACATTTTTTGCCGAATACTCTTTCAGTTTCATTGCAATGACTTCAACTATCTCAATCCGTGACACCATGCCGATTTTCACAGAATCAGGCACAATATCCGTGAAGACACTGTCTAATTGATTTCCCACAAATTCTGGAGAAACATCTAAAATCCCTTGAACTCCTGTGGTATTTTGTGCCGTTAAGGCTGTGATCACAGACATTCCATAGTGATTATGGGCAGAAAATGTCTTTAAGTCAGCTTGAATCCCTGCGCCACCACTACAATCCGAACCCGCTATGGTCAATACTGTTTTCATCTTTTGTTCTTCCATTCTTCTAAAAATTCAGTATCAAAACTTTCAATATAAAGGTCTGCATACTGTAAAATTTCCTCTTTATCCGTCAAAGCAGACTGATCTGCCACGGCAATCACTGGAAAGCCAGCTTTTTTCGCTGAAATAATCCCGTGAACTGCATCCTCAAAAACGATTGTGTCCTCTTTTTCCGTCCCTAAGTGTGCCAAAGCAATTTCATAAATATCTGGTTTTGTTTTCCCAACTCCCACCTCAGTACAAGTAAAGATTTCTGAGAAATATTGTGACATTCCGTGTATTTTTAAGGATATTTCTACCAAGTGACGGTCAGTTGCCGTTGCAATACACATCTTTTCTCCATGATAAGTTTCTAAAAATCCTTTCACACCCTTTTTGGGTGGAGCGTTCTCACGATATTCCTTCTCAATAAAATCATTCACAGAATCCATCAAAGTCTCTCCACTCTCTGATAGATGGTAAACCTTTCTGTAATATGCAACCACTTCTTTCAAAGTAAAAGTCTTGAATTTTTCGTCCAAACCTTTTTCTGGAATAATACCACGACTTAGTAAGTAATTCGACCCTGCACTTGCCCAGATTCCCATAGAATCTAATAAAGTCCCGTCCAAATCAAAGATAAATGCCATCTACCTCACCACCTCTTGACTGGCAAGGACAAAACTTTCACTTGCTCTTTTGATATCAGAACTTGCGAAAATCCCTGACACAACAGCAACACCAGAAAGACCACATTTTTCCAGTTGATGAATGTTTTCCAATGAAATTCCACCAATCGCCACCACTGGAACCTCCACAAATGCCGTAATTTCTTTCAAAGTAGCCAAGGAAACTGCATGAGCATCTAATTTTGTACTAGTGGAAAACACAGCACCCACACCTAAATAGTCAGCTCCATCTGCCACAGCTCCCTTTGCCTGTTCTACGGTCTGAACTGAAACCCCCATGATCCTCGAATCCCCCAGTTTCTCACGTACTTCTTTGGCATTTTGGTCTGACTGACCGATATGCACCCCATCAGCACCACTTTCCAAAGCAATTTCAAGGGAATCATTGATGATAAAGGGGATTTTATACTTGTTACAAAGTGCTTTCATTTCCTTTGCACCCGATAAAAAATTTTGAAAGTCCAGATCTTTTTCTCGCAGTTGCACACAGGTGACACCACCTAGAATAGACTCTTCCACTTGCTCCAACAAAGTGGAATTTCCAAGCCAAGTCCGATCCGTGACAGCATACAACAGCAAATCAGAGTGATTTAATTTCATATTTCCCCCTCTTTTCCAAGGTATCACCATCTAAATGGTACATTGCGTCAATCAGATTACTGCGATAACTACTATTTCCCTCTTGTACAGACAATCTTTCTTGGGCGATTTCTCCACAAATCCCCATAGCAGTCACAGACGTTGCCGTTGCTTTCCATATTTCATCTGGATTGGCAGAAATAAAGGCACAAATCACAGCAGACAACATACAGCCAGTCCCACTCACAGCAGACATCATTGGGTGACCATTTTTCACGATATAACAGTTCTTTTCCTCGCAAATCAAGTCCATTTCCCCTGTGATTGCAATGATTGCCCCTGTTTCCTTTGACAATTCCATGGCAAATTTCATGGTTTGGAGCAAGTTCTCTCCATTCACTTTATCCCCCACATCAGCATCCACCCCTTTTGTGGTATGACTGCCCAAAGCCAATGTCTTAATTTCTGAAATATTCCCACGAATCACAGAAAACTTCACTTCATCTAGCAATTTAAGCGCTGTTTCTGTGCGTAATTTAGAAGCACCAGCCCCAACAGGATCCAAAATCACAGGATGTCCTAATTCATTTGCTTTTTTACCAGCCAAAAACATAGAAGGAATGGTTCTGCTGTTCAATGTGCCAATATTAATGTTCAAGCCAGAGGAAATAGAAGTAATTTCCTCAACTTCCCCCTCGTCATCTGCCATAATGGGTGCAGCACCACAGGCAAGCAACATATTCGCACAATCATTTACAGTCACATAATTTGTGATATTGTGCACCAAAGGTGAATTCTTTTTCATATTATCTAAGATTTGTTTCATAAAATGACTCCTTTCAGATTAAATACTGGAAATTTCTTGCCACTGCACTAGCAGTCCACTGGCTTTCAGTGTGGAAAGACAAATGAAACCCAAGATGACTCCCGCTGTAGAACTGATTGTAAAAGGGATCACAAAAGCAAACACGGCAACTTCATTGCCCATAAGATATTTTGCAATAGGATAAGAGGAAATCCCCCCTATGACACCAGTTCCAATGAGTTCCCCTAGAAAGGCAAATTGTTCTTTTTTCCATAATTTATAGCTCAGTCCAGCCAAAAACCCACCAAAAATACTCCCTGAAAAGGCAAGAATAGACCCAACCCCCATCATAACTCGTATCAAAGAGGCAAGAAAAGCAATGCCCACAGAATAGACAGGACCCAATAAAATCCCAGCAATTACGTTAACCATATGCTGAACAGGGGCACATTTTGCACCCAAAACAGGAAGAGAAAGGGTTCCTCCCACTACAGCAAGGGCAATCAGCACACTGGCTAAGGCGATTTTTTTACTAAAATTGTGTTTCATTGTAAAACTCCATTCATTTTTATTGACGGAGTGACTTTTTGAAAATTCCAGAGAAACCGACAAAAAGACTCCTAGAATAGCAGAATAATTCTGTTATTTTTCTTTTTTGTCGGTCGAAACTCAAAAGTTTCCTCTCACTCTGAAACACAGATTCCCATCGCTTGTTTTGCTCCCCACGAAGGACGCTCCTCTTCCGTAGTACCTTTATTTATTATTCGTCAAAAATCGTGACGATTTCTCCCTCTAAAATACGATTCATATTCTTCACAGCACAAAAATTCCCACACATAGAGCAAGTATCCTCTTTTTCCGGAGGAGCAGATTCTCTATACTTTTTGGGCTTCTCTGAATCCACAGCCAGTTCAAACATAGAATTCCAATCCAGATTTTTCCGTGCTGTACTCATTTGATAGTCCCAATCCATGGCATTTGGGATTCCTTTTGCGATATCTGCAGCATGAGCAGCGATTTTAGAAGCGATAATCCCCTCTTTCACATCGTCTAAGTCAGGCAAACGCAAATGCTCTGCTGGCGTGACATAGCAAAGGAAAGAAGCACCATAAGTCGCCGCAATAGCTCCCCCAATGGCAGCCGTAATGTGGTCATAACCAGGGGCAACATCCGTCACCAGTGGTCCTAATACGTAAAAAGGCGCTCCGTGACACAATGTTTTTTGGATTTCCATGTTGGCAGCAATCTGATTCAGTGGCATGTGACCAGGGCCTTCAATCATCACCTGTACGTCTTTTTCCCAAGCACGTTTGGTCAGTTCTCCCAAAATAATCAGTTCATGAATTTGAGCCGCATCTGTGGCATCCGCAAGACAACCAGGGCGACAAGCGTCTCCCAAACTTAAAGTCACGTCATATTCTTGGCAAATTTTCAGAATTTCATCAAAATACTCAAAGAAAGGGTTTTCTTGCCCAGTCATCTCCATCCATGCAAAGATGATAGAACCACCACGAGAAACAATATTGGTCAGTCGTTTATTTCGCTTAAATTTCTCTGCTGTTTCTTTGTTGATGCCACAATGAATGGTTTGGAAATCCACCCCATCTTCTGCGTGCATACGTACAATATCAATCCATTCTTTTGCTGTAATGTCAGCAAGTTTCTTGTGATAATAAACCACGGCATCATAGATTGGCACAGTCCCCAGCATAGCAGGGCATTTTTCTGTCAGCATTCTCCGAAATTTTTGGGTATCTCCCGAAGAACTCAAGTCCATAATGGCTTCTGCGCCCATATCAACAGCTGATTGCACTTTTTCCAGTTCCATGTTCAAGTCCAAGCAATCACGAGAAGTACCTAAATTGACATTGATTTTCGTGGTCAAAGCAGAGCCAATGCCATTAGGAACAATCGCCTTGTGGTTTTTGTTGCAAGGAATGATAATTTTCCCCTCAGCAACCCCTTTTATCAGTTGTTCTTGAGAGATTTTTTCTTTTTCTAACACAACTTTCATGGCTTCAGTGAAAATCCCTTGCCTTGCTGCGTTCATTTGTGTGGTGTATTCCATCTTTATCCTCCAATCTTTCTCCTGAATTTGGCAAACAAAAAAAGATATACCCATAGGTATATCTTCACAATCGTAAACATATTTCCCTACGTTGGCATTATCCAAATCAGGTTATGGGTCGAAGTTGTAAACTTCCTCTCAGCCAGTGCCACCAGCTCCCCGTTTATGCTACTTTAACACGGATTCAAAGTCTTGTCAAGATAAATTTCATGCCATCACCTGTGTCCATTATCCTTGCGCTCAACTTTCTTCCGTTCTTTTCACTGGACTTGCCTTGGGAATTATGAGGGGGATACCTCATAATTCTCAATGGATTGTGAGCCTTATCTTAGGATATATTCACAAAATTTTGCAACATCACAGCCACTTCCACACGGCTCACGTCCCCACTTGGGTTCAATGTGCCGTTACTCCCAATCATCAACCCTTTGTCAACTGCCCAAGCCACACCATCCTTCGCCCAAGATGAAATCTCACCTTGATCGCTGAACTGTGCCAAGATAGAGGTAGAAGTACTGGTATTCAGCCCCAAAGTACTGGCAAGTTGACGGAGAATCAAAGCAAATTGCTCACGGGTCACATTGCCATAAGCGTTGAACCAAGAATCCGTACTGCCAGCCATCACTTTCTTCTGATAGCACCAACCAATGGCATTGGAAAAACTGCCTCCATCGGTGAATGGACTGCTGTAAGTGCCACCATCTCCACATAAATTGTAAAGAGACTGGGCAATCAGCCCTCGATTGGAAGAGGATTGATAGTTATTCACAGAAATATCAGGCATTATGCTCTCAGAAACAAAGTCAATGAACCCACTTGCCCAGACAGGGTAGCCCGAAGATGGGGTAGAGGATTCTGGGACTATGATTTCAGGCGTAATTTCAGGGGTAATCTCAGGCGTAGGTTCTGGATTTTTCACAATGGCTGGCATAGTGGATTGATAGAAAATCTTTGCAGTAGAGGGGATTTCCTTGTCTCCGTCTTGGGTCAGAGCGTTCCACTGTGCCTGTGTCCCCTCATAATACACTGTTTTCAAAGCATTACAGTTACGAAAAGCAAAATTTCTCAAGGTCGTCACAGAACTTGGAATATAGATGGTATTCAGAGAAGTACAATCCATAAAAGCATAATGCTCAATCAGGGTCACAGAACTAGGCAACACCACCGAGGTGAGGGAGCTACACTCACGAAAACTTGTGCCATAGAGATAATTGATGGAATTGGACAAATTCACCGAGGTGAGGGCATAAGACCCAAAGAAACTTGCCTTTACCACCGAGTCAGGAATATCCAAAGTCTTCAAGCTAGAATTCCAAAAGCTTACCTCAGTCAGGGTGTTGGGCAGAGAAATAGAGTTCAGTGGCACATTACTACCGATATTTATCTTTTCTAAGCCAAGTGGAAGAGAAACCGAGGTAATCCGTGGGCACTCATATAGATTTAGGAAACGCAAACCAGAGGGCATGGAGACAGAAGTGAGGGAGGCACACTCGTTTAAAGAGAGTTGCACCAAAGAATTTGGCAGGGTCAGGCTTTTCAGGGCTGAAAAACCAGTCAAAGTCAAGCTCTCCACCGAATCAGGCACAATGAGGGAAGTGATATTACTATAACCTTCCATGTTCACCTCTGTGACTGCCACACCACCTATGGTGCTGGGAATGGTCACTGTACCACCTGCACCAGAATAAAGACCAATTTTTGCGCCGTAACTTTCTACCTCGGCAGAAAATTCCCCTTCGCTATGGTTGACCCATTCTTCTGCTGTGCCCATATAACCCAAAGGTTGTGCCGTCAGTGCCATGGTAGTCTGTCCAAGGGACAGCAACATACCGCTGATCAAAATCGCTGCGATTCTTTTTTTCATAAATGATTACCTCTTTTTTTAGAATATTTAGAAGAATACCTTGTTAAAGATTTTCTTCGTAAGTTTCTTTCACTCTTACCAACTGTTCAATGATATTGATGCCTTGAGGACAGGTTTTTTCGCATTTCTGACAAGCAATACAAGCAGAAGGCAAAGGCATCCCCTTGGTATTAAAGTTAAAGTTACCACGATTACTGGCAACAGCCCCCTCTTTATCATAGCGTAAATGCACATTCATAATACGGAACATCAAGGGAATATTGATTTTAGACGGACAATCTTTCACGCAATAATCACACTCGGTGCAAGGAATGTTTGGGAGAGCATTCATGATTTCCATGACTTTATCAATGGTTTCAAAGTCTGCCTTTGTAAAGGGCTCCATTTGGTCAAAGGTAGTGCAATTCTCTTCCACTTGTGCCAAGGAAGACATCCCACTTAAAATAGTGATCACATTGTCAAGCTGTGCCACATAACCCAATGCCCATTTTGCCAAAGAATCCTCTGGCTTTGCTTTTTGAAAAGTTTCCACAGCCGCCTCAGGCAATCTTGTCAGCATACCCCCACGCACTGGCTCCATCACAACCACTGGTTTCTTGTATTTTTGTGCCACTTCGTAACATTTTCTGGATTGTATCCCTGGGTTTTCCCAGTCTGCATAGTTTAATTGTAGTTGCACAAACTCGATGTCAGGATGTGCTTCCAAAATCATTTCCAGTGCATCTGCTCTGTCATGAAAAGAAAGCCCATAATGTTTGATTTTCCCCTGTGATTTCAGCTTTTGAAGGAGGGAAAAAGCACCCACCTCTTTATATTTTTCATAATTGATTCGGTTCATGGCATGAAGAAGATAAAAATCCACATAATCCACACCAATGCGTTCCAAGGACCTTTGGAACATTTTTTCTGGGGGCAAGTCATCTTCAATAAAATGAGCCGACATTTTTGTGGCGATTTGATAGGACTCCCGTGGATATCTGTCTGTCAGACAAGTTTTCAGCGCAATTTCAGACCTTTGCCCCAAATATCCCACAGCCGTATCAAAATAAGTATAACCCTTTTCTAAATACAAATCTACCATCTTTTTACTTTGTTCTATGTCGATTTCTTGGCTATCTTCCAACAAGGGTAAACGCATAAACCCAAACCCTAGTTTTTTAATTTCTTTTCCTAAATAATTTTGTGACATACAAAAACCTTTCCGCTATGAAACATCAAAAGTCCCATTGCAATAGCATACTTTTTTTAAATGAAAGCTTGTTCCTTCTTTATTTTACCAAATTTTTATGACTTTGTAAAGTATTTCATATAAAATAGAGAACAACACCTCCCAATCCCTTTTCCTAGCGTAAAGATTGAGGAGGTGTTGCCCTTATTTTATTTACAAATATTCTCGTTTTTAATTTCCGTAAACTGGAGGCAATTTGCGTTTGTGATGGCTTGCTTGATGATAGCGATCAATAATCGCCAAATCTTCTGGATTTCCTTCCCCTGTTTCCAAGAATTTATCAATGGCTGCATAAGTAACACCCATTTCATCTTCGTCTGTTTGACCATCAAATAAACCTGCAGAAGGGGGCTTGGTTTGAATAAATTCTGGTGCTTCCAGATACTGCAAAAAGGCAAAAATCTCCGTTGCTGTCAAATCAGCAATGGGATTAAAGTCATAACCACCATCACCCCACTTGGTGAAATAGCCCATATGTCCTTCGCTTCGGTTCCCCGTACCGGCCACCAAGCGATTTTCACTGGCACCCACTGCATAAAGAGTTGTCATACGTAAACGTGGAGCGATATTGTTCATACCAGCTGGACTCAGCGTCACTTTATCTCCCAGTTCCTTCAAGAAAGCCTCTTTCACCGAAGTCAACTCGATGACTCGACTATCAATGTGAAAAGCCTTGGCTGTGGTTTGTGCATCTTCCAAATCTTCTCCATAATTTCGATTAGAACTACAAGGAAGGATCAGACAGACCGTGTTTTCACAAGCCTTCTTACATAAAATCCCCACGAGCATGCTGTCTTTTCCACCAGAGTTTCCAAAGACAATCCCTTCAGCGCCAGAGTTTTTCAGCTGTTGTTGAATAAACGCCACTCTTTTTTCTGTTTCTTCTTGAAAATTTCTCATCAGAATTACCACCTTTATATAAATTTCACAAGGACAGATAGATTATATCAAAAGCCATTGAAATTGTCAAGTTTTTTTCAGAGAAATTGCAATCATGGTGAAAGTGTATAGGGTAGTGACTTGCAAAAATAAAATCTTTGTCCAAAAGAGAGAGAGAAAAAAAGAAGATTTTTATTGACAAAACAAGAGAAAGATTCTATAATATAAATAGAAGCAAAATAAACAAGTGCCCCCAAAAGATAAAAAGCACTTTTTTATTATGCAAGTTTTCGAGATTGATATTTCAAATTCATATTTCAAAGGAGAGATTTTTTATGACAAAGCAAATTCCAGAATTATTTGGTAGTATGGTGTTCAGTCACTCTGTGATGCGTGAGAAATTACCAAAGGATACTTATAAAGCTGTCGTGCGTACCATGTCCCTCGGCCAACAACTAGACCCCGATATTGCAGATATGGTAGCAAACGCCATGAAAGATTGGGCGATTGAAAAAGGTGCCACCCACTACACCCACTGGTTCCAACCAATGACCGGCAACACTGCAGAGAAACATGACAGCTTCATTGCTCCTGTGGCAGAAGGTCGCATCATTATGGATTTTTCTGGAAAAGAATTGGTCCATGGTGAACCAGATGCTTCCTCCTTCCCCAATGGCGGGATCCGAAGCACTTGCGAAGCACGTGGCTACACCATCTGGGACACCACCTCTTATGCTTTCATCAAAGATGGTAGTTTATACATCCCCACTGCTTTCTGCTCTTATAGTGGTGAATGTTTAGACAAAAAGACTCCTCTCCTCCGTTCTATGGAAGCTTTAAACACCCAAGCACTACGTATTTTGAAATTATTCGGCAATGATGATGTGCAACGTGTCACCACCACTGTGGGACCAGAGCAAGAATACTTCCTCATTGATAAAGAAATGTTCCTTCGTCGTCCTGACCTGATGTTCTGTGGACGTACTCTCTTTGGTGCAAAGCCCACCAAAGGACAAGAACTAGATGACCATTATTTCGGCACATTAAAACCACGTGTGGCTGCTTTCATGGCTGAATTAGACGAAGAACTCTGGAAACTGGGGATCTTGGCAAAAACCAAGCACAACGAAGTGGCACCAGCTCAGCACGAGCTTGCTCCTATCTTCACCACCACAAATGTAGCAACAGATCAAAATCAATTAACCATGGAATTGATGAAAACAGTGGCTGACAGACATGGTATGGCTTGTTTGCTCCATGAAAAACCCTTTGACGGCGTGAATGGTAGCGGAAAACACAATAACTGGTCTCTTTCTACTGATACTGGCATGAATTTGCTAGAACCAGGCAAAACCCCTTATGACAATGCGCAATTTGTTCTATTCCTTACCGCTGTGGTCAAAGCAGTGGACGAATATCAAGATATGCTAAGAATGTCTGTGGGTTCTGCTGGGAACGACCATCGTTTGGGGGCTAACGAAGCACCTCCTGCTATTATTTCCATGTTCCTTGGTGACGAGTTGACCGCAATTTTAGAAGCCCTAGAAAGTGGCAAAACTTATCACGAAGCAGAAAAAATTGACATGGAACTTGGCACAGTGGTCTTGCCTCACTTCCCACGTGATACCACCGACCGTAACCGTACTTCTCCTTTCGCTTTCACTGGAAATAAGTTTGAATTCCGTATGCTCGGTTCAAAATTCTCTATTTCTGGCTGTAATATTGTGCTAAATACCATCGTGGCAGAAGAACTTCGTAAATTCGCAGACCAATTAGAAGGCGCAAAAGACTTCCACAAAGACATGACCAAACTGGTTCAAGAGACCCTGACACAACACAAACGCATCATCTTTAATGGTAATAACTATAGTGATGAATGGGTTGTGGAAGCCCAAAAACGTGGTCTTTCTAATCTACACAGCTGTGTGGATGCTTTCCCATCTTTCGTGGAAGAAAAAGCATTGAAACTCTTTGAAAGCCATGGTGTCTTTACCCGTGAAGAAACCATCTCTCGTTATGAAATCCATCTGGAAAATTATTGCAAAGTCATTCATATCGAAGCATCCACTTTCATTGACATGATGAAAAAAGATATTCTTGCTTGCTCTATGGCATATCAAGAAAGTTTGCTGTTGCTTCTTGCTGACAAAAAAGCAGCCGGCATCAACCACGATTTAGAAGTTCGTGTGGCAACAGAAATGAGCGAACTCACTGCAAGTCTTTATGCCAAAAACGAAGATTTGGAAAAAACATTAGAAGCTGCAGCTAAAATCGAAGACAGCTTGGAATTAACCCAATACTATCGCAACATGGTATTAGAAGAAATGACAGCTTTGCGTGTTTTGATTGACAAATTAGAATCCCTAACACCAAAGAAATTCTGGACACTTCCTACCTATTCCGAAATGCTTTATTCTGTATAAGGCTACACCTAAAAATAAAATCCCTCTCTCTATAAAAAACAGGATTGTTTCCCCAGAGGAAACAATCCTGTTTTTCTTACCTAAAAGATTAGGAAATCATTGGTAACTGAGTGCAATATCTCATCATTTCCCTTTTCGAGAAAATGACTAAGTGGAATTCCCCAAATCCTCTGGCAAATAATCCATGGGGTCCACAGATTCTCCATTTTTACGCATGGAAAATTGAAGATGAGGTTCAGAACCACTTTCAGCCAAAGCAGAATCCCCCACTACAGCAATGATTTGTCCTCCAAGAACCCAATCATCCACAGCAACAGAAGGAAATTCCCCTAAGTTGGCATAGACTGACTGGATCTCGTCACCATGGCTGATCACAAGGGTTGTGCCCATCATGTCATCTTCATACACAGCAGACACCACGCCATCTGCCACGGACATCACCTCTGTCCCAATGTTGGCAGCGATGTCAATCCCTTCATGGGTACGCCAATCCCCCATGACTGCGTGATAGATTAAGACGTCCATACTGTGGATTTGAGTGACCTCCCCCACAGTTGGCATACAGTAAGAAAGAACGACTTCCTCTTCCAACAGTTCTGGCAGTTCTTCTTCAGGAAGTTCCTCTTCAGGCTGTTCCTCTTCAGGAAGTTCCTCTTCCTCCTCTGCTTGTACCACTGGCACCACAGGTTCTGGTGTGATGACTGGTGTCACGATTTCTGGTAGTTCTGGTGTTGTGCTTACCACTGGTTCTTCCTCTGGAATGATGATTTCTGGCACGCCACTCACTGGCGTTACAACCGTAGTTGTAGGAGAGAGAGATTCCATCAAATAATATCCAGAAAGGACAATCAGTGCCACACACAGCGTCAATGCAATGTAAAATCCATTGCCCAAGACGAAATTGCTAAATTTACTAACGATTTTGCGGTTCATTCGACCACCTCCTTGTCAATAGTATTGCCAAGGAAAAACTGGTCTATACGAGGAAATCAAAAATTATCATATTTTTTACGGCGATTGGTAGAGGTCACGAACTTCTCTTCCATTGCCGATAAATTTTCACTGGCAAGGAGTTCACGAAAGCCTTGAAGTTCCTCTATAAAATTTTCTATTTCTCCTAATAACATGGACTTATTCTCTAAAAATAATTCACTCCAAAGATGTTGGTTTATTTTGGCAATGCGGGTCAAATCACGAAAAGAATCTCCTGTATATTTGATATACTCTTCATTATCTTGACAATTCATCAAAGAAACAGCAATCACGTGGGTTAATTGAGACAAAAAGCCAATGGCTTTGTCATGCTCTTGGGGAGAGAGTTGTGAAATTTGGCGAAAGCCCATATCCTCTGCCATGGTTTCCACCACTGACAACGCTGCAAGATCTGTCTTAGGGGTGGGAGTCAGGATAAAATTTGCTTTTTGAAAGATTTTTTCATCAGCATATGCCACACCAGAGACTTCCTTCCCTGCCATAGGATGGGCACCTACATAAAAGAGATCCTCTCTCAACACTGTTTCCATCCCAGAAACCAAAGCCCCTTTCACACCACAAACATCCGTCAGAATCGTGCCAGAGGTAAAATGCCCTTGATGTTCTTTCACCCAATCTAAAATGGAGGAAGGATACAAAGCCAAAACCACCAGTTCTGCCTCTGATAGCAACAGTGGATCCACCTGACAGCTCCCCTTGCTGATCATCTTTTGTTCCAAAGCATAAGCGATACTGGCTTCTTGATTGTCAATGGCAGTGACTTCATAGCCTTTTTTCCCTAAGGCAAGGGCATAAGATCCACCCAAAAGCCCTAATCCAACAATTAAAACCTTTTTTTTCATCGTCATCCACTTCACTTTACTCTTTAAATTTCTCTGCCTGTGATAAAAGCTCCTCTGCACTGGTTAAAATGGCATCGGTCATGGCAGTCCCACCAATCAAACGGGCAAGCTCTTCTCGTCTGCCTTCTCTCCCTAATTGTTGCACGGCAGTGAAAGTTCTCCCTTTCACTTCTCCCTTTTCCACTTGCAAATGGGCATCTGCCATGGCTGCGATTTGTGGTAGATGGGTGACGCACAAAACCTGTTTGTGCCGTGCCACTTCTGCCATTTTTTCAGCGACTTTCTGGGCTGCACGTCCAGAAACTCCAGCATCCACCTCGTCAAACACCAAAGAAGCAATGCCATCATCTTGTGCCAGAACATTTTTCATGGCAAGCATAATCCGAGCAAGCTCACCACCGGATGCCACTTTTTGTATGGGTTTTAAATCTTCCCCCACATTGGCAGACATCAAAAATTGCACATTGTCAAGACCTGTTTCGTCCATGGCAAATTGGCAAGTTTTAGGGCTGAACTCCACAGAGAATTGTACTTTGGGCATATCTAATTGACGTAATTCCTCTACCACTCGCTTGGTCAAAGATTTCCCCACATCACGGCGAATCTTCCCCAGAATTTCTCCTTTTTTCTGGGCAAGTTTCAGCTGAGTTCCTAGCTTTTTCTCTAAAAGAATCATGCGATCGTCACTGTCAGCAATGGTCTCTAGTTCCTTTTCGCATAGTTCTTGATAGGCAATCATTTCTTCCACAGTATCCCCATACTTTTTCTTCAAGCGATAGAGCAAATCAAGACGAGCTTCCATTTCATCTAATTCTTCTGGAGTGACTTCCAGTTCTCTGCTGGTTTCTCGTAAAATTTCCCCCACATCTTCTGCTTGACTGGAAATTTCAGATAATTTTTCTGCCAGTTCTGCCATTTGGGGAGAGGTATTCCGTAAGGTGCGCAAAGATTCACTGGCTGACTCCAAAAGAGAAATGGCGCCTGTCACGTCTTCGTTGCCGAACAATGCCCCTTGGGTGCTTTCTAACGCTTCCATGGTCTTGCCTGCACTGCGTAGAAGTTCTCGTCTTTCTTCTAAGGCTGTATCCTCTTCCAAAGAAAGCTCTGCACGTCCTAGTTCTTTGATTTGAAAGCTAAGCATATCAATTTTTCGCTCCCGCTCCCCTTCGCTCAACTGTAATTTGGAAATTTCTCGACGGATTTCTCCCAAAGAAGCGTAAACTTCTTGAAACTCTTCCAAAGCACTTGCTGTTTTCCCAAAGCTATCCAAATACCCCAAGTGGGACAGTGGGTCCAGAAGCTGTTGACCATCATGCTGTCCATGAATATGCAACAAATGTCGCCCCAACTCTTTCAGTTGTGCCACAGAAAGTATGGTGCCATTGGCTCGACAGATATTTTTCCCATCTGGGCGAATCTCTCGACGAAGCACCAATTCATCCTCTACCTCTATCCCCATATCTGATAAAACCTTTGGGGGTTCTTCCTGAGAAAAGACAGCTTGTACCAAAGCAGATTTACTCCCTGTACGAATCAAATCACGGCTGGTCCTCTCTCCCAAAACAGCAGAGATCGAATCCACAACAATGGATTTCCCCGCTCCTGTCTCTCCTGTCAACACGTTAAAGCCACCGTGAAAATGAATATCTGCCTCTTCTATCAGTGCAATATTTTCGATATGCAATAAACAAAGCATGGGATTTCCTCCTAAATCAGTTTGATGGGTTGATGATTCTGTTGATTGCTTTTTGATATTTCTCTATCACAAGAGACCAATGTTTTTCCCCTAAGGGAGAAAGCGCCTTTCGATTTCTTTGCTCTGATTGCCAAATCACAGCCCCAAAACGATAATCTACCTTTTGGGCAAGTCCATAGTAAAACTGCTTTTTCGAAGGGCTGTTTCCTGTATCCACCAGTCTTTCGATATGAGGGCTTTGTCGCCAATCCATGGGCTCGATGAGGTGAGTGATGATGGCATCCTCCCCCTCTGATTTCAAGATTTCTTGGCAAGTTTCTAAACTTCGATACAGGTTCCTGTCCTCGTCTAAAATATTGGCTCTGATCAAGGTCAGCTTTAATTTTCGCTCTTGCTCTATCACAGATAGCTTGGCACGTTCTAAGCCCTCTGGGGTACAAATCTCCATACAAGCTTCTTTTGCCTCTTGAATCACTTGGCTATTTTCAAATTTGGTACCACGCCGAAGCAGTACAAACTTTTCTTGAAAGCGTGTGGCAAGGGATTCCTTGTCCAAATTAGGATAGGGCTTGCCATTGGGTTGTTTTGGTTTTGGTAAACGAAACTCGATAATTTCCCCCATCTTACCCCTCCTATTGTTTCAATGTTTTCACAAATTTTTTCGCCATGGCTTTACTCTCCATCACCATCATACAGGTATCATCCCCTGCAATGGTCCCTGCGTTTCCCTGTATCTCCATGCCATCTAATGCCGTACAAACAGCCATGGCAAGACCTGGTTTTGTTTTGATCATGACGATAAATTCCACAGCAACCACTGACAAAATTCCCTCGTCCAAAATGGGAGAAGAAAAAAAGCTTTTTTCCCCCTCTGCTGGCAACACATAACGAGACTTCCCCTCTATCATCTGTTTGCTCAGGGCAAGCTCACGTATGTCTCGGGAAATCGTTGCTTGTGTACAGGAGCAACCTAGGTTTGTCAGGGCATGTAATAACTCTTCTTGGGTCTCGATGATTTCCTTTTGGATAATGTCACACAAAGCTTTTTGCCTTTGCTCCTTTGTCATTGAGAAGCCCCTCCTAGTTTGTGATTTAGGATTTGATAAAAACTTCGATTGGTCAAACGAATCAGCTTAGTTTCTTTCACTGACTTTGTAATCTCCACATAGTCCCCACTGGAAATCCGTTGGGGATTTCCCCCATCTGTGGCAAGGAAAAGATATTTCTGGCTGTTACTTGGCAGTTGCACCCGAAGGGTTCTCTCTGGGGCAAGGACAATGGAGCGAGCAGCCAAATGGTGTGGGCAGATGGGTGACATCAGCAAACACTGGGCAGAGGGCTCCACAATCGATCCTCCAGCAGACAGAGAATATGCCGTTGACCCTGTGGGGGTGGAGAAAATGGCTCCGTCCCCCATGATGGTGGTCACATGGGTATTATCAGCATAGATTTCCACTTCTGCCACCCGAGCCATAGAGCCCTTGGAAATCACTGCATCGTTCAGGGCAAGCTCGGAAGTCAGCAACTTGTTCCCGCGGAAATGGCGAATTTCTAACATCATTCTTTTTTCGATGGTGTAATCCTTTTTGCCCAAACGTGCCAAAGCAGACAGCTCTGTCCGTTCCAGCTCTGCCATAAATCCCACAGAACCCATGTTCACCCCTAAAATGGGAAGCTGATATTTCACAGCATCTCTGGCTGCATGAAGAATGGTACCATCTCCCCCAAAACAGACCAAAACATCTGCCACAGGAAGCTCTGCTGACAATGTACTGAGGAGTACATTGGGAGGCATGGAGAGTTTATCGCCCTTCTTCATTTGAAAAGGTAATGTCAAGGCAACATCTACCCCTGATTTTAACAAAATTTCTCGTGCTTCTAGGGCTGTTTTCAATCCCTTGTCACGATAAGGGTTAGAGCTGAGTAAGATTCGCATGACCGTCCTCCTGATTATGGGACTGTGCCACCACCTCTTCCACATTTACAGAAGGGTATGTCCCAGATTTTTTTGTCAAATAGGCAAGATATTCTATGTTTCCTTCTGGCCCACGGATAGGGGAAAAGCTGAGACCTTTGACGTGGAAACCCAAAGTCTCTGCCACAGAGAGGGTATTTTTAATCACTGTTTCGTGGACGAGAGGGTCTCGCACCACTCCTTTTTTCCCCACCTGTTCTCTCCCTGCTTCAAATTGAGGTTTGATGAGACAAACCCCCTCTTCTTTCAGCAAAGGGACGATAGGGGGCAAAATCAATTTCAGGGAGATGAAAGACACGTCCACAGTGAAGAAATCCAGTTTTTCAGGGATTTCTTTTTCCGAGAGATAGCGGGCGTTGCAACGCTCTAAGGATTTTACCTGTGGGTGGGAGCGTAGTTTCCAGTCCAGCTGATTATATCCTGAATCCACAGCATAGACAAACTTCGCTCCATTTTGTAGCATACAATCGGTAAATCCCCCTGTGGAAGCACCAATATCCCCACAAACACAGCCAGTTAAAGAAATATCCCACAGCTTGATTGCCTTTTCCAGTTTCAAGCCACCACGGCTGACATAGGGGAGAGGGTTTCCCCGTACTTCCAGAAAAGGAATCTCTTCTGGAGAGATTGCCGTGCCGGCTTTGCTGAGTTTTTGCTCTTTGCAATAAACCAGTCCAGCCATAATCACGGCTTGTGCCTTTTGTCTGGAAGGCACAAGCCCCTGTTCAAATAAGATGACATCAAGTCTTTGTTTTTTCTCTTTCAACTTGAGAAAGCACCTCCTGACTGCGTAAAAATAAACTTTTGCTGTCCAGTCCCAATTCTTTTTCTAGGATAGACACCTTTCCGTGGCTGACAAAAGTATTCCCTGTATTCACCAAAGACATCTGCACTTTGAGATTGTTTTTCCCCACAAGACTTGCGATATTCTCGCCCAAAGAGCCTTGGGCAATCACATCTTCTGCCACCAATAAGCAGCCTGTTTTGTTCAAGGAGGCAAGAATTTTCTCTCCTTCTAGGGAGGAAAGACGATTGACTTTCAACACTTCTGGAGAAAAGCCTTCTTTTTTTAATAATTTGCTACAAGCTAAGACATGGTTGATGTGGATGCCATGGGAAATCAGGGTGATGTCTGTGCCTGTTTCCAGAATGTCCACTGCTTCTCCTGTATAAGGAGAGGAAAACATCCCTTCTGTGCCTCTTGGATAGCGTATCGCCACAGCCCCTTCCCTTTGGGCGATGGATGCTGTCAGCATAGCTTTTAACTCTCCCAAACTAGAGGGCGCTAAAACAGTCAGATTAGGGACTGTGGAAAGAAAGGCAAGGTCAAACACCCCGTGATGGGTTTCTCCATCTTCTCCCACCAAACCACAGCGATCCACAGCAAAAATCACTGGTAGATGTTGCAAGGCAACGTCGTGAATCATCATATCATAAGCACGTTGCAAAAAGGTGGAATAGACTGCAAAGACAGGAATCGCTCCTTCTTTGGCAAGCCCTCCTGCCATGGTGATGGCACAGCCCTCGGCAATCCCCACATCATAGAGACGATGGGGGAATTTCTCTGCGAACAAATCCATCCCTGTGCCTGTGGACATGGCGGCTGTGATGCCACAAAGACTGGGATAAGCTGCTCCCTCTTCTGCCATGGTTTCTCCAAACACTTGGGAGAATGTTTTGGGTGGACTGGTCAGGGCATCGCCAGAAGTGGGAGAGGATTTGTTGATGCCATAATGTGACTGGGCATTTTTCGTGGGAGAACTGGCTGAAATACCGTGATAGGCTTCTGGGTTTTTCTCTGCGAGCGGATAGCCCTTTCCCTTTATGGTACGCACATGCACCAAGACTGGGCAGTCCTGTTCTTTGGCATGGGTGAATAACTTGGTTAAGAGAGAGATATCATGACCATCCACTGGGCCGTAATAGGTGAAGCCCATTTGCTCGAACATGGAAGAGGGCAAGAGACTATGTTTCACTGCTTGCTTCAAGCCATGATTAAAGCTATGGATTTTTCGCCCAAGGAAATTTTTGCCCAAAATGCGACGGTACAAACGGCGAAAGTGTAGATACTGGGGTTTGATCCGTTGCTTTGCCAAATAGGTGGAGATCCCACCTACATTTTTGGTGATTGACATACCATTGTCATTTAATATCACCAAAAGTTGTCCCTTGGTCTGTCCCCCAACAGCTAAGCCTTCATAGGCAAGGCCTCCTGTCAAGGCACCATCTCCCAGAAGGGCAATGACATCATAGTCTCCACCTGTCAGTTCTCTTGCTTTTGCCATCCCCACAGCCACAGCCACAGAGTTAGAGGCATGTCCTGCCACAAAAGCGTCGTGGGGACTTTCAGACGGTTTGGGAAAGCCAGACAGCCCCTCATGTTGTCGCAAGGTGGCAAAGGCTTCTTTCCGTCCTGTGAGCATTTTGTGGCCATAGCATTGGTGACCCACGTCAAAGACCAGACGATCTATGGCGGTATCAAAAACACGATGAAGGGCAAGGGTCAGCTCCACTGTCCCTAAGTTAGAGGATAAATGCCCCCCTGTTTGGGTGACAGAGGTAATCAGATCCTGACGTATGGTACCAGCTAGCTGTTCCAGCTCTTCTTGAGAAGCCTTTGCCAGCAGTGGCTCTTTCTTCTTATCCAAAATACGCCACACCATATAGCCCTGTGATCATGCCAAGCATAGCACCCACAAACACTTGAAAGGGCGTATGTCCCAAAATCTCTTTCAGT
Organism: Eubacteriales bacterium; assembly: GCA_044432725.1. Lineage (GTDB taxonomy): Bacteria > Bacillota > Clostridia > Oscillospirales > Oscillospiraceae > JAWXUK01. The sequence goes on from JAWXUL010000008.1 coordinate 81,796, forward strand.
TGCAAATCTTTCAAGGCAGAATATTGCTCTTCTTTGTTTTTCGTCAATAAATTACTCAAAAGATTGATCATTCTCGCTTGCTCCCCAGCAGAGCGACGGACATGACAGGCATCATACATCACCACCCCTGCCAGTACAAAGGACAAGGCAAAGATAGAGCTTCCTGTTCCGTGAATTGCTCCAATACTTGCCGAAGCACAGCAGACCAAGGCAGAGTGAGAACTTGGCATTTCCCCACTGCTCCAAAGTTTTGTCAAATCAAATTTACGATGAACAAGCAACTCGATGACAAGCTTTGCAAACTGTGCAAAAAACCATGCGCAAAAAGATAAGTCGATGATTAAATTGCTTGTGATAAATCCAGAAATATTATCCATGTGATGACCCCTTTCTTTCCTAGTCGAGAATCTCTCAAAATTTTTGTTTGTTTTTGGTAGTGCCTTCCAGAGCTATCTTTTTTAAAATTCTCTGTGACAAAGATAGTTCACAAGCCATGAAAGAAATTCTGTGTTTTCATAGCTGTTTAAAATCTCTAAGGCTTCTTTTGTTTGGAGTTCCATTTGTTTTTTTGCTGATTCTTCGCCGAAAACAGTGTAATAATTTCGTTTTGCCTTCTCTGCGTCAGAGCCAATGGGTTTTCCCAGTTTCTCTTTGTCTCCCAAGGCATCCAGAAGATCATCTTGAATTTGGAACGCTGAACCTAAGGCACGGCCAAACCGAAAAAGCTTCTCTTTTTCTTTGAAATCAGCCCCTGCTGCCAAAGCCCCTAAATAGGCAGAAGCAGCAAAGAGTGCCCCTGTTTTTTCCATCTCGATATCCAAAATCAATCTTTCCTCTTCTGTGGGAGAGAGTGACTTTTCTGATTTTTCATAGGAGAGTTCTTTTGCTTGTCCTGAAATCATCCCCAGTTTTCCACTGGCTTCTCCCAAGGCAGAAATCCCTTCCACCACCCGCTCCCCAGAAAGCTTTGCCTGGGTCATCAGTACAAATGCCTCTGTCAACAGGGCATCTCCAGTTAGCACAGCTGTAGCTTCGTCAAAGGCTTTGTGGCAACTGGCTCTGCCACGACGGAAATCGTCATCGTCCATACAGGGTAAATCGTCATGAATCAGGGAATAGCTGTGAACCATCTCTAGGGCAAGGGCAAAGGGCATAGCCTTCTCTCTATCTCCCACAAAGGCTTCGCAAAAACCAAGACAAAGGACTGGGCGAAGGGATTTCCCTAGGTTTTCTAAGGTATAGTGCATGGCTTTGGACAGTGTGACATCTCCAGATTGGTTTTGGGCGAGATAGGCTCTCATGGCTTGCTTTACTTCTTCTTGATATTTTTCATATACCTCTATCATGATTCTTTCTCCTCTTGGGTAAACTCTTGGACTTCTGGGGAGCCATTTTCCCCTGTATTGCTTAAAAGATTCACCTTTGCTTCGGCATCATCTAAAGATTTGCTACAATACGCAAGGAGTCCTGCTCCTTCTTCAAAAAGTTCCAAGGCTTCTGCCAGAGGCGCTCTGCCGTTGTTCAAAGAGCCAACGATTTGCTCTAGTCGTCCTAGGGCTGATTCAAAGGTTTGATTTTCTGTGTCCATCTGAAGCACCTCATTCTTTTCTTTCAATTTCCTCTGTGACACAGTGCAATGTGCCGTCTGCAAGGGAGAGGGAAATTTTATCCCCGATTTTTGTCTGGCTGACGGTGTGGAGAAGCTTGCCCTCTTTTGTTTTGGGAATGGCATAGCCACGACTCATGACCTTCAGAGGGGACAGAGCGTGTAAACTGGCTGACAGAGAGGCACAGTGATTTTTCCCTTGGTTGATTTGCTGTGTCATTCCTTGCTCTAGTCGCTCTGCCAAATAATCTAACATCTGTGCCTTTTCTCTCAAATGGTGTTTGGGGTCACGAAAACCAGAAGAATCAGCAAAATATTGTAACTGTCTCCGGTGGCTGTCCAAACGTTGGGCAAAGCTGAGGGTCATCTGCTCTTTCCATTGGCTGAGCTGTGCCAATAAATCTTCTTGCCGTGGCACTGCGATTTCTGCTGCGTGGGTGGGGGTGGCACCTCGGCAATCGGCAACGTAATCAGAAATACTCACATCAGGTTCATGTCCCACAGCTGAAATAATGGGGGTTTTGCAAGCGAAAATGGCTCTTGCCACGGATTCTTGGTTAAAAGCTTTTAAGTCCTCTTGAGAGCCTCCCCCACGTCCCACGATGAGCAAATCTGCCACCTTGTAATAATCTGCCCAAGCAATGGCACCAGCGATATGTTGCTCTGCCCCGTCTCCTTGGACTGGGACAGGGATCACGAAAATTTCTGTGATGGGACAACGTGCTTTTAATATTTTTATCATATCCCAAACCACAGCCCCTGTGGGAGAGGTAATCAGACCGATTTTTTTCGGCAGATAGGGCAGTGTTTTTTTATATTGGGGATGGAACAAGCCCTCTTGTTCTAGCTTGTTTTTCATCATGGTAAAGGCAAGGTGAAGATCCCCTGTTCCCAGTGGAGACAGCTTGGTACAGCGAAGTTGGTACACCCCTCGTTGGACAAAAATCGTCAGCCCCCCTGCCACCAAAACTTGCATCCCATTGGCTAGGGGGAAGCCCTTTGGGAAGTCCCCTTTGAACATGATACAAGGGAGGGTGGATTCTTTGTCCTTTAAAGAAAAGTAATGATGACCAGAGGAAGCTGGGGTATAATTACAGACCTCTCCTTCCACCACAAGGGTGGAGAGGACATGGTCCCGTTCCACGGTACCTTTTAGATATTGTGCCACTTGGGAGGGAGTGAGGTGTTTTGTCATAATCTTTCGCTCTTTTCTTTACAGGTTCCTTTTGGTCAAAACTGCGATTCCCATGGCGTTATCTGTGGCATATTTTCCTTCAGGGAAAAGGCAATGGGGCAATTTCCTTTGCAAATATTGGCTAGACGCCACCCCTCCACTGAAGAGAATGGGGAGATTCCCATAGAGGCTTTCTGCTTTTTGGGTGATTTTGTGCAACATTTCACCCAGTGTTTCCATGACAAAGGCTGAAATCTCTTGGGGGGATTTTCCCTCGGCTAAAAACTGTGTCACTTTATTTTCCATTCCTGAAAGAGAGAAAAAGAGCTTGTCCTCTTTCAAGGGAAAGGCTGTGCCTGTCTGTTCCAGTGCAAGGCTGTCTATGGCTTTTCCTGAGGGAAAGGCGAGTCCCAGTTTTTGCCCTGTTCTGTCAATCAGCTGTCCCGCAGAAATGTCCTTTGTCCCTCCAATGATTTCCACCGAGATTTGCCCTTGGGGCTCTGGGGTGACTTTCAACAATTCTGTGGTGCCTCCTGACAAATGCCAAGAAAGAAAGGGGGCTTGGAGCAAATCTTCCTGACCCACTGACCAGGCTGCGGCTGCCAGATGTCCCTCTTGGTGGGAAAACTGGTAAAGAGGAAGATTCATGGTGGTGGCAAGGGATCTGGCAACTGTTTCGCCTCCTAGAAAACAAGGCATATAGGAATCCTCTTGGCGACGAGGCTGAGTGGAGACTCCTAGGGCTGTCAAATGATGAAAACTCTCGTAAGTGGAAAGAGAGGACAACAAGGAGGGCAATACCTTGATATGCTGAAAGAGAGCCTCTTGCTGACGAAGTCCCAAAGCCCCTTGGGGGACTTCTAGGAGTTTCCCCAAAGAAACTTCCTCCTCTCCCAGAAGTGCCACAGAAGTGGTATAATTACTGGTGTCAAAGGCTAGTATGGACATTGTTACCCTTCCTTTGTTGCTTCTACTGGCTCTTCTTTGGCTTCTTCCCCTTCTTCTGGAGGGAGTTCTGATTCTCCTTGGACATCTTCTAAATCGAAAACATCTTCTTTGAAATCACTGGGACGCTCTGGGGTGTTTTTCAATTCAGAACGAACAAAATTCCCCAAAATGCCATTCATGAAGGAAATCAGTTCTGGATCGTCATAGCCCTTTGCGATTTCCAAGGCATCGTTGATTGCCACAGAATCGGGGATTTCTGGCACATACAAGATTTCAAACATGGCGATTCTAAGCAAAGCTGCAATGACTTTGGGAATGCGATGAAAGCTCCATCCTTGGGCATAACTTGCGATGTATTCGTCCAATTCTGGACTGTGGAGGAAGGCACCTTCTACCAGTGCACGGATGTAATCTGCTTGTTTTTTGTTGGGATATTGATAATAAAGACGAGATTCGTCTTTCATTTGGGCGAAATGCTCTTGGGTCAGACGCTCTTCCAGCAAGGATTCGGCTGAATGCTTGGAAAAAGCGAGTTCGAACATAAAGTGCAATGCGATCTCTCTGGCGTTAGTTCTTGTCATGATTGACCTCCGTTTTTAAAATGTATAGGCATTACTTTTTATTATAGACTTATTTCTCGAAAAAAGAAACCCCTTTCCTGAAATTTTATGAAAAGGGGAAAGAAATACTAACTAAATTTTGCTAGGAAAGAAAGGGAAACTTTGGGGACTTTTATGGGAGAGAAACCCTTGCCTTTTCCTGAAAAAAAGTGTAAAATTAAAAGGTTATTAAAATTAAGAACCCTGAGAAGGGTCTTTTTATAAAGACAAGGATAACAAAACGATTCCTTCCTCCTGATGATTTGCGACAATGAGATAAAATTTCTCGGAACTTTTCTGATTTTTTCTAACTTTTTTGTTGTTAATCCCAAGAAAAAAACAAAAAATCAAGTAACAGCATAATCTCAGGACAAAAAAATTCATAATCTCAACTTATATTATTTTAAGAGATTTCCAAAAGAAAGCAGGCAATTCATGGAACAAATCCAAGTAGACTTCAAAGACCTTCCCCTCTCCTCGGAAATGCTACAAAGCATTGAAGCAATCGGATACGAAAAAGCCACACAAATCCAAAGCGACGCCATCCCCCATTTGTTAGAAGGGAAAGACGTTCTGGGACTTTCTGGTACAGGCACAGGGAAAACAGCTGCCTTTTCTATCCCCATTCTGGAAAGATTAGAAGATAATGGCAAAAAGGTACAGGTGCTGATCCTGTGTCCCACCCGTGAACTTGCCATGCAAATCAGCGATGAAATTCGCAAATTCTCTCGCCATAAAAAGGGAATTCGCCTTGCCACCATCTATGGTGGACAAGCATTTCAAATCCAATTTACCCAGCTGAAAACTGCTAATATCGTGGTGGGTACCCCTGGGCGTGTGATGGATCACATGGAGCGTGGTACCCTGTCTTTGTCAGAGATGAAAACCATTGTTTTAGACGAAGCAGACGAAATGCTGACCATGGGCTTTTTCGAGGATATCGAGCTGATTCTCTCCAAAGCACCAGAAGAACGTCAGACCATTCTTTTTTCTGCTACTATGCCCCCTGCCATTATGAAGGCAACACAAAAATTCCAAAAAGACCCTGTCACTGTGAAAGTATCCAAAGAAAGCAAGGTGCAAAACACCATTCTGCAACTTTGTTACGACGTACCTAGGGGGAAAAAGCAAGATTCTATCAATCTTTTGCTCCAATATCATCAGCCCAATCGTAGCATTATTTTCTGTAACACCAAAAAAATGGTGGACGAGTTGGTGGAATATCTCAATGACCATGGTTTTGCCAGTGAAGGGCTTCATGGCGACATGAAACAGCTACAACGTACTGCTGTCATGCGTGGCTATAAACAAGGAAAAACAAAAATTCTTGTGGCAACTGACGTGGCTGCCAGAGGGATTGACGTAGAAAACGTGGAAGCTGTGTTCAATTTCGACATTCCTTTGGAAAAAGAATACTATATCCATCGTGTGGGGAGAACAGGTCGAGCAGGAAAGACAGGGGTTTCCCATACTTTTATCTGTGACAAGAGCCAACGCTATAAAGTCTATGACATTCAAAAACACACAGGGCAAAAACTGGAAGAAAAACCCTTACCCACAGAGAAGGAAATCCTAGATAAAATTGCTTTGAGCCATTTCGAGAAATTTGAAGCAGCCTTGACAGCCAAAAGTTTTGAAGAAAACCAACCTGTCTTGGATAAATTGCTAGAGGCTGGCTATGATATCAATCAAATTGCCAATATGGCTCTGGAAACAATCATTGGGGACAAAAAGCCCAAAATTCCATATGTACCTCCTGTGAAAAAGATGAAGCCAATCGCCACAAGAGAACAAAAAGTAGACCCCAACCGAGTGAGAGTTCGTTTGAACGTGGGTCGGGCTCAAAAAATGCTACCAAACTTCATTGTGGGTGCTTTTGTGGAAGAAACAGACATCCCAGCAGGTCGTATTGGAGATATCAAAATCACCAACGATTACAGCGATGTTGAAATGTCCAAAGAGGATGCATTGGAAGTCATGTCCCTGATGGAAGGGAAGAAAATCCGAAACAAAGTGGTCTCTTTGCAACTCCTTTCTGGTGGTGTACAACGAGAAGAGAGAAACTTTTATCGAAAGAATCAACGCTCTGGTAAAAGTAATTATCGTGGGAATTTTGCCAACAGAGACCGTGAATCTCGTGGTAAACGAGATTCAAAAAATAGGCACGAAAACTGATTTCTCCCAATAAAAATAAATCAGCCCTTTCCAGACAGAGGAAAGGGCTGTTTTTTGTTGTCCTTGCAATAGAAAGCAATAGAAAACCACTCCTCTTTCTAGTTGTAGAAAAAGGAGTGGGTTGGAGTGATTCCCTTTGGGTTATCTGTCAAGAAAACGAACAGAACCATCAGAGATACGATAGATAGCACCTTCGATTGTCACTTTGTTTTCTCGTAATAACTCTTGAATGACTTCACTGGAATGGATACGGTCGATACCGTGTTCCACATTCAGTATTTCAGCTTCTCGTGCTGATTTGGTGTTACCGATTCCCATGGCAATCTCGTTGATAATACTTTGAATGTTACCTTCTGCGTAACCACCCAAGGTAGCAGCAATAGCGCCACAGTTTTCGTGTCCTAGCACCAAAATCACTTTGGAGTGTAGATGGGCTGCTGCATATTCAATGCTGCCCAGCTCTAAATCTCCGATTACGTTACCGGCTGTACGGATAACGAAAAGCTCTCCCACCCCTGCAGTAAAAATATGCTCGGGTGGAACACGAGAGTCTGAACAAGTGATAACGACTGCATAAGGGAACTGTCCATGCTCGGTTGTGTCTTTTCTTCGTGCATAAGAAATGTCTGCATTGTTTTTCTTTGCTGTGCGATAAAGCTCGTTTCCTTCGATCATATGATTTTTCACTTCTCGGGGGGTATTGAACTCCACACGAACTGGTCGCAGTCCTGAGGATTTATTGCCATTTGATTTTAGCAACAAAATCACAATCAAAATCACGATTAAAATAACAACGCTGATGCCAATGTATGGTAGGTACTCGTCCATGTTTTCACCTCTTAAAAAGAATTTTTTCAGTCGTCATAGTTGATTATAACACAGATGGAAAATAAATGCAAGGATAATTTTAGAAAAATTTAATCGTTTTTTTGATTGGAAAAAGATACCAAGAACAAAAAAATCCCTTGACAGAAATGAAAAAAAATGATACCCTAAGTAAACAGGTCACTTCTATTTAAATAAGGAATTGCCCTAGGATCAACTGTCAAGGAGAATAATATTATGTTACAATTTTTAACTGGAGTCAAACTGACTACTTTCGCTGTGGGGGCTGTCACTGGGGCTATCACAGTCAAGGTGCTAGGCTCTCAGACTGCACGTAAATTTGCTGTGAATACCCTTGCTAAAGGCTATCAAATCAAAGATGCTGCCAATGAAAAATACCAAAACATCAAAGAAGAAGCACAAGACATCTGTGCAGAAGCGAAAGCAGAAGCCTCTGCCTTTGCCATGTCAGAAGAGCCAGAGGATGAAATCCAATGAAATACACCCTAGTACGGGAATCCACAGGGAGACTTCGTTTCAGGGTAGGTAAATATGTATTTAATCAGGAGCAAGGGCAGGGACTTTCCGCCTTGCTCCTGAGCCTATCTGGGGTGATTTCTGTGGAGACCTCTCCCCAAAATGGAGGGATTTTTGTTTGTCATGACCATACGCTGCACAAACAGGAACTTTTTGACTTGCTGAAATCCCTTCGTGAGCTACCTGAAGAATCTCTTTCCCCTGAAGCCATCATGATACAGCAAGAACAGCAGTTTCGTCTGGAAGTGGGCAAAGTGGTATTGGGGCATTATGCCCGAAAATATCTTCTCCCCTCTTGTTTTGCCCCTTGGGTGGCATGGTGTCGCAGTATTCCTTTTTTATTCCATGGTATTTCAGCCTTATGCCAAAGAAAACTATCTGTGGAACTGCTAGATGCCACAGCCATTGGGACATCTTTGCTGATGAAGGATTATACCACAGCTTCTTCCACCATGTTTCTGTTAAAGATTTCTGATTTACTTTTGGGCTATTCCAATGTGCGAGCCAAAAATCAGCTGACCAAAAGTCTCGCCATCTCCCCTGTTGCTGTCTGGCGTATCAAAGAGGGTGCTGAAGAGCAAATCCCCATGGAGCAACTTCTTGTGGGCGATGTAATTCGTTTAAGAACAGGGGCACAAATCCCTGTGGACGGCGAGCTGATTTCTGGAGATGGCATGGTGAACGAAAGTAGCATGACTGGCGAGCCACTCCCTGTCCACAAAAAGGAAGGCTCTACGGTCTTTGCCGGTACTGTTTTGGAAGAAGGGGAACTGGACGTGCGTGTCCGTAATCTCTGCCAAAACAGCCGTATTTCAAAAATCGTGGACTTTATCCAAAGTGGCGAGGAATCCAAGGCACAAATCCAAGGCAAAGCCGAAAAACTAGCAGATAACATTGTGCCCATCAGCTTTGGCTTTTTCTTTGCCACATGGCTTGTCACCCGCAATCTTGCCCGAGCCACCTCTGTGCTTATGGTGGATTTTTCCTGTGCCATCAAGCTGACCACTCCCATTTCTGTGATTTCTGCTTTGAAAGAAGCTGCAGAAGCTGGCATCGTGGTGAAAGGAGGGAAATATTTAGAGGCACTTGCCCAAGTGGACTGTATTGTCTTTGACAAAACTGGCACTTTAACAGAAGCTGTTCCCAAAGTGTCCAAAGTGATTTCTTTGGATGAACAATACAGCGAAGAAGAGATTTTAAGCTCTGCTGCTTGCTTGGAAGAACATTTCCCCCACAGTGTGGCAGCCGCCATTGTTGCTGAGGCAAAAAATCGTGATTTGTCTCACCCAGAATATCATGGCAAAGTGGAATATATTGTGGCACATGGCATTGTGTCCACCCAAGACAATCAAAAATATGCCATTGGCAGTCGCCATTTTGTTGTAGAGGACGAAGGGGTGCCTCTCTCCCCTGACACAGAAGCCTTCTTGGCACAAGAAATCGGCGTGGACTCTGCTGTCTATCTTGCCATTGGAGAAACTTTGGTGGGAGTCATTTGCATCCATGATCCCCCTCGTCCAGAGGCAGAAAGAACCTTGGCACAATTACGAGCCTTGGGCATTTCTGACATGATGATGATCACAGGGGACAATGAAAATACAGCAAGGCACGTGGCAGAGACTTTAGGATTGTCTGCCTTTGAAGCCTCTGTCCTACCCGATGGGAAGGCCCGCTCCATTCAGCGACAAAAAGAACTGGGCAAAACAGTGCTGATGGTGGGAGATGGCATCAATGATGCCCCTGGGCTAAGCTGTGCCAATGTGTCCATGACCTTGGCTGGCTCTTCTGATTTGGCACGAGAAGTGGCTGACATCAGTATTTTATCAGAGAATTTAGAATCCATGGTTTTGGCACGTGAACTTGCCACGGCTTTGATGGAAAAAATCGCTCGTCATTATGCTTGGATTGTGGCTTTTAACAGTGTGCTCATTGCCTTGGGCATGGGAGGCTTGCTCACAGCCAGCCAAACTGCCTTATACCACAATTTATCTACCTTTTCCTTTGCTGCTCTGTCCACCAGACCACTACTCAATCAATAATTTAGAAACACCAGTAAATAAATAATTTAGCAAACACCAGAAATTTCTCTTGGGGGATTTCTGGTGTTTTTTTGCATCAATCCCTTGACACTAAAAAAAACTTATGTTATACTTTGTATCAAGGTCTTGATACAGCAACTTGAAAAAAGATTAAGCCTTGTGGCTTCATCTTTTCGATTGAAAGCTTTGCTTTCAATCGCCTTGATTTTCTTATGAAAATCAAGGTCAACTTGACTATTGAGCAAGAATGAATCAGAAATAATGACAAAGTCATTATTTCTGTAAACAACAGCTAAGCTGTTGTTTATAAGTTTGACAAGGTCAAACTTAATTCAAGATGCTATACTGAAAAAAATAGCAGAGTCAACGGCTGAATCATGATGAGAGAGAAATTAAATTTCCTTTCAGGCAATAGAAGTTCTCTGGATCAAACACACATAGGAGGTAACAGATTGAAACGATACATGAAATACATCAAGCCATACTGGGGATTTTTTGTCATTTCCCCTTGCTTGATGATGGTGGAGGTCTTTTGTGACGTGCAAATCCCAGCACTTGCAGCACAGATCATCAACCAAGGGGTGAGTCAGGGCAGTCCTGACCAGATTTATGCCCTCGCCATGGAAATGCTTGCCATGGTGCTACTGTCCATTGTGGGAGGGGCAGGGGCTGCTTATGCAGCTTCACGGGCAGCAGTTTGCTTTTCTTGCGACTTACGCTCAGATCTCTTTGACAAAATACAAACATTTTCCTTTGCCAATGTAGATAAATTTTCCTCTGGCTCCCTGATTACTCGTCTTACCAACGACATCACCCAAATGGAACAACTGATTATCATGAGTTTACGGATGATGTTCCGAGCCCCTGGGATGCTCATTGGCTCCATGATTATGGCTTTTACTCTAAATGACAGCCTTGCTTGGATTTTTGTGGTGATGATTCCCATCCTTGCCACCATTATTGGGGTGATTGTCTCTTTATCTTATAAAAAGTTTGCTTTTTTACAAGAAAAAGTGGACGGGCTGAACCAAACAGTGCGAGAAGCTTTGGTCAATGTGCGAGTGATCAAAGGTCTGTCCAGAGAAGATTATGAAATTGATAAATTCCAAGGGGTCAATGGAGATTTAAAGGAAAGTTCTCTGTCTGCTTATTATCTCAGCGTACTGCAAATGCCCATGATGACTTTGGTGATTTATGTTTGCACCGCAGCTATTTTGTATTTTGGTGGAATAGAACTCATGGAAGGAAACCTTTCTTCTGGGGATATCACAGCTTTTATCACCTATGCCACCCAGATTTTAATGTCAGTGAATATGCTGTCCATGGTCTTTATGCAAAGTTCTCGTGCCATTGCCAGTAGCAATCGAATTTGCGAAGTATTGGACACCAATACAGATTTAAGCGATGAAAAGGCACAATATCCAGAAAAGAAGGTCACTTCTGGTAGTATTGTCTTTGAAGATGTGAATTTCAAATACAGCAAGCAAAATCAAGAAAATATTCTCCAAGGACTGAATCTCTCTATCCAAGCTGGACAGACTGTGGGCATCATTGGCTCCACTGGCAGTGGGAAAACCTCGCTGGTGCAACTGATTCCTCGCCTTTATGATGTCACTCAGGGGAAAATACTTGTGGATGGGACGGATGTACGGGATTACTCCCTAAACAATTTGAGAGAAGGGGTATCGGTGGTGTTGCAAAACAACCTCCTCTTCTCTGGTACTATTTCAGAAAATCTACAGTGGGGGGATAAAAATGCCACTGCCCAAGACCAAGCCCTTGCCACAAAGATGGCAGCGGCTGACGAATTCATCCAAAAAATGCCCCAAGGTTACGACTCTTATGTCCAACAAGGAGGAATGAATCTTTCTGGAGGACAAAAGCAAAGAATGTGCATTGCCCGTGCTTTGCTGAAAAAGCCCAAAATCTTGATTTTCGATGACTCTACCTCGGCTGTGGACACAGCGACAGAGCAACAAATCCGTCATTATCTCGCCAACGATCTTTCTGGTGTGACAAAAATCATCATCGCTCAACGAATCACCTCTGTGATGTATGCCGATGTGATTGTGGTCCTGAACGAAGGGGAGATTGAAATGGTGGGCACCCACAAGGAACTCATGGAAAGCAGTCAAACTTATCAAGAAGTGTACCAATCTCAAGTGAATCAGGAGGTGATGGAATAATGGACAAAGAGAAAATGAAAGATATGCCTCCTCATGGGAAGCCTCCTCATGGCAAACCACCTGAAGGGGCTCCTCCCACAAACCCTCGGGAAACCACAGGCATGAAGCCACCGGGCATGGGAGGTCCTCCGGGGATGAATGGCCCTCGTGGTCCTCGCCCCAAACTGAAAGATACCAAAAGCACCGTGTTAAGAATCTGGTCCTATCTCAGTGAATCCAAGGGGAAAGTTTTCCTTGCTGTGCTATGTGTTCTCTTGAACACTTCCCTCTCACTCCTTGCCTCTTATCAAGTGCGTCCTATTTTAAACAACATCATCCAAGGACAAGGAATGGACGTGTTTCTGGCTCGGGTTGCTTTCATGTTGGGACTTTATGTGGTGGCAGTGGGGGCAAGTTTTTGTCAAGCACGAATCATGCTAGTTATGTCCCAAAAAGCATTGGAGACCATACGGAATCAGCTTTTTGCCAAGTTACAAAAACTGCCTGTAAGCTATTATGACAAAAACAACAATGGGGATTTGATGAGTCGATTCACCAACGATGTGGATGCCATCAACCAAATGCTCACCCAAACCTTGGTTCAGCTTGCTTCTGGGGTAATCACATTGATTGGTACTTTTGCCTTGATGGTCTATACCAACATCTGGCTCACCTTGGTGACCTTGGTCATGCTACCCATCATCACACAAATCGGTAAATTTGTGGGGGGGCATAGCCGTCGCTATTATCAAGGACAACAGCAAAGCATTGGTGCGCTGAACAGCTTTATCGAGGAAATGGTCTCTGGACAAAAGGTGGTAAAAGTCTTTAACCATCAAGAGGAATCCAAAGAAAATTTCCAAAAATTAAACGAAGCCTATCGAGAGAACGTCTTCCGTGCCCAATTTCTAGGTGGGGTGATGGGGCCTGTGATGGGTTCTCTTGCGAACTTGAATTACACCATCACAGCCACAGTGGGCGGGCTTTTGTGTGTTTTTCAAGGCTTTGACGTAGGTGGATACACCATTTTTGTCAACTATTCTCGTAACTTTAGCCGTCCCATCAACGAAATCACCATGCAAATGAATGTGATTTTCGCTGCACTGGCAGGGGCAGAGCGTGTCTTTGAAATGATGGACCAAGAACCAGAAACCCCTGACAAAGAAAAAACAATGTTTCCAGAAGAATTTAAGGGGCATATTGTGGTGGAAAATATGGATTTTGGTTATACACCAGAGAAATTAGTCCTGAAAAATGTCTCTTTCCAAGGGCGCCCCAGTGAAAAAGTGGCTTTTGTGGGCTCTACTGGGGCAGGAAAAACCACCATCACCAATTTGCTGAATCGCTTTTACGAAATCGAAAAAGGTAGTGTCACCATTGATGGGGTGGACATTCGTGACATGAAACGGACAGAACTTCGTGAAAATATCGCACTGGTGCTACAAGATACCCATCTTTTCACTGGAACCATCAGAGATAATATACGTTATGGACGACTGGATGCCACAGAAGAAGAAATCATCCAAGCAGCCAAGGCTGCCAATGCTCATAACTTCATCAAAAAGTTGGAACTGGGCTATGATACTCTCTTAACTGATGATGGCAGTAACCTGAGCCAAGGGCAACGTCAGCTGCTGAACATCGCCAGAGCTGCCATTTCCAAAGCGCCTATCTTAGTTTTGGACGAAGCCACCAGTTCTGTGGATACCCGCACAGAGCAATATATTCAAGAAGCTTTGGATCGTTTGATGTCTTCTCGCACCACATTGGTCATTGCCCATCGCCTGTCTACTGTGCGAAATTCCAATAAAATCATCGTTCTGGATCATGGGGAGATTATGGAGACAGGGTCTCATGAGGATTTAATGGCACAGGAAGGACGCTATTACAAACTGGTCACTGGCGTGGTGAAATTGTCATAACAGAGGTGAAATTATGGTGAATAAAGGAAACATTCTGGGAAAATTTCATTCTGTTGCCGAAAAAGCTCGCCCCCAAGAGGGGGTGACTTTTGGGGAGGTGAGCCAACCTGAACTGGTCTCGCTCCTCTTTTCCTTCAAGCTTTCTCCTTCTGGGCGACGCTCTTTGGTGCTTTTGGCAGAAAAGGGAACGCAAAATCAGAGAAGTCTTGCCCATGCTTTGGACATCAGCCCACAGGCAATGTCAGAGACCATCAAAAAGCTCTTAGACCATGGTTGCATTACCAAGGAAAATGGGAAGCAGAAAAATGAAAACTTCATCTCTCTGACCCCCTTGGGGGAAGATCTGGCACAGCTTTTGGTGGAGATGATTCAAAATCACGCAGAGGATTTTTTTCAATCCTTCAGCGAGGAAGATTTGCTCTTATTCGAAAAACTCTTAGAGCAGTTGTTGGGCACTTTGGAGAAGTGATTTTTCTCCTCTCTCAAGAAAAGGAAATAAATGGCTGTCTCCTATGAGGCAGCCATATTTTCGGAGATTTCCTTTCAAAAAAAACTTGAAAAACTTTTATGCCTATGTTATAATGATAGAAACTTTATACTCTTTCTATTTAAAAACGACAGTTAAATTAGCTGTCTATCTTTGTTCTTGTCAAGGCGGAGGAGCCCTGAATCCTTGGTGGATTCAGGGGGACGACAACGTAGGCAAGGGCACAGAAAGGCGGTTAGTTACTGTTTGTTTTTAGATGGAATGAGTATTGGGGGAAAAGAATCACGGGAAAATTTTTCTCATGTCATCGCTTCCCAAATAGGATATTTTTCTCCAGTGGGACCCTCGCAAAAACTTAGAACAGAAGTCCCCAAAAAGAGAACAGACAGAAAGGTGGATTCATATGTCAGGACATTCCAAATGGCATAACATTCAAAAAACAAAAGGAGCAGCAGATGCAAAACGCTCTCAAATATTCACAAAAATTGCTCGTGAAATGATCGTTGCTGTCAAAGCAGGAGGCAGTGGAGATCCCGCAAACAACTCTCGCCTCGCCACAGTCATTGCCAAGGCGAAGGCAGCCAATATGCCCAATGATAACATCAAACGCACCATTGAAAAAGCAGCTGGTGCCAATAACGCAGACAACTTTGAAGAAGTGGTCTATGAAGGTTATGGCCCTAATGGGGTGGCTGTGATTGTAGAAGGCTTGACCGACAATCGCAATCGAACTGCCCCAGAAATCCGTCATTATTTTGACAAATATGGTGGCAATCTAGGTGCTTCTGGTTGTGTTTCTTGGTCTTTTGACAAAAAAGGTGTCATCATCATCGAGGCAGAAAATTTAGAGGAAGAAACTGTCATGATGGATTCTTTGGAAGCTGGGGCTGAGGATTTTTCTCCTGAAGGGGAAATCTTTGAAGTCCTGACCTCTCCTGAGGAGTTCAACCAAGTGGTGACTCAACTGGAAGAAAAAGGCTACACTTTCTTGGAAGCTGGGGTAAAATTGGTTCCACAAACCTATGTTGCTCTCAATGATGAGAAAGATATCAAGAACATGACCAAGATGATCGAGTTATTAGAAGATAACGACGATGTACAAAACGTATACCATAACTGGGAATAGACGAGCAGGGCTACCACTGAAAGCTTCAGTGGTAGCCTTTTTTTTGCAAAAAAACAGAGAACCCACAAACATTGGGGTTCTCTGGATTAAAACTTTTTTATCGCAGTTGAAACTTTTCAATCATCTCTATCATCAAACTAGATTGAGAAGAAAGCTCTTCGGAGGCTGCGGCTGAATCCTCGCTAATGGCTGAGTTTTGGCTCACCACATCAGAGATTTGGGAAATATCTTTGTTGATTTGGGCGATGTCCTCTGCCTGTGTTTGTGCTGTCAAGGAGATATGGGATAGCTTATCCACAAATCGTTCCACATCTGACACCAGATTTTGAAGGTCTTTGGCATTGTCCTGTGCCATATCAGAGCCTGTTTCAATGGCTGTTGCAATGGCATTGATGATTTTTGTTGTGTCCTCCACCGCTTCAGAGGTCTTTAGGGAAAGGTTTCTCACCTCGTCTGCCACCACTGCAAATCCTCTGCCCACTTCCCCTGCTCTTGCTGCTTCCACAGCTGCATTCAGGGCAAGGATATTGGTTTGAAAGGCAACATCCTCGATTGCCTTGATGATTCGTTTGACCTCGTCACTCATGCTCTTGATATCTTTCACTGATTCCACCAAATCAAGCATTTTCCCGTTGCTGACGGTCAAGTCATCGCTGATGGATTTGGCATCTTCTGTCACAGTGCTAGAATTATCTGCCATTTCTGAAATTGTGCCATTGATACCAGAGACAAGCCCCTCTAAATTCACCACAGAGGACGCCTGTTGGGTGGAGCCAGCCGCTAGTTCTTGTGCCCGATCTGCCAGTAAAAAGGCACCTTGCCCCACCTCTTCAGAGGTGCCCTTAATCCGAGAAAGAGAGCCTGACATCATGTAAACAAAGTCTTCCATGGACTTTTTAATGGACTGGAAATCCCCTACATATTCAAAGGTATCATCCAACTGGAAATTCCCTTTGCCAAAGGCTTTCATGGTCTCGTCAATATGAAGAATTGTTGCCATAACACTTTTGGCACAATAATCCATCTCCTGTGCCAGACTGCCAATCTCGTCATTGGATTCAAAATCAAGAGGGGTGTGTAAATCCCCATGGGCGATGCCTTTGATAAACTTTTCCAGTTTTTTCATCGGTGCAAGGTGAGTTTGAATCCCCCAAACACAGAAGAAAGTAGAAATCAACAAAACCACCATTTGTGTCGCAACCATGGTTTGCACAACATCAAAAATGGGTCCATGGAACTCACTGGAATCCATGGCAGAAATCACCCTCCATTTTGTGACATCATCCACTTCCAAAATCCCACCAGTACGTTTGGTGCCAAAGAGTTCATAAGAGAACATTGTGCCAGAGGGGTTGTTCAGCTCTTCTAAGAAGGCTTCTCCACCAAAATTGGTCTCGATCACGTTTATCCCTACATATTCAGCAGACTCATGCATGATAATATCGAAATTCTTGTCGATGATATAAGTACTGCCACTGTCTCCAAAAGAGCTTTGGGACAGTTCTTCCATCAAAGATTCTAACACGATATCAACAAGCAAAATCCCCAAAGCCCGCTCTGTGTCATCATAAATGGGATGAGCAATGGAAACCACCAACTTTTGAGTGCGATGATCTAAATAAGGGTCAGAAATAAAGGTGCTTCTCAAATCAACTGCTTGGAAATAGGGACGCTCTGCCAAGGAGAAATCTGTCCCACCAGTATTCCCTACATTGGTGACAAAATTATCCACATGAATGGAACCAAGTCCAATATCCAAGATACTTTCCAGACGAAAAATTTCTGCAATGGTGTCCATCTCTTCGCAAACAGAGTCGAAGCTGTCTAAATAAATCACCTCTCCTTGGTCAGAAGGGCTTAAATTTTCCTCTACATCTAAAAGGAAATTCTGAAAATGTACATTTTGAGCAAAAGCTTCCACAGCATAGACGTAGTGAGAAACAGAAGCACTGATATCAAATGCCACAGATGCCAAAACAGTATCCATGTATTTATGTTCTGCTTCACTTAATGACTCGTCCAAGGTACTCCACACACTGGCAGTCATGATTATATTGATGATAAATATAGTTAAAGCCACTTTTCCGATGACTTTTCTCGCAATGCTTGAAGATTTTTTTCCTTTTTTCATGCTTTCAACTCTCCTATAAAGGGAATATCTCACCCTGTCTCTGGATATATGTTCTTCCCCAACACATCTTATCATAGATTTTGTCGAAAGTCAAGAAAAATGATAGGAGATATCTGTGAAAAATAGGAAGAAAAGAGGAAATCATTCCCTTTTTTTGACATAAAGGAATCGTATTTTTGAAAAGAATAAAATGATGATAGATTCCTAATGTACAGTATAAATTTTCCCAAGTTCAGGAATAATTTTTCATAAAACCATGGACAAGATTCCCCCCACATGGTATAATAACATGACTCATTTTACATACTTGACAGAAGATATTGCTTTTTTTCTAGAAAAACCAAAGGATAAAGTTGTCTTTGTACAGAGTTTGAAGAAGTATTTCCACTAAAAAGACTTAGAAAGATGGTAAAAATCATGAACCAACGCTTTTTTGAAATGATATCTGACCCCAGCAGCAACATCCCTAGCTATTTCTCTGACCCTGAAACCCAAGAAATCCTTTATTTTAATCAGCCTATGAAACTGCTGATGCAAATCACCAATGACAAAGAATATCTGGGAAAAAACTGTCAGGAATTTTTCGCTGAAACCAAGAAAGAGGAAGAAGAAAGCCGCTACCAAAAAGCAGAGGTCGCAAAAGATCAAATTACTGTCTTTCATTTCCACTGTGCAAAAATCAACGCTTATGTCACAAGCTATGTCACCTTGCTGTCTCACAAAGGGAAAACGCTTCAATTTAATAAATTTTTCGAAACAGATGCCAAATATCATCTTTTGGAAAATATGTCCTTTCAAACGGCGATGATCAAAGTGGTAGAAATCCTCTCCCAAGGACAAAAAGAGGATCAAATCAATCGCTTTTTAGATCTATTAGGGGAATACTACCAAGGAAGCCGATGCTTTTTCTATCAAATGAATCCCAGAACAGACGAAGTGAAAGAAGTTTTTTCTTGGGACAGTGACACAGCCCCCAAAATACTGGATCAAACAATCCAAGCCAATCATAATCATGCCTTTTTATCTTGGGCTGCCACAGGTCTCCCCTGGGAAATATTGAACTTCGATTTTCATTCAGACAAAACCAAAAATTTACCCCCAGAAACCATAGAGCATTATACGAAAAACAATTATCTCAATCTGTCCATTTGTCCCAGTTTTTCCAAAGATCGTCAGCTGAAATCTGTCCTTGGCATCCTAAATCGTACCAGACAAATGGAAGAATCCGGACAATCTTTTTTAAAAGTCGTGGCGCAATTTCTGGATACTAGCCTGATTGCACTGTCTGGCGAGGGGGATGAAAGCCAATACCTTGACCAACTGACCGGTGCTTTGAATCGGGGGAAATATAATACAGCCCTCCAAAACCTGAAATTTGAAGCGCCACAAGACATTGGTGTCATTTTTATCAATGCCAATGGTTTGAAAAAAACAAATCAATACTATGGCTTAGAAGCAGGGGATAAATTGATCCAAGACTCTATGTCACTTGCCAAAAACACCTTCGATTTTCCTTGGTATCGTCTCAGTGGAGATGAATTTATTTGTTTTGTCACAGAATCACAGGAGGAAACCTTCAAAAAGAAACTTTCAAATCTCCACGAAGAACTTGCACAAATGCCCCAACGTCTCTTCGCCTTAGGTTCTGCTTGGGGCAATCGCACCAACGATATGGACAAGCTGATTGAAACAGCTGATGCCATGATGTACATTGACAAGCAAACTTATTACACCGATTTTGACCCAACGAAAATTGAGTTTTCCGACCATGTACTCCAAGATTTACTCCTTGCCATCCAAGAAGAAGAATTTTTGGTCTATCTACAGCCCAAAGTAAGCCTTGCCACTGAAAAAGTTGTGGGGGCAGAAGCTCTGATCCGTCGTTTCAGTAAGGCACAAAATAAAATGATTTTCCCAGATCAGTTTATCCCTCTCTACGAAAAAAAATCAATCATTCGCCATGTGGATTTATTCGTCCTGAGAAAAGTTTGTCAGCTGTTAAAAGAATGGAACCAACTAGGGGAAAAGCTGACAGTCTCTGTCAATCTGAGCCGTGTCACCCTGTTAGAGCATGGAATCGTTCACAAATTCGCTGATATTTGCGATGATTACGCCATTGAGCACAGTCAAATTGTGGTGGAAGTCACCGAACGTGTGGGATTGATTGAAAATGAAATGGAATCCCCTCTCATCGAGCAGTTCAAGCAATATGGCTTCACCATCTCTCTGGACGATTTTGGCTGTGCCTATTCCAATATTGTCACCCTTGCCACCATTTCTGTTGACGAGGTAAAAATTGACAAAAGTTTGGTAGATAACATTTTAACCAACAAAAAGAATAAAAGCATTGTGGAAAACATGATCCGCATGGTGGACAGTTTTGGTCAAACCTCTACCCTTGCAGAAGGTGTGGAAAGCCAAGAGCAAGCAGACTGTCTTCGTGAGTGTCATTGTCAATATGTCCAAGGATACTTCTATTCTCGCCCGATTCCCACAGATGAATTTTTCCAAAAATATATTGCAAATTAAAAAAAGCTGTGTCACATAAATTTGTGACACAGCTTTTCTTTTGATCTGTTACAGTTCACTTAACACAGTAATCGCTTTACCAAGAATACGAATTTGATTCAATGCCTCTCCTCGGTAATGTTGTGGGCGATAAATGGGGTTTTCTGGGTAAAGAGAAAGCTCCCCTTCTTCTTCGTTGTAATAAACACGTTTCAAAGTAGACTCTTCCCCAATCAAAACCGCAGCAATTTCACCATTTTCCACCATTTCTTGCTGACGAACCAGAACCACATCGCCTTCGTGAATGCCTGCGCCTGTCATGCTGTCGCCTTTCGCTTTTAAGCAGAAATCATAGCGTTTATCGTCATTATTGGGAAGGGTTAGCTCGTAATCGTCCCAATCCTCTACTGCAAGTTCTGGGGAGCCACAGGCAATTTCTCCCACCAGTGGGACATGGATTGTCTTTGTACTCAGCAGTTCAGGCAGAGGGAGATCTGCCAAAACAAGCTCCCTCTTAGAAGGAGGTGTCACAATCAGGGGAAACACAGAGGGAGAATGCCCATCTGTCCCCAAGAGATAATCCGTAGAGACGTTAAAAATAGAAGCTATTTTAGTGATTGTTTTCATGCTGGGTTCTATGGAGTTTGATTCATATTTACACATATTCGCTTTTGATACTTGCAAACGTTCTGCCAAATCTTTCTGGGTAATGCCTTCAATTTCACGCAAGCCTTTGACTCTAGTCCCAAAAGACATAGCCATCACCATCCTTTCAAAAATTTATGACGTAAAGGTAATAGAAGATATCTATATTATAATGTTTCTTTTTTTGAAAGTCTATACTTATTTCAAAAAAAGAAACTTTTTTTCGACTAACTTCGCTAACTTTCCAAAAATGAAATTTATTTTCGAAAAGGTATTGACAATTTCTAAATAAGAAACTATAATAGAGCAAGAGGTTTCGTAAAAAGAAATATTTTTCTGCGATTCCTACTGCCTCTCCCCCTTATGATTTTAGATAAGAAAAGGACGATCCCCTATCAAGCTCTTAAATCAAAGAAAATCACTGAAAAACCTACAGTTTCTCTAGGCATATGACTGTTCTTACCCCACAGTAAGAAAGAAGAACCTCGCAAAGGCAAAGATTTCTAATGAAGGGGAGAAAAAACGTCAAAAGACGGGAAAAGAGGAAAAATTTTGTAAATATATCAAAATTTTTTCAGAACATGGTTTCAAAAAGTGAAATAAAGTCTAAGAAGGAAGAAAAGAAAGGAGAACAAACATGAAGTGTCACTGCGATCAATGTGAGGGAAATGGAGACGAGGAAGAGTCTTGTCCTGTCCAGCATTGCCAAAGATGTCACTACGATATCTATGAAGGAGATTTATACATAGAAGTAGATGACGAAAAATATTGTATTCATTGCGTGGAACAATTATCCCCCAGAGAACTATTAACCTTACTCAAAGAACCCATTTGGGAAGCAGATTAGACCTTTGCTCCCTGAAGAAAAGACTGACGGATGAAAGAAAACATACAAAAGAAATGACGGAGGAAAAAATATGACAAAAACAAACAAAAAGGAATACTTAAGACAAGCACGAGGATTAGACGAGGTAATCCGTTCCAATCAACTGGAATTAGAAGAACTGCAAGCCCTATCCACTTCCATCTCTGTCAGCGATTGCGGGCAAGAACGTGTCAAAAACAGCCTGAGTGGTCACGACGCTCACTTTACCCAAGTCATCGACCAACTGATGGATCTGGAAGATAAAATCAAGCATGATACCTTTCGCATTTTAAATCTAAAACGAGAAATCAGAGAAAATATCCAAGCCATAGACAATTATGAAGAACGTTTAGTGCTACAAAATAAATATTTACTAGGGATGTCGTGGGAGAAAGTAAGCGAGGAGCTTCATGTCTCTATCGCCACTGTGTATCGTGTCCACGATGCCGCCCTAGAAAGTTTAAAAATATAAGTAATCAAAGGATGGAATGAGTTTTCAGAAGTAGCCCTTATTGTGTTGACAAAAATACCCTGTTATGCTATAATTTCCAAGGAAATAATTCATTATGAAAAGGAGTTCTCATGAACACAATACCTAAAATTGCCCCAGGACTGGTTCTGTCCTTGTGCCTTGCTTTTCTCGCACAATTCTTAGAAAGCTTGCTCCCCATCCACCTGATTGGTGCCTCTGTGATTGCACTTTTTTGTGGGATGGTGATCAACACATTTTTTGATTTAAAGCTTTTTCAATCAGGGATTAAATTTACCTCGAAGAAAGTTTTGAAATTCGCCATCATCCTCCTTGGGGCTTCCCTGAGTATTCAAACCATCCTTTCTGTTGGTTCTTATTCCCTTGGAGTCATGTTCTTCACCTTGCTGACTTGCTTTGGTGGAGGATATTTCATTGGGAAAGCCCTGAAACTTGATTGGAAACTGTCAAACCTAATCTCTGCGGGGACGGGCATTTGTGGTGGTTCTGCCATTGCTGCCATTGCTCCTGTCATTGATGCCAAAGACAGCGATGTGGCTTATGCCATGTCTGCTACTTTTCTCTTTGATATGCTGATGATTCTCGCCTTTCCTTTTATGGGGCAAGCTTTGGGGCTGACAGATATGGCATATGGTCTTTGGGCTGGTACAGCAGTCAACGACACCTCTAGCGTGGTGGCGGCTGGCTATGCTTACAGCGAAGCGGCTGGGGAATTTGCCACCATGGTGAAACTCACACGTACCCTTTCCATTATCCCCACTGTGTTGATTTTTTCCTATATCAACGTAAAAGTGAAAGCAAAGGAAGGAAATGGGGAGTCTGTCAAAGCAAAAGTGAATTTTTCAGCTTTGTTCCCTTGGTTTATTGTTGGATTTTTGGCTCTTTCTATCTTTAACTCTTTCCAACTGATTCCTGTTGAAATTTCAACTCTGGCAAAAGATTGCAGTAAATTTCTTATGGTGGCAGCACTGGCAGCCATTGGACTGAATACCAATCCAAAAGAGATGAAAAATGCTGGCATTGCCCCCATGTTACACGGTTTTATTATTTCTGCACTGGTGGTTCTGGTCGCTATTTTAGTGGAATATGCCATGGGATTGGTTTAATCCTTCCCTGTTGAATCGAAAAAGTTCTGAATCCTAGATGGATTCAGAACTTTTTTTGTGATAAAATCAGAGGGTAAGAGGTTCCCTTAACTCAAAGTACCACCTACCACAAGCAAATAGACAATGGTAAAGATAAAACCAAGGCCAAACATCAGCAAACTATAGGCAAGACTTTGGGTGATTTTCACTTCTAAGGGTTTTCGTTTTTCCAAATGGTCTTCCCCATAATAGAATGTTTCTGGGATTGTTTCTGACTTAAAGTTATACTGGTTGATTCTTTGGGATAAGGTATCCACGCTCACATCAAAAATACGCATGATGACCACAAAGAGCAACTCCAATCTTTTCCCCCAAGGTTTGTATACCTTGTCCACAAAGGTATCAGAGGGATTCAGCTTTTCACGATATGCCTCTTCTTCCTTGCTTTTAGAGGAAAGTTTGTTGTGACAAAAGAGTCCCACACCAATCACCAACGAAATGATGGCGCCACGCAAATTCGCCACAGAGAAGAAAGCCACTTCTCCCAAAGAATGAGTGCCAAAGAAAGAGGCACAATAGTCCCCAATCACCACCAAAGAGTATTGAGGGGCAAGTCCAAAGACAAGCAAAATCCCAGCAATGACACTAAGACCAAGTAGGGTTTTTCCTGTGGCATAGACAGTTCTGTCGCTTTGTGCGCATTGTTCCCAAAAGAGACAGGAATAAAGTTTCAGCATATACGCCACAGTAAAGCCACCAGAGATTAAGAAAATCCATTCATAGACATGAAAGACAAAGGAAGCATCTGGGTATAGGTGAAGATACTCTATCACAGCTTCATGCAAGAGAGTTTTACTGACATAGGCAGAAAACAGTGGCACAGCCGCTAGGGACAATGCCCCAATGGTAAAGAGTCCTTGAAACCAAGGTTTCCCACGTCCAAAGCCTTTTAGCTCTGTCAAAGTTAAGCTGTGTGCTTGCTGATAGACAATCCCAGCCAGAGAAAAGAGCAATACTTTGATCAGGCTGTGGTTGAGCATATGGTATAGGGTACCATGAAAGGCAAAGGTGTTATGCTCTCCCAGCAAATTGCCAAAGGCGATCCCCCAGAGAATAAAGCCCACTTGGGACACTGTTGAAAAGGCAAGGGTTCTCTTTAAATTGCCAGACATAAAGGCAGAGAAAGCCCCGAAGAACATATTACAAAGGGATAAAATCAGGACAAAGAGGGTGAATTCTATCATTTCTGGTAGGATTTTCAGCATTAACACCAAAATACCATAAATACCACATTTGGTCAAAATCCCTGAGAGCAAGCCACTGGTGGGTGCTGGTGCCACAGTATGGGCGACAGGGAGCCAATCGTGAACCAAAAACACCCCTGCTTTTGCACCAAAGCCAAAAAAGAGGAACAATCCAGGGAGAATGGCAGAGTTGGCAAGATTTGGGTCTTGGAAAATATCTTTTAGCATAGAAATTCTCAAGTCGTCTGTCAAGCCTGCAATCCCAAAAATCCCCAATAAGACTGACATTCCCCCAGTCACTGCAAAGGCAAGATATAGGTTACTCCCAGAGCGAGCTTCTTCTGTTTCGTTGTGAAGCACCCAGAAATAACTGGTAAAGGACATGAGTTCGAAGAACACGAAAAGGGTAAAGAGGTCATGGGCAAAAAACACGCCCAAACAACCTGATAAAGTGAGAAATAACGTAGCATAATAGCGATTTAACTGATGTTGATGGGAAAGAAAATATTCTCGGCTGGTGACGACGCTGAGGAAAAACATGGCACAAGTCAGCACAGCATAAACCAGCGAAAGAGGATTACTGGCAAAACCGATACCAAAATGGCTGAAATAAGGTACAAAGATTTCCCATTCTCCACCACAAAGGAGCAGATAAATGGCTAAGCCACACAAAGTGGCAGCTCCTAGGAGCGCAGTCGTCCAAAGCTTTGGCTCACTTTTCATAAATAGTAGAAACAAGCCCAGCACCAAGGGGGCAAACACAAGTAGAAGTACCATCTAAACACCTACTTTCAGGTAGAAATCCAAAGCTTCCATAATCCAATTACTACAGACAGAGAGACCAATCATGGAAACGGTCAAAATTGCCAAAACCAGTTCTAAAGATCTGGGAGCAGAGTCTATGGAAGATGCACGGGAGAAGCTTTTTTCTGGTAGATATACCATCAAAATCATTTGGAAAATATAAATCATGGTCAGAAGAGCAGAGGTCATCAAGGCAAAGAGTGCTACCATCCCCCACCCTGGCACTGTGAACAAACTCATGGCAAGTCCAATTTTGGAAAAGAAGTTTCCAAACGGTGGGATGCCGATGAGTCCCATGCCAGAAATCGTCATCGAAAGACAGGTGGTTTTCAGCACTGTGCCATAGCCTTTGATATCAGAGAGATGTTCCACAAAGTTACTATAGGTGACATTACCCACAAAATAGAAGAGAACAATTTTACAAAAAGCGTGGAAAATCATATGGAGCACAGCTGCTTTTAAGCCCCAAATAGACATAGAGGCAACGCCCAACAAAATATAGGACAGCTGACTGATGGTGGAATAAGCAAGACGTCGTTTCAGATGCAAGGAACGCACAGCCATATAAGAGCCATAAACCACGCTGAAAATCACCAAACTTAATACCACTGCCTGTGCCGCAGAGCCTTGCAAGGTTTCATAGTCATAGAGAAAATAAGTCAGTCGCATCACAGCAAAGACCCCTGATTTCACCACAGCAACTGCGTGAAGCAAGGCTGTCACAGTGGTGGGTGCCACCCCTGCAATGATAATCCATTTATGGAAAGGCACAAGACCAGCTTTGATGCCAAAGCCAAGAAACATGAGCACATAAGCAATTTGCATTTCTGTGTTCAAAAGGCTCTGGGAAATGCCTCCGTAAACAAAGTGAAATTCTCCCACGTTGTTCAGGAAAATCATCATTCCTGCAAAGGACAAGCTTGCGCCGAAAATCATATAAGTGATATAGACTTTCCCCGCATATTTAGCCCGAGCATCCCCAGAATGTGCCACCAAAGGTAGGGTGATGAAGGTAATCAGCTCGTAAAAGAAATATAATGTGAACATATTCTCGCTGAAGGCAAGCCCCAACACTGCGCCATAACTGAGGATATAAAAGGAGAAAAATTGACGATATTTCCCCTCGTGACTCATATAAGTTTTGGCATAATAAGTGGCAAAAGGCCATAAAAATGCAATCAGCGCAGAAAAGATCAGCCCTAAGCCATCTAGGTGAAAGGTAAAGCCCAAAGGCTCGTCCAAGGGTAACAGGGTGATTTTTTCTTCATAAGCGAAGAAAATCGCCAAATACACAGAGCAACTAATGAGCACTGTGGCGAAAATACCATAATTCGCCAGTGCTAAATCGTCCTCGAATTTTTTGAAGCTGAGAAGCAATCCAAAAAATAATGCTAATACCAAGGGGAGCAGAACTAAAAAACTCATAAGCCACCTCCCAAGCCCAAAACTTCTACCAGAGTCAAACAAAAATCAATCAAAGGCAGTGGGAAAACTCCCAAAACCACGATCCATATCACCAAAAAGCCAGAGTCTTTCCACGTGGCTTCGATCTTCTTTTTCTCTGGTAAAAAGCCCTGAATGATGATGGGAAAGAGATAATAAGCTGTAAGCAGTGCTGACAGCACCAAGATACCAGCCCCCCAGATGGCGATGCCACCTGTTTTTACTGCAGCCACTGCGATATACCACTTGCTGACAAAACCTCCTGTGAAGGGTAAGCCAATCAAAGAAAGGCTTGCCACAGCAAAATAGAGATAGGTTTTTTTCAAAGCATGACCACAGCCTTCAAATTCAGCAATCCTTTGTTCCCCTGTTTCATGAATCATGGTGCCAGCACTAAGGAAGAGGGTGGTTTTTGCCAAAGCATGGAACAGCACTTGTAACATCGCCCCCACAATCCCCAAGGGATGAAAGAGAAACAGTCCAAATATGACATAAGACACTTGGGAGATGGTGGAATAGGCAAGTCGGGATTTCAGCTCTTTTTCACGAGAAGCAAGGAGAGATCCCATGAAAATCGTCAGCATAGAAAGCCCCAAGCCCCAAGTTTGAACAAATGTCCCTCGGAGCACATCAGCGCCCACCACATAATAGAGCAGTCTCAAAATCACAATCACCCCAGCTTTTGTGGTGATACCAGATAGGACAGCTGTGGCAGGGTCTGGGGCAATGGGGTCTGCAGCAATGAGACCTGCATGAAGAGGGAACATCCCTGTTTTACAAGCAAATCCAACCACTGCCACAATGGTAAAGACAAAAAGATAATTCAAATCACCATGTTCTAACAATTCTGGAATCCCACCCGCTGTAAATTTTTGTGGTATTTCCAGAGTGAAGATATAAAAGATGGCTGTCAAGCCCATAAAAGCCCCTGCCACAGAGTAATAAAGATACTTTCTGCAAGCACGCATAGACTCTTCACTGCGTTCGTGGGCAATCAATGGAATGCAACATAATCCCAAAAATTCGAAAAACATATAAAGGGTAATGAGATTATTGGCATAAGCCACCCCCACCAAGGCACCCAAGGTAGTGATGTAAAAGGCAAAAAAGCGAGTAGATTCTTTATCATCTTGAAAATAT
This sequence comes from Eubacteriales bacterium, assembly GCA_044432725.1. Lineage (GTDB taxonomy): Bacteria > Bacillota > Clostridia > Oscillospirales > Oscillospiraceae > JAWXUK01. The sequence goes on from JAWXUL010000008.1 coordinate 109,754, forward strand.
CTATGGACATAAGGGAGAACAAAGCTCCAAACAAGAACAAAGACATAGGAAAAGAAAATCCCAAAACCATCTATATCCAAGGCGAAAATCACACCAAAGGGGAAATTTCCGAAAACAAGTCGCTCTGTCACCACAAACGGCAATGCCACCACCAAGAGCACTGTGAGAAACATCAAGACATAACTCATGATTTTCACTCTGTCTTTTGGCACAAATAGAAGTAGTATTCCCCCAATCATAGGGAGAAGGATAGGTAATAATAACATAAACTCTCCTTTCTAACTAGAGCAGAGCCAGTCCATCGGTACTCAGCTTTGTCACAGGACCATAGGTCAGTCCGATTGCCAAATTCACAAGAATAAACAGCCCCATAGACCATTGATATCTTTTGGGAATGTCTGCAGGTTTCAGGTCTACGCCTTCTGTTCTGCCATAAATACTTTGCACCACACGTAAAAAGTAGATGGCGTTGAGTAGGGTACTCAAAATCAAGGCACCTAGGATCAGCCACATTCTAGCGGAGCTTGCTGCACTGGCAAGGGCAAGCAAAAACTTGCCATAAAATCCAGAAAACAGTGGGAAACCAATCATGGACAAGGTTCCCACCCCAAAGGCAAGCCCTGCCATGGGATTCACATAGGCAGACCCCCGCAGACTCTCGGCACTTTTGGAATTGTCAGATACCTCCATCAAACCTTCACAGGCAAGAAAGAGCATGGATTTCATCATGGAGTGTCCAATAATGGTATAGGCAGCTGACAAAAAGCCTGCTGTTGTCCCTAAACTAATGCCCACATAAATATAGCCAATCTGTGCAATGGAAGAAAGGGAAAGCATTTTCTTCACGTTGTCTTCTCGCACAGCTTCTAAGGAAGCAAAGAGCATGGACATCACGCCAAAGAGTAGGAAAATATTCAAGATTTCCAGTTTCACAATGTTCTCTAAGCCAAAAACACGATAAAAAATCTTGATGAGCAAAACGATATAGCTTTTGAGCACAATCCCTGAAGAGAGGGCATTGGAAAGGTTAAAGGCACGGTCATAAGCATTAGGCACCCAGTTGTGAAAGGGGAAAAGCGCTGATTTGATGGCGATACTCACAGACATCAGCCCCACGATGATGGTGATAGGCATGGCATAAGAGCCCTCTGCCATCAAAACATCAATGCTCTCTTTCACATTTGGCATGAGAAGTTGACCTGTCAGCACATATAAAATGATGATAGACATCAAAAATAGTCCTGAGCCCAAAAGACTCATAATCAGATATTTTATCGTAGCTGCGATGGCTTTTCTGGTGTTTTTCGCTGCCACAAATCCACAGGAACACAGGGTATTGATTTCCAAAAAAACGTAAGCTGTAAATAAATCATTGGTATAAACCAGTGCAAATGTACTGGATAGCAACAGATTCATCATCAAAAAATACATATTTACTTTCGTTTCATGGGCTTTGCTAAAGATTTTTTCTGTTCCTGTTAACAGAGACAGGACCATCACCATGGAAAAAGCACTTGACATTAACACTTCAAAGGGACCAAAACGAATTTCATTCCCCCATGGCGCTGAAAAATGTCCCATTAAAAAAGTGACAGATTGTGGTTGATAATACATATGCACCAACAAGAAGCAATGGAGGATAAAACAAAGGCTAGAACTGAATAAAACCAATTTATAAGCATTTTTTCCAGAAAGAATAGAGGTAATGACCCCACAAGCCATGGTGAATAAAATACAGAAAAAGGGGATATTGTGTACCACTTCCATCAGTCATCCTCCCGTGCTTTCATGAGAATTTCGTCCAAATCTAGGGTGCCGTAATCTCTGTACAGACGTTGGATCAGAGCAAGGGACAAGGCTGTGATGGATACAGACACCACAATACCAGTCAGCACCAAGCCTGTTGGGATGGGATTGATATAAAGAGAAGGGTCGATTTCTTCTCCCACAGGTAAAATAGGGACAATCCCTCCATGAATATAGCCATTAGAAGCCAAAAGAAGATAGACAGAGCCATCCATGATATTCAGCCCAATCACTTTTTTGAAGAGATTTCGATGCAAAAACAAAGCTGTAAAGCCGATACCGAACAAAATCACAGCCACAACTTGGTAATAATTAGAAGCTAAATTCCCTCCCATTTTAAATCTCCCCCTTTGAAAACAAGGAATAAAAGCTGTACATGGTACAGGTGACAATCAGTCCGATACAGATATTCAGAGGCAGAATCAGTCCTCCTGAAAAAATCATCCCAGCTGTACCCAAGGGGACACCTGTTTCAATGTGATGTGCCCCTGTGTAAAAGGAGTAACCTTTGGCGAGGGCATAAAAAAGCAAAGAGAAAAAGGTCACCATTTTCAGCAGTTTTCCTGTGATGACTTTGGAAACGGTCTCGTAGCCATAAGCTGCTGAATATAAAATCAAACTGGCGCCCATGATTGCCCCCCCTGCAAAGCCTCCCCCTGGGGAGATATGCCCATTTAAGATGATATACACCCCAAAAATCACAAGAAAGGGAATGAGATACTTTGCCACCACTTGGGTGACAGGATTTTGTTTCATGGGTTTATAGTTGGCATTTAAGACTTTTTTTCCATTCACAGGTGGATTTTGTAAAAAGAGATAGACAGAAATGGAGGAGACGAATAAAACAGCACTCTCTCCAAAGGTGTCAAAGGCACGATAATCCAAAATCATCCCAGCCACGGCATTGGTGGCACCTGTTTCGTTGATGGATTCTTCCAGATATCTTTGTGACACTTCGTTGTTCACAGGATTGCTTGCCTCCCCATAAGGGGGCAGATAAGAAACAGTAATCAACAACATGGCAATCACCCCAAGGCAAATCACTGTGCTGACCACATCATACATCCGATGAAACACCTGTTCCACTTTTTGGTCATGCCATAAATTGAAACGCTCGTCCATAGATTTTTCTGTGTGGGTACTAGGGCGACGGGGAAGCTTTACTTTTTCAGGAGGACAAAGGTCTAAGTCCCCTGCTGCAAAGTCTTGAATTTTTTGAAATAGCTTATTCATCCTCTTCCCCCTCGTCCTTTAACTTATTGATATTGAACAGGGTAATGAAAAAGAGAGTACTTGTGACCCCCACACCCACCGCTGCCTCTGTGATGGCAAGGTCAGGGGCACGGAGCAAAATCCATAAAATAGACATCACAGCAGAATAAGACATATAAATAATCACACTGGAAAGTAAATTTTTCGTCAGACACACAGCAATGGCGCAAAGTAGTAAAAAAACCAATAAAATCATCTCAAACATCATCATCATAACGTACTAATTCACACTCCTCAATTATATTTTCATTTACAATGGTCTCTGTTTTTGCAAGCACATGACCAGCAACAGGGTTTGCAAACCACAAAAACAACAGCATCACAATCATTTTCAAGCTGAGCACATCCATCCCGTTTGCCACAATCAAGCCAGCCAAGATAGAAGAAACCCCCAAAGTATCTGCGTTTGTACTGATTTGCATACGATTTAGGACAAAGGCAAAACGAAAGTTCCCCACAGCAGAAATAATAAAGACCAAAACACCAATCAGGATCAGTATCATAGAACAAATGGCTCTAAGACTCATTTTCTCTTTCCTCCTTACTCTTGATAAAACGATCAAAATGTTCGTAATCTTCCTTGTTATGACTACGTAAATAGGCACGACAGACAATAATCACCGTGACAAAGCCCAACATAGAATAGATCAGTGCCACATCCACAATGTAATGCTCGCCCTGTACCACAGCAAGGATACAAATCATAATGGTCACAAGGGTACTCACATTATTCACAGCAAGAATACGGTCGAAAAAGGTAGGTCCTATCATGCTACGAAACAAATAAGGAAAGGTCACAAGGGCAAGGATGGATAATACCAAGTAACAAAACCAAGGCTGTAACACTTCATTCATACCATTTCCTCCTTCTTACTATGTGCTTCTAAGTCTTTTTCCATTTTGATTAGGGTTTTCAGCATGATGGAATCTACCACATCTTCCCCAAAGGTATAGTCAAAGGCATGGATATAAAATAAATCATTCTCGATGTGAAGTGTGATGGTACCAGGAGTGAGGGTATAGGCATTGGCAAGAATGATTTTTAGAAATTCGCTTTTTAAAGGGACAGAAAAGACCACGATTTGTGGCTGGATATCAATTTCTTTTTCCATCACAAATTTTAACACTGCAACCCCTGATTTCAGGACTTCTACAAAGACAATGGCTAAAAATCGCAATGCCCAACACAATTTACGCAACAGGTTCCCAGGTTCTGAGGGGGCATATCCCAAATAGCGATACATCAAATGGGAAATTGTAGCAACCAGTAAAACACCTGTGACGATGATTTCCATATTGATTTTCCCGTTTAAAATGATCCATAATAACAATAATAAAACAAACATGGGGATTCTCCTTTGTAACATATTTCTGAAGGGGACGAGACATTGTGAACTGTTGCCTTTTATGCCTCACCTTAAGAATATACCTTTTCTTTCTATTTGTCAACTAATGTGTGAATTTTTTGTAAACGAATCCCAATCGGTCTTTTCCTCTTTTTTTGGGAAAAATGTCAGATGAAGGTACAGCTTCCCTTGACCAAATTAAGAATCTATGATATGCTAATCTTTAGAGAAGTTCCCATCATTTTAAAAGGATTACCTTTTGTTTTTTTAACAATTCCCCTAAAAAAATACAAGAGGTTTTCTAGTAGATTTAGATTTATTTTAAGGAGTGTCGATTATGGCTTATACTGGAAAAGAAAACCGTTATGATAACATGGAATATCGCTACGCTGGAGCGTCTGGCTTGAAGCTGCCTGTCATTGCTCTTGGCTTATGGCATAATTTCGGAACAAATGCGGACAAAAACACCATGAAGCAACTGTGCTTTACAGCTTTTGACCAAGGTATTACTTATTTTGACCTTGCCAACAACTATGGCCCAGAGCCAGGGTCTGCTGAAACCAACTTTGGAGAGATTCTTGCCACGGAAATGAGTGCCTATCGAGATGAAATGGTCATTGCCACCAAAGCAGGATACGGAATGTGGCAAGGACCCTATGGGGACTGGGGCAGTCGGAAATATCTCATTGCCAGCTTGAATCAAAGCTTGAAACGAATGAAACTGGATTATGTGGATATTTTTTATCACCACCGCATGGACCCCAACACCCCATTGGAAGAGACCATGCTTGCTTTGGCAGATATTGTTCGTAGTGGAAAGGCACTTTATGTGGGGCTTTCCAACTATGATGGGGAGACCATGGAAAAAGCCAGTCAATTACTGGAGGAATACCAAGTCCCTTTTATTGTGAATCAAAACAATTATTCCATGTTCAATGATACAGTGGAGAAAAACGGATTGCAAAAGGCTTGCACGAAAGAGAAAAAAGGCATGGTCGCCTTTTGCCCTCTTGCCCAAGGGCTTTTATCCACCAAGTATCTCAACGATATCCCAGAGGATAGCCGAATCAAAACAAGTGGTATCTTCTTGAAGGAAGATGCTGTGACTCCAGAAAAGCTGAGCCAAATCAGAAGTTTGAACGAAATCGCCCAAAATCGAGGACAAAGTCTTGCACAAATGGCGCTGTCCTATATCCTGTCCAGAGAGGCAATGACTACAGCGCTGATTGGTGCTTCCAAACCAGAACAAATCACAGAAAATGTGGCTTGTTTGCAGAATATGAAATTTTCTTCTGAAGAATTAAGTCAAATCAAAAAAATATTGGACTAAAGCAAAATCCCCCTTCGTGAGAAGGGGGATTCTTTTTTACTTATGATGTTTTCCTGTGTACATACACATGACCATGGAAAACAGGGCAAGCATTGCCCAAAATTTGTGTTGTTTCATTGTTTTCAACTCCTTAACGTTTTCCTTTTTGATATACTTCGCCCAAAGCACGTGGTGCACGGTTATACTTCGAGAAAAAGACCAGTAATAACAGGGTCAAGATATAGGGCAAGGTCATGGTCAGATCCAAGTAACTGCTGTCCAGTTGCAGTAAAGTCATGAGATAAAATCCTCCTGACTTTGCAAAACCAAAGAGCAAACAAGAGAAGAGACAGGGCAGAATCTTCCAGTTCCCAAAAATCAAAGCAGCAATGGACAGATAGCCATAGCCCACATAGATAGAGGAAGAAAAGTTTGCAGAAATGGAATAGGCAAAGCTGATGCCAGCCAAACCAGAAAGGGCACCAGAGACCATCACACCCACCAAACGCACTCTTGCCACATTGACACCAGCTGCATCAATGGCATGGGGGTTGTCCCCACAGGCACGTAGATCCATTCCCAGTTTTGTGTGATATAATACATACCAAGCAAGAATCGCCACAAAAATGATGACAATTTGGAAGGGATATAAATCCTTGAAAAATGCACCGACCAAGGGGAGTTCGCTGAGAACAGGCACAGAGAACTTGGGGGAAACTCCTAAATCGAATTTATTGGAAGGGGCACCAAAGACCACTTTGTTGATATAGGTGGTCAGGAATGCAGAAAGTGCCACAGCCAGAATGTTGATCACCACCCCTGAGATCACTTGATTTCCTTGGAATTTGATGCACAGCAAGCCGTGAAGCAGAGAGTACAAAGCTCCTCCCAAAGTGGCAAAGAGCAAGGCAAGAAAATACAAAGAGAGGGACTGTTCTGGGAAAAAATCTTTTAAGCATACCACAGACAGTGCGCCAAAGAAAGCCCCCATGCCTTGCAGTCCTTCTAGGGCAAGATTTGTGATACCACTTTTTTCGCAGTATATGCCACCTATCGCCATAATGAACAAGGGCAAGGCGAAGGCAAGACCATCTATAATCAGTCGTTCCATGGCTATCCCTCCTTTTGTCCTTGCTTTAGTTTATCTGATAAAATGGCAAGTAAATGCTTTCCATAGCTACCACAAGCGCTGACCAGAAGAATAATCCCAGTCAAAACAGAGGCGATTTCACTGAGTAGTCCTGTGGTGGAACTCATATAAGTGCTTCCCTTGCTGAGGATGGTCATCAGGAAGGACGAAAATAAAATACCAATGGGGTGACTGTTGGCAAGCAAAGAAACAGCAATGGCATCAAAGCCCACTATACTCAGCACTTTAGGAGGAATGGAATGAAACAGCCCCAAATAATAAGTGGCACCAGCCAGTCCAGCCAAACCGCCCGAGAGTGCCATGGCGAGGACTTGGTTTTTTCCCACATCCATCCCACTGTAAGAAGCCGCAGAGGGGCTTGTCCCCACGCTTTTCAGATGAAAGCCAAAGATTGTTTTCTCCAGAAGGACATACAGGGCAAAGGCAGTAATCACCGCAAGGATCACTCCCAGTGGGATATCCATCACCAAATCACCCACAGAAGTATTCATCAAAGTCAAGCGAGCATTTGCACTAATTGGCTTGGATTGTCGAGATACTGGGTCGATTAAATAGTTGGAAACTAGAAAACTAACAATATATTGTATGATATAATTTGCCATAATGGTGGACACCACTTCATTGATATTAAAGCGATATTTCAGCCAACCAATCAGCATCCCACAAAGTCCACCAAGGGTCATGGCAACCAGTAGCACCAATGGTTTTGCCACCACTGCAGAGAGTTCGCTGTAACCCACAGTGACAGATGCCACAAAGCCACCTAGTAGCATTTGTCCAGAAACCCCAATGTTAAAAAGTCCAGCCCTCAGTGCCACAGAGACAGCAAGGGCAGCAAAGACAGTGGGGGTCCAAGAGTTTAAAAAACTGGTGAAATCGGTCAGCATACTTTTTCCACCGGCATAATTTCCTTTGGGCAAAAGTCCAGAGCCTTGTAAAAAGCTTTGATAGGCTGTCAGGGGATTCGTCCCCAAGGCAAAGAAAATCAAAGCACCCACCAAAAGACTAAGGACAATGGCAAGGAGAGGGATGGTCAGGTTTTGACGTCGTTGGTCCCCCATGATTTTCAAAAAGGCATTTCCTGATTTCTTTTTCATCACTCTTTGCCTCCTATCATAAATTCACCCACTTCTTGGACGGTCAGTTCTTTGGCAGGGGCAATTTTTTGAAAACTTCCGTTATAAATCACCCCAATGGTATCAGCACAACGCATAATTTCTTCCAGTTCTAAAGAGATGAGGAGAACAGCTTTCCCCTGATCTCGCAGTGCCAGAATTTGTTTGTGGACATTTTCAATGGCTCCAATATCAAGCCCACGGGTGGGTTGGACAAAAATAATCAGTGGGCTATCTTCTTGGATTTCTCTGGCGATGATTGCCTTTTGCTGATTGCCCCCACTCATGGAACGGACGGGGGTTTTCCCTCCTTGGGCACAGCGAATGTCAAAGTCTTCAATGAGCTTTGTAGCATAATCATCAAATTCTTTCGGTTTTAAGAAACCTTTTTTAGAGAAAGGAGACTTATAATATCGTTTCAAGCCTAAATTTTCTGCCAAAGAAAACTCCATCAGCAAGCCATAGCGTTGACGATCTTCTGGAATGTAAGAAAGTCCTGTTTCTGTGCGTTGACGTATGGAAAGGGTGGTCATTTCTTGCTGATTGAGGGTGATACTACCTTCTTTTGCTTTTTCCAAACCAGCAATGGTATCTGCCAGTTCCACTTGACCATTCCCAGAAACCCCAGCCACAGCAAAGACCTCTCCTCCTCGAATGGAAAAGGACAAATCCTTAATCACAGGGAAGCCGTCTCGGTTTTCTACGGTGAGATTTTTCACAGAAAGGACTGTTTCTCCAAAGTTTTCAGGGTTCTTTTCTTGAGAAAAGAGAACTTCTCTTCCCACCATCAAGCGAGCCATTTCTTGGGTAGAGGTATCAGACACGTCTCGCACTTCCATCAATTTACCACGACTTAAAATGGCACAACGATCTGCCACTTCTTTGATTTCATCTAGCTTGTGGGTAATGAGAATGATGGTTTTCCCCGCATCACGCAGTCCTTTGATGATTTCCAATAAGAAGGAAATTTCTTGTGGGGTTAAAACGGCAGTGGGCTCGTCAAAAATCAAGATTTCTGCTTCTCGGTAAAGCATTTTTAAGATTTCTACCCTTTGTTGGATAGAAACAGTAAGGTTTTCGATGATATCTCTGGGGTTTACTTCTAATCCATAACGTTTGGACAGCTCTTCCACCTCGTCATGGTGTTTGTTTAAGTCCACAAAAGGCAGACCAAAACGACGTGTTTTGATGGAGGGTAATCCTAAAATAATATTTTCTGTGACACTATAATTTTCCACCAACTTAAAATGCTGATGCACCATACCAATGTTCAGCTTTGTGGCATAGTTGGGGGAGAGGATTTTTTCTTCTTTTCCTCGCACATAAATTTCCCCAGAATCCGGAGTATACATGCCAAACAAAACGCTCATGATGGTGGATTTCCCCGCACCATTTTCCCCTAAAAGGGCAAAAATCTCCCCTTTTTTGATTTGCAAGCTGACATTGTCATTGGCCACAATTCCTGGGAAGGTTTTTGTAATGTTTTTCATCTCGATGATGTATTCAGAGGACATCATATAACACCTCCTTATAAATATGTAATTCCCTCCCAAAATGGGAGGGAAAAGAATCCTGAACTTCTAAAAAATGATTAACCAGCAAGTCCTGGGAAATTATCAGAAGTATGACCATTAAAGTTTGCAGCAGGAACAATGGTTCCATCTTGCATCAAAGGATAAGTTTCTTCTAAAATAGCCAAAGTAGCATCAGAAATTTGATGGCGACCTGTTTCGCTGACATAACCAGTGGAATCAGTATCAGCACGAAGATTGTGGTTTCCACCACTAAAGTTACCAGCAGCCACAGCTTCTAGTTGTTTTTCCACATTTGAGTGCATGATTTTCAAAGCAGAAGTCAACACGATATTATCGCTGCCATTCACGCCATCGTCATATTGGTCAACGTCACAGCCTACAGCCATCACACCAGAAGACTCTTTGATTGCTGTGAACACACCGTTCCCAGAACCACCAGCTGCCACTAAAATAACATCGCAACCTTGGTCAATGAGGGATTGTCCCACTACTTTACCAGTTGCTTCGTCAGAGAAAGTACCCACATAGTTTCCAGCCACATTAGCGCCAGTCACGTCAGTGCCAGAGTAAGAAGGCAGTTCTACAATCTCTACCCCAGTGTCATAATGAGCATTGGCATAGTTGACACCAGATTCAAAACCATATTGATAGTTCACGTTAGAAGGGAAAGCAATCCCGTTCACCACAGCCACTTTCTTTGTGGTGGATTCCAGAGCCGCTGCCATACCTGTGAAGAAAGCAGATTCTTCTTCTGCAAAAGTCATAGCATAGATGTTGCTTAGTTCCACTTCTGCACCATCAGCACCCACAGGATAGGTATCCACTAGGATAAACTCTGTTTCTGGGTTGGCTTCTGCCAAAGCACCAATGCCAGCAAATTGGAAGCCACAGCAAACCAATACGTCATATTCTGCCACCACATCAGCAACCGCTTGCACAGAAGCATCAGATGCACCTGTTTCTTCACGGATTGCTGTGACAGTGGAATCCGGATTGTTTGCGATAAAAGCAAGCACCCCGTTATAGTTGTCTTCGTTAAAAGAGCCATCGTCCACACCAGAAGGACTGCTGACAATCGCAATTTTCAGTGCAGCACCTGTTGTGCTGTCAGAGTCCTCTGTTGTGCTGTCCTCTGTTCCTGTGCTAGAATCAGGGGTGGATCCACCAGTGGTCTCCTCTGGGCTGCTTCCACAACCCACTAACATGGTGGCGAGTAATCCACCAGCCAGTGCAAGGGCAAGTAATCTTTTTTTCATTTGTTTTTTCTCCTTCATACTTTCATTTTTATTGTTTTCCTGAAAAACAACTTGGGAATCTCTGAATCATTCCAGTTGCCAGATTCCCACAGAAAATCATTTCACAAAAAGTTGAAATTTCAGCGAATCCTTGGTGGATTCACGAGAATTTCAGGGGATTTGTGGGACGATTTAGCAAGAAGATGGTGATTAGAGATTGTTCAAAGGTTCCCTCTATATTAGAATAGCATAAAAGCAAAAAACTGTCAACTAAAATACATAGATGAAATTGTAAATTTTCTTGTTTCACTTCCTTTTTTCTTTGGAAGTTTTTACAAAGGAGAGCTGTCAGCCTTGCTGACTGAGAGGGCTTGGCTCTTCCTCTGGGGAACGCCCTCTCCAACCTCTGCGGACGGCACCTCTCCCGAAGGGAGAGGCAGGGAAATGACTCTCCTTCTGTCGGGCTTGGCTCTTCCTCTAGTGTCTAAGCAGATATTTTTAAAAAGCGATTGCACAAAAAGCCAATCAGTTGAAAGAACAAAAATCCAAACATATCCACTGTGACAATGGTAGCGCCAACAGGGGTGCCCAACAAAAGAGACACTAAAATCCCTAATACAGTACAGATAATAGAGAAAATCACAGAGCAAATCACCACAGAGCGAAAGCTTTTGAACACAGCCATGGCAGACAATGCTGGCATGATAATCAAAGCAGAAATCAGAAGAGAGCCCACTAAATTCATGGCAAGAACAATGACCACAGCCACGATGATGGCAATCAGGGTGTTATAACGTTTGACATGGATGCCTGTAGCAACAGAAAAGCTTTCGTCAAAGGTAATGGCGAAAATTTTATGATAAAATAAAAGGAAAAATCCTGCTACAAAAATCGCCAATGCGATACAAACCCAGACCTCTGATTTTTTTAATGTCAAAATCGCTGTGGCTCCAAACAGGGTGCTACACACATCTCCTGACAGATTTGTGGAAGTCCCAAAAAGATTCAGGATTAGATACCCCCCTGCCATAGAGCAGACTGACAGCATGGCAATGGCAGCATCCCCTTGAATTTTAGTGCTTTCCCCAGTTTTCAAGAGAAATACTGCGGCAATCACGGTGATCACCAAGACATAAGGCATATCGTTTGTGATATTCAAAACTGTGGCGATGGACATGGCACCAAAAGCCACATGGGACAAACCATCTCCGATATAAGAAAAACGTTTCAGTACCAAAGTGGCACCAAATAAAGAAGAGCAAAAAGCAATCAACACCCCAACAACTAGGGCATAAATCACAAATGAATATTGAAAATATTTCGTTAGATCTGCAATGATTGTTTCCATTATTTTTTCTCTCCTTCCAGTTCACAGACTTTGCAATGATGTTCCCACTGGGTATACTCCTCTTTTGTGCCAAAAAAGCTGTTTCTCCCTAAGCTTAAAATCTTGTTGGCATAGCGAAGAGAAGCAGATAGGTCGTGAGAAATCACAATCAGCGTCACCTTTTCCTTTTGGTGCAAATCTCCCAAAAGTTGGTATAATTCCTCGGTGATGCTGGGGTCAAGTCCAGAGGTTGGCTCGTCTAGTAAGAGCATTTTCCCAGAACAACACAAGGCTCTGGCTAAGAGAACCCGTTCTTGCTGTCCTCCTGATAACTCACGGTAACAGCGTTTGGATAAATTGCTGATGCCCAATCGCTCCATGGCATCTTTGGCACGTTGTTTTTCAGCTTTGTTATAAAAAGGACGAAGTCCAATGCCAGAGAGACAGCCTGACAAGACGATTTCCCAAACAGTGGCTGGAAAGTCTTTTTGTCTTGCTGTTTGTTGGGGCAAATAGCCCAACTCTTTTGGGTTTTCCATGATAATTTCACCTGATAATGGGGGGATTAAACCTATTAATGTTTTCATGAGAGTGGATTTCCCAGCCCCATTCTCTCCCATAATACAGAAATAATCTCCTGATTCCACAGCAAAGTTCAGGTTTTCTAGTACTGGATGTCCCTGATAGCCGATGGTCAGATTTTTGCATTGTAGCATATGTTTACGCCTTTCTTTTGGTGTCAAGGAAGCCCCTTAACTACAATAGAACAATTCCTTCGCCCCATATTCTCTTTAAAAGAGTTCCAATCCAAACAGGATTCGCTCTTTTGAAAAATGGTTCGGAAGGAATTGTTCCTTTATTGTTTCCTGATGATTAACCTAAAATATCTCGCAATACATCTAAGTTACTCGCCATCACTGATAGATAAGTGTCCCCAGAGTTGCTAGAAGTGGATTGAAGTGAGTCCAAAGCCAGAATATCTTGATCTCCACTGGCATTATCCACAATGGTTTGGGCAATTTCGTGGCCTGTTTCTGTGGTTACCACTACAGAAAGCGCAAATTCTTCCACTCTTTCTGTCAAAGCAACAATAGTGCCAGCGCTTGCTTCTGTTTCTGCAGAACAGCCAGAGAAGGCAGCATAATATTCCAAGCCATAATCTTCAGTGAGATAGACAAAGGGGAAGCGGTCTGCCACAACAATGACATTGCTAGAAGCAGCGTCTACCATTGTTTGGTATTCTTCGTCTAAAGCAGATAATTTTTCAGTATAAGCTGTCAAATTGCTACGATAAGTATCCTCATTCTCTGGGTCAAGAGCACAAATTTCATCTGTGATCACAGCACATAAATTTTGTGCAATGGTCAAGGACATCCAGTAATGCTCGTCTTCGTGACCTGCTTCGTCATGATCATGGTCGTGAGCTTCTTCTTCATGGTCATGAGTTTCTTCCTCTTCATGGTCATGAGTTTCTTCCTCTTCATGGTCATGAGTGTCTTCTTCATGGTCATGATCGTGTTCTTCTTCATGATCGTGATCTTCTTCTTCATGGTCATGATCGTGTTCTTCTTCTTCATGGTCATGATCGTGTTCTTCTTCTTCATGGTCATGATCGTGTTCTTCTTCTTCTTGATCGTGATCGTGCTCTTCTTCCACATCATCATAATGGAAG
>JAWXUL010000009.1:0-102864 GCA_044432725.1 Eubacteriales bacterium
GATTTTGCGAATCTTTTTGTTTCCTCTTGTGACTTTGCCAAAAATGTGATATGATAAATGTGTCTTTGCACATTTTGTGAACTAGGAGTTTTTTTGATGTACTATTTTTTACTCGCTTTTTTCATTGTTCTTGCAGACCAGTGGTTGAAACTTTGGGTTGTGGCGAACATTCCTTTATATGAAAATATAGACTTTATCCCCCATATCATGGACTTGACTTATATCCAAAATACTGGGGCAGCTTTTTCCATGTTTTCTAACATGACACCAGTCTTAACTGGGATTTCTTTGGTGATGTCTCTGGTGCTTTGCTATCTGATGGTCAAGGATTTCTTTCCCCACGTTCTGGGTCGCTTGTCCCTTGCCATGATTTTAGGTGGTGCAGTGGGAAACTTGATTGACCGTGGATTCCGTGGATTTGTGGTGGATATGTTTCGGGTACTCTTTGTTGATTTTGCTATTTTTAATATTGCTGACTCCTTTGTTGTGGTGGGGGGGATTCTGGCAGGAATTTATTATCTCTTTGTTATGCCACCAGAAGAAAAAGCAGAAAGCGAAACCTCTACGGTTTCTTCTCAGGAGGAAGAATCATGAAAGAATTGATTTGTATTGCCACAGAAGACGGTCAACGTGTGGATGTGTTTCTCTCTGAAACAGTGCCAGAACTATCCCGTGCTATGGTGCAAAAGCTTTGCGCACAAGGGAAGGTTCGGACAAAAGAGGGGAAAGTTTTAGACAAAAAAGACAAAACCAAGGTGGGGGCAGAAATTTTAATCGAAATCCCCCAAGCAGAACCCTTGGAAGCACAGCCAGAGAATATCCCCCTTTCCATCGCTTACGAAGATGAAAATGTGATTGTGGTCAACAAGCCAGTGGGAATGGTGGTACATCCAGCCCCTGGTCACCCCAATGGCACCTTGGTGAATGCCTTGCTGTATCACTGTGGAGATAGTTTGTCTGGCATCGGAGGGGTCATGCGTCCAGGCATCGTTCACCGTATCGACAGAGATACCTCAGGACTGCTCATTGTGGCGAAAAACGATATGGCACATCTTGCTCTCTCTGCACAACTGAAAGACCACAGTCTTTCACGTATTTATCACGCCATTACAGTGGGACGCATGAAAGAGGAATCAGGAACCATCAACGCTCCCCTTGGGAGACATCCCGTGGACAGAAAAAAAATAGCCGTGGACAAAATCCACGGCAAAGAAGCCATCACTCACTATCGAGTCTTAGAACAATTCACCCAACATTCCCATTTGGAATGTTCCCTAGAAACAGGACGAACCCATCAAATTCGAGTGCATCTTGCCAGCATGAACCGGGCTTTGTTAGGAGATGTGGTCTATGGACAAAAGAACAAGGCTTTGGTGGGGCAATGTCTCCATGCAAAGGCTTTGCGTTTTAAAAGCCCTAGCACAGGGGAATCGATTTTAGTAGAATCTGATTTGCCTGATTGGTTTGAATCTATGTTAGAGAAATTGAGAAAGATGTACTAGGGCAATACCTCATTATTTTGATAAAACGCAAAAAAACATTTCTTCACCATCGAGAATTGTTACAAAACAGAATCAGGAAGGAACGCTACATGAAGTATGAATTAAAATACGATGGTTCTTCTACCACCTTTGACCCAGCTGAATTTGACCGTGATTATGGCAAAGGACGAAAAAAGACAGCACAAAGAGTCTATGACCGTCAAATTGCCTTGGAACGAAAAGAAAAAGAAAGAGAAAATATCAGCCCTCAGATCAGAAGATTAGAGGGTGATCCCACCCCTGTTTCTCCCTTGTTGAAGAAAAATAAGACGATAACAGATGAGTATTCCCATTTGGGGAAAAGTTTTGTCTCTTGGTACAAAAAACTTTATAAAACCCATTTCTTGGTCTATTCCGTCACCTTCCCACTGTCAGAATTCTTTGACTTTTCTGCTCTAGCTGGGATGATTTGGATTGGATTGTGGGTCTGGACCGTGATCAGTGCCTTCGTACTAAGAGGGAAATTCCCCAAAGAAAAACAAGGTTTGGCCACATTCTTCGCCTTGTTCTTCTGTTTCCCAGCCTCTTATGTGGGACTCATGCTCTTCCCTGCCCTTTTACCCATTGGCATCGTTATGGCAATATTCACTTAGGGGACCTATAAAAACTCTTGGGGGACAAGAGTACAAATTTTTTTGTTCTTAGATTATTCTGAAAAAATTAGGGCGAAGGAATTGTTTTATTGTTGTTTAGGGGTTTTTCGAGATTCCCTTAGGTGAATATCGTCATTCCCCTTTTTTCTGCCCTAACATCTCCAGCAATCGCTTTTGATTCTCTCTTGCTTTCTTTTCTAGCTTTTCTTGCTGTTTCACAATGGTCTCTACATAAGAATCATAGTGTTCCAGTAATTGATCTAATTGTTTCTCTCCCTCGCTACAACGAAACTCTCCCACATCGCCACAAGAGAGCATTTCTGTCTCTGCCAAAAAGCTAGCCACTTTGGGATCATACACAAGCCCCAACAAAGGCACGCCCATGCGTGCAGAAAAGATCAGCGTGTGAAGGCGCATCGCCACACAAAACTTCCCTTGCCCAAGGACAGACATCAAGGCATCAGGGGAAATCTCCTCTTCTAAGATATATGAGCTAGCCTTCATCTTCCCTTGAACTTCTTCACTGATAGACTTGTCTCTCACGCTTTGCATCAAAACAAATAAAATCTCATAGCCTGTTTTTTCTTGTATTTTATCACAGAACAAAGCAAGTTCACTGAGATCAGCGCCCATTTTTCCCCAGTCTCGCAGAGAAATAGACACAAAATCCCCCGTGATACCCAGTCGATCTAAATACCCCTTCCCCACTTCTGGGGAAGCAGGGGTCATGGCTTGGACTGGGTCGGCTGTGATGTACAAATCCTCTCGCTGAACCCCCATGGCTCGCAACTCTTGGGCAGAATCTTTGTCTCGCAAGGTGACCATTTGGGCTCGTTCCACTGCTTTTACCACTTTTTTTCGATTGCTTTTCTTCCCCACTGGACCAATCCCATTGGCATAAAGCATCACTGGCTTGTGATAATGGTATCCCAGTGCCATAATCCCCAAATAGTACAAAATAGACCGTGTGGAAGAGCGATCCTGTAACAAACTTCCCCCTCCCGAGATCACGGCATCACTCTCTTTGATGGCACGTGCCACTTTTTTCAGATGATACCTTGGTACTGCGGTCAAGCCGTACTGCCTTGTTGTTTCTTTGGGATTATTGGACAGGACTGTCACAGCGACTTCTGGAGAAATCTCTTGGCAAATCCCTTGTAAAATGGCATCGTCCCCAGCATTGTCAAAGCCATAATACCCACTCATCACCACTTGATACTTTGCAACGCTTCCATACATACCAAGACAATCCAGTGCCATACGTTCCACAGAATAATGGGAGAGAATCACTTCTCTGCCGTGAATTTCCAGTTTCTTTTTTTCTTCTTTTGACAATGAAAAGGCCTTTACAACATCTTCCTCTAGCACCAGAGAACTGCACAGAGCCATTCCACGACAGCAGAAATTCCCCTCCACTGCCTCAGCCAAGGAATCAGGGGTGAAAATCCCTTGATAACCTTCATTACCAGCCACAATGGACACTTTTCCCACAGACATTCCTTCTAGCACAGCACGAGAAACCCCCACAAAAATATCTCCTGTGGCAATGAGACGGTTGATGTCCGTTCTCCCCCCTGTGAGTATAATGGCTTTTCGCCCCAGCGATTCGTTTATTTTTTCTGCCTGTTCTTCTAATTCTTTTTCTAAATTTCCTCCTCCCACAACCAGAAGGACAAAATCAGGAATCTTCTTTGCCAGAGAAGGAGTCAGGGCTATGAGTTCCTGTGCCACTAAGGCACGATCTTTGTCCAAACGACTCACCGAACAAAGCACAGAAGCCTGTGGAGAAATACCCAATTCTTCTCGTAAGCCTTGGACTGAGGGAGAAAATTTCTCCGTATCAATGCCGTTAATGGTGACAGAAATATGTTGTGCGGGGTAGTGATATTCTTCTATCAGATATTCCTTGATATCTTCAGAAACAGCAATCACTCGCTGTCCCCAGTTGGTGAAAGCCCCCGCCATGCCTTTTGCCGAGAAAACCCAATGTGCTGTAGTCACAAAGGGAAATCTCATCTTTTTTTGTAGCATACCACATAAAAAAGCTGGTATTCTAGCATGAGCATGAACAATATCAGGTTTTTCTTTGGCAATCACCTGTGCCAGCTGATTTTTAGCTCGCCACATAGTGGAAAATCTGCGCCTGTTCATGGGCAGAAGAATATGCCGTACCCCCACTGCTTCTACTTCTGGTACATAAACCCCTCCCGCCGAAGCAATCAAGATTTCATGTCCCTCTTTCGCCAAAGCCTTGGAGAGTTCTACGATATGGGTTTCAGCACCTCCGATATCCAATGCCATAGTCGCCATTAATATTTTCATGAAAGATACCTCCGAAAGGCTTTCCCTTAATCTTTTTCACTTGTGCATTATTCCACAACAAAAATTTCAGTCACAAAACCTGTCACCTTCACATACTTTGTCTGGAAAGTTCTCGCTGCGTTGACACCCATTTCGTAAACTCTGTTAAAAGAGTATCGTCCGTCAATATAAGAACCTGTCCCCTCTAAAGTCACTAAAACGTTCACTTCTCTGTCAGAGCCTACCAAGGAAAACGTACCGTCATTGATTTCCCGAGAACCACTAGGCTCTGTATACTCAATCTTGGTGATATGCCCAATGGCACCACCGGTGGCATGGTCCTTGTCATAGACAGCGTCCCCAATCTGAAGGGCATCTGCCACATAATCTTCCACCAAACGAACCTCGAAGGTCATGGAAATCTTGCTGTTTTCTCCACTGGTACTGGTGGTGACCAGTACATTATTTTTCAAATAGACCCCTGCACAAACCACGATAATTGCAAGAATCACCACAATATCAATCAAGCTGACAGCGCCAAATAATCTGCCATTTTTATCAATCAAGGGTCTTTTCTCTGGCTTTTTTTCTGATTTCTTTTCTGTTTTTTTGTTCTGTTCCATGGTCTCTCCTCCTAATCAAAGCGCTCGATGCTGTAAATATATCCAGCTGCCATATATCCTGCCCCTCGAAGATAGACAAGCTCTCCCACCCGTACAGGAAAACCACCATCTGCCATCAAAGCAGAGTCAGAAAGGCTGACTTGCACCACCATATCAATCAAAATATCCTCAGCACCTTCTAAGATTGCTTGCTGATATTCTTTTGTTTCATGATTTAGCACTTGTTTCGTGGCTGGCAAGACTTCCATCCCCTGAACGGTGCCAATATTATAATTTTTCACAGCATCCAACATGGCAGAACCCACAGGAATGATGTCCCCTGTGCCTCCACTTGCCTCTTTGATCATGATTTGATAGTGAAGCTCTTCTGTGCGTTGCACCACCACAGTCTCGTTGCGACTTAAAGTTTGCCAGAGAAACACCCCTCCTAAGGCAAGTGCCACCAACAAAACAATGGTATCAAATACATTCAAACGAAATTTCATTTTTTCTTTTTTCATATTATCTCCTGTTCCATACTTTTTCATAAAACTTTTCTGTCTCTCTGGCAAAGGCAAGGGCTGTGAATTTCTCTTGATAAATTTCTCTTGCCCTGATAGAAGCTTTCTCTCGAAAGCTTTGGTCTGTGATCATCTGTGCCATTGCCTGTGCTAATTTTTCTGGATTTTCAGAAGGAAAGACCAAGCCATTTTCTCCATGGCTGATGACCTGAGGATTCCCTCCATAATCACTGACCACCGAGGGCAATCCAAGACTCATCCCCTCTAGCAAGGCAATACTGGTTGCCTCTGTGCCAAAAGAACAATTCAGCTGCACATCTAAGATGGACAGCAATTCTGGAATCTCTTTCCAGAAGCCCAAAAATAACACCTTGTCTTCCAACGCTTTACCCTGAATCTCTGCCTGAATATCCTCTGTGCCAGAACCTGCGATTAAGACACGAAAGGAATGTCCTTGTTCTTTTAAAATCTGGCAAGCTTCCAGCAAAAGTCTATGCCCCTTGTAATATTCCAAGCGAGCCAAAATCCCAAAGGTGAAGAGGTCACCCAACCCCAATGATTCTCTCAGGGCTTTTGCCTTTTCTTCACTGGTTTTCTCCATGGGACGCACCCCATTATAAACAATGTCAATTTTCTTTCTTGGAATCCCTGTCTCTACTAGATTATCAGCAGCCGCTGGGCTGACTGCCAAAATACCATCAGCATAATGGGTATTGATTGCCCCCATAATTGGAGCAAGTAGTTTCTGCTTTTGGGACACAGGAAAAACAGAATGGCGAGAATAAACCACTGGGATTTTTACTTTTTTTCCTGCCATTCTCCCAGAAAAAGCACCATGGGTGTGAATCAAATCTGGCTTTTCCTCTCGAAACAATCGAGCTAATGCCTTCACATCCTCTTTGTGATAAGAACGATCTGCCATACCCTCGATCTCATGAATCTTCACGTCAAAGTCTTGAAACACAGAAAGCAGCACACTGCCTTTTGGGATTGCCACAGAAACTTCGTACTTTTCTTTGTCATAAGAGGAAAAATACTCGCACAAGACACGACCTGCCCCACCTAAATTGCTGTCACTGATGACTTCCATGATTTTTTTCATAAGACACTCCTTGGCTCAGAGCCAGTCCTTCATTTTTAGGCAAACGATCATAACTCATCACCAAACCGCCCAAGGCAACCACAACCCAGAAAAGGAACATCACCCGATAGTTGTAAAAGGAATAGTCTGTCATGGCTTGCACCAAAAAGCCAGCTGTCCCTGACAAAGTCGCAATTTGATATAATTTCCCCTCTTGACTTTCACTATGCTTCAAAGCAACACAGAGTCCTCGGAAATAATGAAACAAAAAGAGGAGAAAAACAAGAAGAAGAAAAAATCCACCATCACATAAAATCTGCAAAAATAGATTATGGCTATGGGGTGCCACAATAGAGTCGTAGCTATAAGCAGGATACACCATGTTAAAAGCGCCATCGCCTGCCCCAACTCCAGAGAACCAATAGTCCTTTAGCATGGCAAAGACTCCCATCCAGATATAAACACGATAAGAGGTGGAGTCATCGCTGATATCTCCAATACTGGTAAATCGCCCAATCACAGAAGCCGGCAAGAACATATACAAAGCAATCAGTGCCACAGGAATCCAATAGGTTAATTTGGGATTTAGCAAGATGAAAAATATCATCCCCGCTGCCAAAAGTCCCAACCAAGCACCACGAGAAAAGGTAAGGAGCATACAGATACACTGCAAAGCAGCAGCAGTAAACCACACAAGACGAGTCTCCCAGTTTTTTGCTGACAGCAACAAAGCCCCTGTCAAGGGTATCATCAAAATAAAATACTGCCCCAACATATTCGGGTTATCCAAAGAAGAAGCCACCCGAAAGCTGATGCTATCGAACATTTCGCTGTCCACCCAAGCTGCTGACTGGTATCCTGTGCGAAAAATATATTGATACATCCCATACAAAGCCACCAAAGCAGCCATAAGGGACAAAGATGCCATCAAAACAAAGACCCCATCTTTACTGTGGATTGCATTTTGTAGCACCACCGCAAAAATAATCAATACGCAAGACAACAAGCCCACAGGCACACTGGAACTAGGGGTCACAGAAACAAAGCTTAGGGCAAGATATAACACGCCATACAGCAAAATATACCGATTCATAGAGGCAAAATGCAACTTTTTCTCTTGATTGCGTATCAACGTTAAAAGTAAACTAGCATAAGTCACTGCTGCAAGAGCAAGCACCCCCATGGTAGGGAGAAAGGGCGCCAGAAATGCCACCAAGATCCCCCAAAAAGCACAAAGGGTAAAGACGCTACCCTCAAAGATTTTTTCCAACTTTAATCCATCATAAACCTTGGTCAAAGCGCCTCGAATCCATGTCCACAATTTAAAGAACACGCTGTGCTTCCCCACTTCAAGCTCCCAACCAGGGGGAGAGAGAAATTTTGTGATCACACGACTTTCTTGAAATTGTTTTCCCACAAATTTAGAAAAATTTTCAATTTTTTGAAAGAAAAAAGAAAATTTAAAATAAAGTAAAAATTGATTTACTTGTTCTTTCATGGTTTTACTCCTTATTCATTACCTTCATCATCTCTGGCAGTTTCAGCAAATAGGCAAGGAGAAAATAACTGCCTCCCCCAAAGACTGCTGTCAAACACAGGGCAATCACTTTTCCATAGCCCAGAGAAAACGCCAACACATATTTTGCAATCACTGCCATTGCCATGGCAGAAAACAGCATTTTTAAAAAATCTTTCCCTAAACTAGGGATAAGAATACCCTTTTCTTTTTTTTCTAGGGCAAAGAGCAAGACAAGCCCATAGACCGTGGAGGACAAAGCAGAAGCAATGGCAAGACCTTCCACTGCCCAAACCTCTACCAAAAGCACACAAAGAATCAGATTCAAAAAAACAGAGCATAGCCCCGCCACCAAGGGAGCCTTCCCATCTTCTTTGGCAAAAAAACCACGGCTGATGATATTTTGTACCCCAAAACCAACCATACCCAAAGAAACCCAAGAAAGTGCCTTTCCTGTTAAGACAATTTCCTCTGGACCAAAAGCCCCTCCTCCATAGAAAAGCCCAATCAATGGCTCTGCCACAACTGCAAGCCCAAGGGACATGGGAAGGGTGAAAAAGAGAGAAATATGCAATGTTTCTCTCATTGTTTCTTTAAAATCGTCAGCTGACTGGGTGCTGAGCCTTGGAAAAATCACATTGGTCAAAGACAAAATAAAAATCCCAGCAATCATCAGATATAAATTAGTCGAAATCTCTAAAATGGACACCCCTGCCCCTTGATACAAGGTAGAGGCAAAGCGAGTGTTCACAGTCAAATTGATGGGCGCCACCCAAGTGGACACCATCACAGGCAACATCAAGGCAAAAGCTTGCTTCATTTCTGGGCTTTTCACAGAAAAATCAGGGCGATAACGATAACCAAGCTTTCTCAAGCTTGGAATCTGCATCCCCGCCTGTGCCCCCCAGCCAATGAGATATGCCACAGCCAAACCATAAATCCCATAACTGAGATTCCCCAGATAAAAATATAGAATGATGATGCCATTGGACACAGTGCTTAACAGGGCTGGAATCACAAATTTTTCTCGCCCTTGTAATATACCCACAAAGGAAAAGGCAATCCCTGTCATAAACACTGTAGGAAAGAGAACTCGTGTCAAAGAGATGGTCAATACTTTGGTTTCTGAGTCATACCCTGTGGCAAAAAGCTCTACCAACTGGGGGGCAAAAAAAATCCCCACCACCGTCATCACAAAAGTCACAGCAGACAAAACAGAAATAAAATTCCCAGCAAAATCATATGCCTTCTTTTCCCCCTGTTTTTGTAGGGTCTTTCCAAAAACAGGAATCAAACAAAGGGCAACTGCCGATGCAAAAATACTATCAAAAAACACCCGAGGTATGCGACTTGCTGTGTAAAAAGCATTTGCCTCCATACCTGTGCCGTAAGAAATGACTAAAAGTCGATCTCGCCACAGACCAAGAACCTTTCCAAGGAGGGTAATTGCCATAATGCTAGACACTGTGGCTGTGGTATTTTTCATCTTGTTCCTCCCCAATTTCATTGTTGAACGAGTATCACGATACTGTCAGATTATACACCAAAGAGAAAAAAAATACAAGAGGAAGATTTACATTTTTCTGCCAAGGAAAAATTCCCACAACTTTTTGAGCAAAAAAAATTTTTTTCTGACACATTACCCATTGAAGTTCTTAATCTTTTGTGCTATAATATGTTTGACTGTCCTCTTTTTGAAAGATAGATATTTTCCAGTCGTTCTGATATAGATCACTTACAGATTCCCAAAGGATTTTCACCGAAAACCTTTTGTCATAAATTACGAAGGAGCAACAACATGAAGCAAACCATCCAACCCTTGAAAAAAGCGATTTCCCTTGCCCTTGCCTTACTTCTCGCTGTCCCCTCTGTCCATGCAGTAGAAGGGAACTTGCTTTGGCAATCTGTCAAAGAAATCTTTCCTGGTTTTACCTTTGTCAAAAATGCAGCCACCACTGGCAATGGAGAAATCCGCTCCTACACCATGAGCGTCACCCCAAGCTCTACTGCTTTTCCCATCGTGGTCCAAGGCTCTGGCAGTATCTATGGGGGAGGCAACATCAACAAGGCATTAGAAACAGCCAAAAACCTAGGATATCACGTGGTGGGTGGCATTAATAGTGACTATTTTTCCCTTTCCACAGGTGTCCCCATGGGCATTGTCATTGAAAATGGTGTTTACAAATCAAGCCCCAGTGAATATTCCTCTATTCTTTTCAATGAAAAAGACACCACAATCCTTGGTGCAACCTCCATTCCCATCACCATTGAAAACAATCGCTCTGGTTCTAGCATAACCACATATCATCTCAACAAATTCCGTACCGATACAGGTGGCATCTATCTCTATAATCGTGAATTTGCTGACACCACACGCACCAGTACTGAGGGCTTGATGATTCGCCTTCATCCCACCTATGACCAACTTCAAAGTGAAACAGGTGCCAAACTCTCTGTAGATTGCACCTTAGAGCTCTCTGTGACAGAAGTGGTGGACAGCAGTTTTCCTTTGGAAATTGGAGAAAATGATTTCATCCTCACTGCTGCTGACCAAGGGGGCTATCGTAGCATGTTAGAAGATTTCCAAGTGGGAGACACCGTCACCCTGAATATCTTTACCAGTAACAGCGAACTTCGCAATGCCCAATGGGCGACAGGTGGTGGAGATATTATGATTTCTGCTGGTGAAATCACCTCTACCAACACATGGCAACATACCTCTGGCACAGCCCCACGTACTGCCTTTGGCGTGAAAGAAGACGGCACTTTGATCTATTATGCCGTTGATGGAAGACAAGACATCTCTGTGGGGCTGACCCAATATGATTTGGCAAAACATCTGCTAGATGAAGGATGTTACTATGCAGTGAATCTGGACGGCGGTGGCTCTACCTCTGTGGCTGTCTCCTCCCTCACAGCTCCTTATACGCTCAGTGCTCCTACCTTAGCAAATATCCCCTCTGATGGTGGACTGAGAAGTTGCGCCACCTATCTTCTTTTCGCTGACCCACGAATCCCCTCGCAACTGATGCTGGACAACAAACCAAACACCACCCTCATCGGCTCGGAAATCCAGCTGGGAAAAGTGGGGGCTCGGGATGTGAACAGCACTGTTCTTGACATTTATCCCAGTGATGCAGAAGTTGAAAACCTAAGAAACCTAGGGATTCTCTCCTCTTCCACTGACAGCGATGGTCATCTCAATTACACTTACGCCCCCATGGAAACAGGGACAGAATTTTTCTATCTCTCTGCCCCTTCCTTGGAATTAGAAGATGAAATTGCCATGACCATTGTGGACCACCTGACCCTCTTGGCACTGCGATTAGAAGGGAAAGAAGAGACCATCAGCGAAATTTCTTTAGTCGCTGGTGAAACCATTACCCTAGAGCCCTATGCTCTTTCTTATGGCACCGAAGTTTATGTCAATGGCAGCAGTCTGAACTGGTCGGTGCGAGGATTGGAGTATGACAGTACCAGCTATGGAGCATTCCTTTCTCCTGCTGTATACCAAGCAGGGAATGACGATTGTACCATCACTTTAACTGCCGGAGGGCAAACAGCTCACATTGCTGTGACCATCAAAAATTCTTTTGATGATGTCCCCTCCACCCACTGGGCACACGAAGCAATCCACTATCTCTCTACCAATGAAATCATTGGTGGTCTTTCTGAAACAGAATTTGGACTGGGAAAAGCCATCAGCCGTGGGGATTTTATCCTGATGCTCTATCGTGCTTTTAACTCTCCCACTGTATACAGCTCTGCCGCCTCTCTCTTCTCTGATGTCAGCGAGACAGATTACGCACTCTCTGCCATCTCCTGGGCTGTGGAAAACACCATTACCACAGGAATGGGAGACGGAACCTTTGGCAGAAGCCGTGACATTTCAAGAGAACAAGCCTTCTTGATGATTTATCGTGCATTCGCTGCCATGGACATCCACTTTCCAACCACTTCTCTGGCAGGACTCAGCCAGTACCAAGACCAAAATCAACTGACCAGCTATGCGATGCAAGCAGCAGCTGTCCTCTCTTATCAAGGGATTTTAACAGATACCACAGACTATCTCTATCCTTTGGCCTCCCTTTCTCGTGAATCTATGGCAGAATATATCTATAATCTGTTACTATTTACCCAATTAGAGCAAAGCAGTCCCACTCAGCTTAGCCTGAGTTCCACAGAAATCAGCTTGCAACCAGGGCAAAGCCATCTTCTCATGCCACTTCTTTTCCCCGCTGGTAGTGCTGCTGATCTCCAATGGTCAGTCAGCGACCCCAGTGCTGTCTCTATCGACCAAAACGGATTTGTGAAAAATATCTTCACTGGCACAGGTCAACCTGTGGTCAGCGTCACGGTTTCCACAGGAAGCCTGTCTGCCACTTGTATCATACGTTGCGTCCCAGAAGGAACTGACACTGACAGCCCTTCCTATACCTTACCAGATAGTAGTAGCGACGAAGACCTGACACCATCGCCCACACCAGATGATGAAAGCGACACAGAAATAGAAACCGAAACAGCTCTTGCCTATACTGGTTTTGTGGTGGACGCACCAGGGGGACTGAACGTGCGTAGTGCCCCCAGTGCAGAAGGTGAAATCGTCACACAATTACCAGAAGGCTCTATGATCAATCTTCATAAATATACAGCAGATGATTGGTATCAAATCTCATGCTATCTCTTAATTGACGACAGTCTCACCCCCGTTCAAGGCTATGTCATGGGTGCTTATATCAAAGAAGAAAATATAACCGCTACTGTTGCTGTGGAAAACAACGAAACCACTTTGCGACTGCGGGCAGGTGCTGGCACAGCCTTTGATGTCATTGCACAACTCCCCAACGGCAGCCGTCTTACTGTGTTGCAAACCTTTGGGGATTGGTTCAAAGTAGAAACATTCTTAGAAGGTCAGACTGTGACAGGTTTTGTTGCAAGTGAATATCTTAATTATTAGGAGGAATTTTTATGGCACTTCATCAATCAGGAGAGGACTATTTAGAAACAATCCTCGTCCTACGACAAAAAAAGGGGACTGTTCGGTCCGTAGACATCGCAGGTTATTTGGGTTACTCCAAACCCTCAGTCAGCCGTGCCATGTCACTCCTTCGTACCAGTGGGCATATCGTGATGGAAGACAGCGGCCACATCACTCTCACCTCCCAAGGTGAGTTGGTGGCACAACAAATCTACCAACGCCATACCTTACTGGTTGACTTCTTCCAAAGACTGGGAGTTGCTGAAGAGACAGCAAAAGAAGATGCCTGTGCCATGGAACATTATCTCAGTCAAGAAACTTATCAGTGTTTAAAACAATTTATCCAAGATTTAGAAAGCCACTCTTGTGGCTATCTAAAACCACTTGAAAAAGGAGATACTTAACAATGGCAATCAACTTACATGGCAGACATTTTTTGAAATTATTAGACTTTTCTTCTGAAGAAATTTCATATTTACTGGCATTAAGCCATGATTTTAAAAGTCAGAAGCGATGTGGCACCCCACACAGACATTTAGAAGGAAAAAATATCGTTCTTCTCTTCGAAAAAACTTCTACCCGTACTCGTTGTGCCTTTGAAGTAGGCGCCATGGATTTAGGCTTAGGGGTCACTTATCTGGACCCTGGCTCTAGTCAAATGGGAAAAAAAGAATCCATCGCTGACACTGCGAAAGTACTTGGTCGTATGTATGATGGCATTGAATATCGTGGTTTCTCTCAAAGCATTGTGGAAGAACTGGCTGAAAATGCTGGTGTTCCTATCTGGAATGGTCTCACTGACCAATTCCACCCCACTCAAATGCTGGCTGACCTGCTCACCATCGAAGAAAAATTAGGTAGACTAAAAGGTGTGAACTTCACCTTCATGGGCGATGCCCGCAATAATGTGGCGAACTCTCTTCTCATCGCTTGTGCAAAAATGGGGTTAAACTTCACAGCCTGTGCCCCTGCTGACCTGTTGCCCGAAGACTCTTTGGTAGAGACAGCAAAAACTTTCTTACCAGAGTCTGGTGGGACCATCACCCTCACCTCTAACATCAAAGAAGCTTGTCTTGATGCCGATGTGATTTATACTGATATCTGGGTTTCCATGGGTGAACCTGATTCTGTTTGGGAAAGTCGAATCCAAAAACTTCGTCAGTATCAAGTGAATGACGATGTGATGTCTTATGCCAAGAAAACAGCTATTTTCATGCACTGTCTCCCCAGTTTCCATGATGAAAATACCACAGTGGGGAAAGAAATTGCAGAAAAATTCGGACTTAAAGAAATGGAAGTCACTGACCAAGTATTCCTTTCCAAGGCTTCTGTGGTCTTTGACCAAGCAGAAAACCGTATGCACACCATCAAAGCAATGATGTATGCTACTTTGTCCTGATCATTAAGATATTACAACAAAAGCCTCTTCCCACGAGTGGGAAGAGGCTTTTGTATCATTTTTTCCTTTGGGCAATGGCTTCGCAGTATTGACAGCGATAAATGCCCTTTTCTGGGTCTGTTAAGAGAAATACTTGCTCTAATTCTTGTTCAATAGAAGTAATGCAACGTGGATTTTTACAATCTTGAATATTCACAATTCGTTCTGGTTGACGTAAAATCACCTTTTCATCCACTTGTCCGTTGCGAATCACGCTGACAGTGATGTTAGGGTCAATGTAAGCAAGGTCATCAAAGTTTATTTTATAATCATCATCAATCTTGATGATGTCTTTTTTGCCCATTTTTTGGCTTTTCACATTTTGTATAATCGCAATAGAGCAATCTAATTTATCTAAGGCAAGGTCGTGGTAAATCTGTAATCCCATCCCGCCTTCGATATGGTCGAGGACAATGCCACTGAAAATCCCATCTATATTCATCATCAGCCTATACCTCCAAATCTAATAACTTCATCATCAATGCCATACGGACAAACTTTCCACAAAGTGCCTGACGAAAATAACAAGCACGAGGGTCAGCATCCACTTTCACAGAAATCTCGTTTACCCTTGGCAATGGATGTAAGATAGAAAGGTCAGATTTTGCTTTTTTCAACTTGTCTAAATCTAAAATATAGCTATCTTTTAAACGAATGTAATCAGCTTCATTGAAAAAACGTTCCTTTTGAACTCGAGTCATATAGATGATATCCAAATTTTCAATCACTTCTTCGATTCGTTCTGCCTGAACATAGGGGATATTTTTCTTTTGAAACAAATCAGTGCGTAAATACTCAGGAATCCGTAATTCTTCAGGAGAAATCATCACAAATTCAATATTCTCGTAACGACTCATTGCCTTAATCAAGGAATGCACCGTACGTCCAAACTTCAAATCACCACAAAAACCAATGGTTAAACGGTCAAGACGACCTTTTTCTCTTATAATCGTGAATAGATCTGTCAAAGTTTGGGTGGGATGGTTATGCCCACCATCTCCTGCATTGATCACTGGGATGTCCACAGCTTCTTTCGCAACAAAAGGTGCCCCTTCTTTGGGATGTCGCATTGCAATAATATCTGCATAACAAGCGACTGTTCGCACAGTGTCAGAAATACTCTCTCCTTTAGATGTAGAGGAGGAATCTGCAGAAGAAAAACCAATCACATTCCCCCCTAATTCCATCATAGCGGCCTCGAAACTCAGTCGTGTGCGTGTACTAGGTTCAAAAAACAAAGTCGCAAGCTTCTTTCCTTTACAAACTTCTTGGTACTTTTGTGGATGCTCCATAATATCGCCAGCAAGATCTAAAATATCTTTTATCTCTTCTGTTGATAAGTCCATTGGGTCAATCAAATGTTTCATAAATAGCCACCTTTTACTAATTTCCTATCTATTATAAACTTTTTCCCTGTACTTGTCAAGCCATTCCCTAGGAATTTACAATTTTGTTACATTTCTCTTTTTTATTCTCAGTCTCTTAACATTTCCAATCTTGACTTTTTCAAATTTTTGGGATATAATATTTTCAAGTAGATTTAAGAAATGAGGTGTTTTTATGTATCAAGACGATTTCAAAGAAGAAGAAATTGATTATGACAAACCTTTTGTACAAAAAGTGGACCAACAACAATGGAATCACCAAGGAAATCTGGACAAAGGGATGTGGATTATGCGAATCATCGTGGGATATTACATCTTACTCGCCTTAGTTCAAGGTGCCATGGGCATCAATCGTCTGGGGAATACAATACAAATTGTGTTGCTCATTTTCCTTTATCGTGGTGCTCTGTGGATTAGAATCCTGATGGGTGTAGGAAGTTTTTTTAATATCTTTACCTTATATCTCCTATACCAAGTGCTTTTTATTGCTTTTGGCATGGGATTTGCGCTGATTGTGCTACCATTTCTTTTGGGTGCCATCGCAATGCCCCTGCTTCTCTTCTTTTATCCTCCTGTGGTGGATTTTTTATCTGAGCAAAGAAGTAATAACTTTTGATCACAAATGTCATAAAATGCCCCTAGACATATTTTTGTCTAGGGGCATTGTCTTTATTCACAAGGCAGAGCAAAGCCCCACTCTTTACGCAAAGCATCCATTTGTTCCAAGATGAAAATTGTGTGCTGATGAGACATCTCCTCACACTCCAATTTTCCAGCTTTCACAGCTTTTGCCATGGCAGCTACCTCGTATTGAAAGTTTTCAAAAGGCTCTGCGATTAATTCTTCTAACAATTCGTGATGTTCATTGTACACTTCCACTCGTTCCATGCGACCAGCAGATGGAATTTTGATATATCCTTTTTCACAAGCAATGATGCCAATCTCCGGCTGCAGACAGCCCATAGAACAAGAAAGATTGGCAATCTTCCCATCTCCATAGTGCAAAATAATCCCTTCTTGCAAGTCTACCCCTGTATTGGTCATACTGACCACAGATTTCATCGAAGTCACATCATCCCCGAAAAACATAGAGGCAAAATTAAGAACATAACAGCCCAAATCAAGAACCGCACCCCCTGCCAAAGCAGGCTCGTAACAACGTTCTCTGGCATCAATAATGGGATAACATTTCGAAACAGAAAGCATCTTCGCCTTGCCCAAACGTTCACTTTTGATGATGTCCTGAATCTTTGATACCATGGGGAAAAATCGTGGCCACATCCCCTCTAAGACAAAGACTTTTTTCTCTTTTGCCAAAGCAAGAATCTCTTTGCCTTGTTCTCCATTCACGGTAAAAGCTTTTTCACATAAAATATGCTTTCCTGCTTGAATGCAAAGTTTCATATGTTCATAATGATGAGAATGAGGGGTAGCGATATACACAGCTTCCACCTGATCATCTGCGAGAAGTTCCCCATAAGAACCATAAGCTTTAGGGATATTTCGCTCTTTTGCAAAGTTTTCTGCCCGTGAAAGCTCTCTGGAAGCCACAGCAATGCAAGAGACTTCCTCCACTGCATCCACAGCTTTCATAAAAGTTCCAACAATATTCCCGCAACCTAAGATACCAAATTTCATATTTCCTTCACTCCTTATACAATTTTAGAAAAAAGAAAAAAGGCGGCAAAAGCCACCTTTTTTTATTACACTAATTGAATGATTGCCATTTCTGCTGCATCCCCACGACGTGGGCCAATGCGAACAATACGTGTGTAACCACCTTGACGGTCAGCATATTTAGGACCGATTTCGTCAAAAAGTTTCTTCGCCACATCTTCTTTTGTGATAAAAGAAAGAGCAGAACGATAAGAAGCAAGGTTGTTATCTTTTGCAAGAGTAATCATTTTCTCAGCCAGAGGAGCAACCTCTTTCGCACGGGTTACTGTGGTTTTGATTTGACCCTCTTCTAATAGATAAGTGACCATAGCACGAAGCATGGCACGACGTTGGTCAGTTGTTTTGCCTAATTTACGTTGTTTTGACATTTAAATGCACTCCTTTTCACCTCATGCGAGATGTTTTAAATTCGTTCAAAGGGGAGTAGAAAAACTCTACTCCCGCCAGAGGAAAAATTCCTCCTCTCAAAGAGGAACGTTACATACCTTTGAGATGTAATTAATTTTCTTCGTCAGCCAAAGCAAGTCCCATCATGACAAGCTTGTTGATGACTTCTTCTAAAGACTTACGTCCTAGATTCCGTACCTTCATCATTTCTTCCTCTGTTTTAGAAATGAGATCCTCCACCGTGTTGATGTTGGCTCGTTTCAGACAGTTGAAAGAACGGACAGACAAGTCAAGCTCTTCAATGGTCAGTTCAAGTACTTTTTCTCTTTGTGATTCTGCCTTTTCCACCACTGTGGCTCTACCGCCCATGGTTTCTGACAAATCAGTGAATAAAGTAAAGTGGTCGCTTAAAATCCTTGCACCCAAGGACACAGCATCCCTTGCTTCGATTGTCCCATTGGTCCAAACCTCTAAGGTGAGTTTATCATAATCTGTGGCATCACCCACACGGGTATTTTCCACAAAATAATTCACTCGACGCACAGGGGTATAAGAAGAATCCAAAGGAATCACACCAATGGCTGTTTGTGGTGTTTTGTTTTTGTCAGCAGGTACATAGCCTCGGCCATGAGAGAGGGTCAACTCCATATTTAAAGTTGCCCCTTCTCCCAAGGTTGCAATGTGCAAATCAGGGGTTAATACCTCAACATCACTATCAGGAATGATGTCTCCTGCAGTCACATTACAAGGACCTGTTGCCTCGATATAAACAGTCTTTAGTCCCTCGCAAAAAAGCTTTGCTACAACGCCTTTTACATTCAGCACAATCTCTGTCACATCTTCTTTCACACCTGGAATGGTGGAAAATTCATGCTGTACACCAGAAATTTTAATTGCTGTCACTGCCACCCCAGGGAGAGAAGACAGTAAAATGCGACGAAGAGAGTTCCCCAGAGTAATGCCATAGCCACGCTCTAGGGGCTCTACAATATACTTACCATATGACACGTCCTCAGGACGTTCAATACAGTCTATACGAGGTTTTTCAATTTCTACCATGCGATGATACCCTCCTTTTCAGCGACGATAAAATCCATCGTCTGTTTTTGCTCACCAAATAATTCGAGGGTTTTTTTCTGTTTCCACGGCTGACGAACCCTACGGCAGCCGTCACTAAATTTTTATTTAGAGTACAGCTCAACGATTAGATGTTCTTCCACTGGGAAGTCGATATCTTCTCGTGTTGGCAAGCCAGTCACTTTCCCCACCAAAGTTTGACGACTACGGTCAAGCCATTTTGGGGTTGTCACAGTTGGGGCATCCTCTGCTGTCAATGTTTTGAACTTTGCAGTGCTGCGGCTTTTTTCCCGTACTTCAATCACATCGCCTTCTTTGATGAGATAAGAAGGAATGTCCACACGTTGACCATTCACGTTAAAATGTCCATGAGTCGCCAGTTGACGAGCTTCACGACGTGTGTTGGCAAAACCCATACGATAAACTACATTGTCCAAACGACGTTCAATCAGACAAAGCAAGTTTTCACCAGTTTTCCCTTGCATACGGCTTGCTTTTTCGTAATAGCTACGGAATTGTTTTTCCATGATGCCATAGACAAATTTGACTTTTTGCTTTTCAGTCATTTGCATAGCATATTCGGATTTTTTCTTACGCATTTGCCCTTTTTCGTTGCGTTTAGTGGTTTTCTTGGCATAACCCATGGCAGAGGGTTCCAAGTTTAAAGCCTTACAACGTTTGGCAATGGGTTGCATATTTCTAGCCATCCTTTTCAGTCCTCCTTACATTAGACACGGCGACGCTTTGGTGGGCGACAACCGTTATGTGGCACAGGGGTCACATCTTTGATGAGAGTTACATCAAGTCCCACAGCTTGCAAGGCACGAATTGCAGCCTCACGTCCAGCCCCTGGTCCTTTGACGAAAACTTCTACTGATTTCAAGCCATACTCCATAGCAGCTTTTGCTGCTGTTTCTGCTGCAGATTGTGCAGCAAAAGGAGTAGATTTACGAGAGCCACGGAAGCCCAATCCACCAGAGGAAGCCCAAGACAAAGCATTGCCTTGCACATCGGTGATGGTAACCATGGTGTTGTTAAAGGAGGAGCGGATATGCACAGCGCCCTTTTCCACATGCTTTTTGTCTCTGCGTTTCCGCACCACTTTCTTGCCTTTGTTACTAGCAGCCATAACTTATATCCCTCCTTACTTCTTCTTATTAGCGACAGTACGCTTTGGACCCTTACGAGTTCTTGCGTTTGTCTTACTACGTTGCCCACGAACAGGAAGCCCCTTACGGTGACGGATACCACGATAGCATCCAATCTCTGTGAGACGTTTGATGTCCATTGCAATGTTCCGGCGCAAATCACCTTCCACTGTATAAGAGCGAGCGATGATTTCACGGAGCTTTGATTCATGATCTTCTGTTAAATCCTTGACACGAATGTCAGGAGAAATCCCAGCCTCAGCTAAGATTTTATTGGAACTTGTGCGTCCAATCCCGTAGATATAGGTTAGACCAATTTCTACTCTTTTATCTTTTGGCAGATCGATGCCGGCAATACGAGCCATACTATAATACCTCCATTAACCTTGTCTCTGCTTGTGCTTGGGGTTTTCACAAATTACCATGACTTTACCCTTGCGTTTAATGACTTTGCATTTTTCGCACATGGGCTTCACGGATGGTCTTACTTTCATTGTTTTTCCCTCCTGATAGCCTAAGCGGCCTGAGACACAAGATTGTGTCTTTCTTCCTTAATTCTTTTTCCCTTTTTACGGGTTTTATTTGCTTCTCCAAGTGATTCGACCACGAGTCAAATCATAGGGAGACATTTGGATTGTGACTTTATCTCCAGGAAGAATCCGAATAAAATTCATCCGTAATTTTCCAGAGATGTGTGCCAAGATGATGTGGCCGTTGCCAATATCCACATGGAAGGTAGTGTTGGGCAATGCCTCTGTCA
This sequence comes from Eubacteriales bacterium, assembly GCA_044432725.1. Classification (GTDB taxonomy): domain Bacteria; phylum Bacillota; class Clostridia; order Oscillospirales; family Oscillospiraceae; genus JAWXUK01. Next base: position 21,006 of record JAWXUL010000009.1, read on the forward strand.
CTACACCTTCAAGTTCTATCATATCATCCTTTGCCAAAGGTAATTACCTCCTTCATGCTTGCCAAAAACCGACGAATTTCTTTGTCAGATTGTGGCACAGATATTTCTTGCACTGGAACAGGGGAAGAAGCGTCAATTTCTGTCACATGGCATTTCTTTTTTCGTTTGGGATTTGCGAGTCTGCGTTGTCGCCCATTGACCAAGAAAAAGAATTCTCCTTCTTCTTGTAAGACAAAGAATAAATCTCCTTTGTCATGTCCTGCCACGGACTTTACGGTTCTCCCCTTCATGGCAATCCCTCTTGGGTGATGGTCAGGATTTCCACTTCATCTTGCGTAATTAAAATGCTGTTTTCATAGTGCGCAGACAACAACCCATCTGCTGTGACCACTGTCCAACCATCGGCTAAGACATTCACTGCCTTCGTCCCCTGATTGATCATCGGCTCCACAGCCAAGGTCATTCCTGCTGACAAGCGTGGACCTCTCCCTGCCGGGCCATAGTTTTTCACCTCGGGAGGCTCATGAAGCTGTCGCCCCAATCCATGCCCCACATAGGATTCCACCACGCCATAGCCGAAGCTTTCGGCATAAGTTCCGATTGCATGGGAAATATCTCCCACTCGACATCCCTCTCTGGCAAATTTCATGCCTTCAAAAAAACTTTGTCGAGTCACTGCAATCAGTGCCTTTGCTTCTTCGCTAATGTTTCCCACAGGATAGGTGGCCGCACAGTCGCCATGAAAGCCATCGATATAAGCACCCACATCAACACTGACGATGTCCCCTTCTTCTAGCTTTCGCTTATCTGGAATACCGTGAATCACTTCTCGGTTCACTGACAAACACACTGAAGCTGGAAACCCGTGATAGTTTAAGAAGGAAGGAATCGCTCCCTTTGACTTAATAAACTTTCTTACTTCTGTATCAATGGTTTTTGTACTGACACCAGGGGCAATCATTGCGCCAGCAAGAGCTCTTGCCTCAGCAGCAATCTTTCCTGCTTTTCGCATAGCGACGATTTCATCTTTGCTTTTGATGGAAATTAGCTCCATATACTAACCCTCGATGAGTTTCAGCATAGCCGAAGTCACAGCAGAAATCTCGGGTTGGTCTTCCACCTCTTGCAAGACACCTTTTGCTTTGTAATAGTCCACCAATGGAGCAGTTTCTTCTTTGTAAACATCCAAACGACGTTGTACAGTTTCTGCACTATCGTCCTTCCGTTGAATCAAATTTCCTCCACAAGCGTCACAGACACCCTCTACTTTGGGCTTTGCAGATTCCAAATGGAAAGGCGCAGAGCAAGCTGAGCAAACTCTTCTCCCCACCATCCGTCCTACCACACGCTCATCAGGAATATTGATGGATAAAACGCAGTTTACTTCGATTCCTTGCTTTTCCATTTCTTCTGCCTGTTCAATGGTACGAGGCACACCATCTAAGATGTAACCTTTTTCACAATCAGGTTTGGAAACACGCCCAGAAAGAATACTCAAAATTAAGCTACCATCCACCAATTTCCCCGCATCCATCACTGCTTGCACTTTTTTGCCTAGATCAGAACCTGCCTGAATTTCAGCACGTAAAATGTTACCAGTGGAAATAGTTGGGATGCCAAGTGCTTCGCTGAGAAGTGCTGATTGGGTTCCCTTACCAGAGCCAGGAGCACCCAAAAGTACGATTTTTTTACCCATGTCTATCCCTCTATTCTATTATTCTAAGAATCCTTTATAGTGCCGCATGAGCATTTGTGCTTCGATGGTTCGCACAGTTTCCAAAGCAACACCAACCACGATGATGACCGAAGTACCACCAATGGCAAGGGTAGAGATATTGAAGAGATTTCCTGTGATAATGGGGAGCAAAGCAATGACTGCTAGATACAGCGCCCCAAAGGCAGTGATCTTCGACAAAACTCTGGCAATAAAATCTGCTGTTGGTTTCCCAGGTCGATACCCAGGAATAAATCCACCGTTTTTCTTCAAGTTATTTGCCACTTCAATGGGATTAAACTGCATAGTTGCATAGAAATAACTAAAGAACACAATTAAAATAAAGAAAATCAGTGCGTAAAAGAACTTTGATGTGTCAAACAGACGCATGATAAAACCACCAAAGCCTTCAGAGTCAATGGTCCAGCCTGCAAAGGCACCTACTGTTGCGGGCAAAGTAGCAATGGTAGAAGCAAAGATAATTGGCATAACACCACTCATGTTCACTTTCATTGGAATATGGGAAGATTGTCCCCCATAAGTTTTCCGTCCCACCACACGCTTTGCATATTGCACAGGCAAGCGACGTTCTGCATTGCTGATAAAGACAATAAACACCACAAGTGCAAGCATAGCCAGAACAATGACTGGAATGACTGCTGGATGCAAAGCATTTGCCTGCATATAAGCAATGGTTTCTGCGTCAATGTCAGCTAACACTTCCTCTGATGACTGCAATGCGTTCCAGTTAGAAACACCTGAAATCATAGTGCCGATAGAGTTAGGCAAACCAGAAATGATACCAGAAAAGAGAATAATTGAAATCCCGTTCCCTACGCCAAATTCTGTAATTTGTTCACCCAACCACATCAAAAAGGCAGAACCGGCTGTAAAAGTTAGGACTATGACAAGTCCATTCCAAAACTCAGGCGTAGAGCTTTCTTGCAAAAGCCCATTGACCCGAATCAAGGTATAATAGCCGAAGCCTTGGAGTAACGCAATGGCAACAGTTCCATACCGAGTATAGGTAGCGATTTGTTTTTTTCCATCTTCGCCACCTTCTTTTTGAAGACGCTCTAGTGCTGGAATAGCCACTGTTAATAGTTGCATGATAATGGACGAATTGATATACGGCTGAATAGACAGTGCAAACACCGTCGCCATAGAAAACGCCGAACCACTCATAGCATTAATAAAATCTAAAATTGTACCAGATTGATACTGGAGATAACTTTGCAATGCTGCATTGTCAATCCCAGGAACAGGCACAGCTGCACCAAAACGAAAAATCAAAAGTGCAAATACTGTAAACTGCATTTTTTTTCTTAATTCTGGTACTTTCCACGCATTGCGGAGGGTCTCGATCAATTAGACCACCTCCACCTTCCCACCAGCTGCCTCGATTTTTTCTTTGGCAGAAGCAGAAAAAGCAGATGCACGGACAGTTAATTTCTTTGTCAAACTTCCTGTGCCTAAAATTTTCACACCATACTCGCATTTAGACAAAACGCCTGTTTCCATTAACATACTAGCGTCAATCACAGCACCGTTCTCAAATTTTTCTAATTTTGCTACATTTACTTCTTCCAAAGGTTTCGCAAAAATATTATTAAAGCCACGCTTTGGCAATCTACGGTGCAAAGGCATTTGTCCACCTTCGAAACCAATACGGACGCCGCCACCTGAACGTGCTTTTTGTCCTTTATGACCACGGCCAGCTGTTTTTCCGTTGCCTGTACCTTTACCACGGCCTTTACGGAAGGCTTTTTTATTCGAGCCTGGTGCTGGAGATAATTCATGCAAATTCATTGATTCTCTCCTTTCAGTTTGTTTCGGTGACCTGTAGCAGGTAGCCGATTTTGGCGATTTTGCCACGTGTACAAGGGTTATCAGGTTGCACAGTGGTATCCCCAATTTTACGAAGCCCAAGAGCTTCTGCTGTCGCTTTGTGCTTTGCAAGACGACCATTCAGACTTTTGCTTAATTTAATGTTTAAGTTTGCCATGTGTCGTTCCTCCTTAGCCCAAAATCTCGCTTACGCTCTTCCCTCGAAGTTCTGCTACTTGTTCTGGTGTACGCAAAGAACGCAAACCTTGGAAAGTGGCAGCCACAACGTTTTGTGGGTTGTTAGAACGCAAACACTTGGTGCGGATATCTTTGATGCCAGCAGCTTCCATCACAGCACGGACAGGACCACCAGCGATAACACCTGTACCAGGTGCAGCAGGTTTCATGATCACTCGGCCTGCTCCAAAGCTTCCCAAAACCTCATGAGGAATGGTAGTACCAGAGAGGGAAATTGTTACCATATTCTTCTTCGCATCTTCAATCCCTTTACGAATTGCTTCAGGTACTTCTGATGCCTTTCCCAGACCAAAGCCAACACGTCCTTTTTCATCACCCACAACCATAAGTGCAGCAAATTTAAAGATACGTCCACCTTTCACAGTCTTAGAAACACGATTCAAAAACACTAGTTTTTCGTTAAATTCACTAGGTTCTCTTTCAAATTTAGCCATAATATTTCCTCCTCCCCTTAGAATTTCAGGCCGCCACTACGGGCACCCTCGGCAAGAGCCGCCACTCTGCCGTGATACACATATCCACCACGGTCAAAGACAACTTCTTCAATGCCTTTTGCTTTTGCCTTCACAGCAAGAGCTTCGCCCACTGCCTTAGACACTTCTGTTTTGGTACCTTTTACAACAAAATCTTTGTCGTTTGAAGACGCAGACACCAATGTGACAGCTGTTACGTCATCAATGATTTGTGCGTAAATATTTGTGTTACTACGGAACACATTTAGACGTGGGCGGGTGGCTGTGCCAGAAATTTTGCCACGAACACGTCTATGACGGCGAAGCCGTTGGCCTCTTGTATCAGGTCTTTTTATCATCTTAGCACACCTCCTTATTTCTTAGCGCCAGTCTTACCAGCCTTACGGCGGATGACTTCGTCCACATATTTGATCCCCTTACCTTTATAAGGCTCTGGAGGTCTTTTCTCTCTGATTTCAGCAGCAAATTGTCCAACACGTTGTTTATCGCAACCAGAAACCACGATACGGTTTGGAGTAGGGGCTTCCAGCGTTAAGCCTGCTTGCTCCTCTACGATGACTTGGTGGGAATACCCCAAGTTCATCACCAATTTTTTGCCTTCCATGGCAACACGATAACCAACACCGTTTACATCCAGTTCCTTTTTGAAACCTTCTGATACACCAATAACCATGTTATTGATCAAACTGCGGGTCAAACCATGCAATGCACGGTTTTCTTTGTTGTCATTGGGACGAGCAACTGTAAATTCAGTGCCCTCTTGTTTTAAAATCATGCTAGCTGCAAATTGACGAGTCAACTCACCTTTCGCACCTTTTACAGTGACAGTATTGTCAGCTGCAACTTTAATCTCCACACCAGCAGGTACTGGGATGGGAGCTCTTCCGATTCTTGACATCTCCTTACCCCTCCTTACCAGATATAAGCCAGCACTTCACCACCAACATGGGCAGCTCTTGCTGCTTTATCAGTCATGACGCCACGGCTTGTGGAAATAATTGCAATACCCAAGCCACGTTGGACTTTTGGTAATTCTTCTGCACCAGCATAGACACGAAGTCCAGGTTTTGAGATTCTTTTCAGTCCCACAATCACCTTTTCTTTGCTTGGGCTATACTTTAGCACAATGCGAATGATACCTTGGGTATCGCCTTCAACGATTTGAAAGCTTTTGATATAACCTTCGTCCAGCAAAATTTTTGCAATGGACTTTTTCATGTTGGATGCAGGAACATCCACAGTGCCATGCTTGGCACTACTTGCGTTACGGATACGAGTCAGCATATCCGCAATAGGGTCTGTAATATGCATGGGGGTTACCTCCTATCAAATTTACGGTAGTCACAATGTGACCCCGTTACGCTGGCAAGGTATCGGTGCATAGGTAATACACTGACCTATTGTCCAGCTTTTGCCCTAGTTTTAGCAATTCATTCCTTAGGACAGGCTAGGCTATGCCTAGTATAAACAAACGGCTGGCAGAAACAAGACTTGCTTGCTCTGCTTCACCAGTTTTGTCAAGTTTTTACCATGAAGCTTTACGAACACCAGGAATTTGTCCTTTGTAAGCAAGTTCACGGAAACAAATACGACACACGCCGTAATCACGCAAATAAGCATGGGGACGTCCACAAAGTTTACAACGGTTGTAAGCTCTTGTAGAATATTTAGGTGTTCTTTGTTGCTTTAGTTTCATCGCTTTTTTAGCCATGTTCTCGTCCTCCTTCTTATTGACCAGCAAAGGGAGCGCCGATTTGTGTCAACAATTCACGGCCCTCTTCGTCGGTTTTTGCTGTGGTACAAATCACGATATCCATACCACGGATTTTATCAATTTGATCATAATCGATTTCAGGGAAAATTAGTTGTTCTTTAATCCCTAGGGCATAGTTCCCACGACCATCAAAAGAGTCAGGAGAAATACCACGGAAGTCACGGACACGAGGAAGAGCCACACTGAACAAACGATCAACGAACTCCCACATGTTATCCCCACGCAAGGTGACTTTTGCGCCAATGGGCATACCTTCACGCAATTTAAAGTTTGCCACAGACTTTTTAGCCTTTGTGACAATAGCTTTTTGCCCTGTGATGGTAGACAGATCACGAATGACTGCGTCTAGAACCTTCACGTTATCTTTTGCTTCGCTACAGCCCACATTGATGACGATTTTTTCCAAACCAGGAATCTCCATCACAGATTTATAGCTGAACTTTTGCATAAGAGAAGGTGCTACTTCTGCTTTATATTTTGCTTTTACATTTGGAGTTGCCATAAATAACCCTTCCTCCTATCAAATTACTTCGCCGCTTTTTTTAGCATAACGAACTTTCTTGCCATTTTCCAAACGGTAACCAACTCTCGTTGCTTTACCAGTCTTGGGGCAGACAAGAGCCACTTTACACGCATACATAGGAGCTGGCTTTTGGATAATTCCACCAGTTTCTCCTTGAGATCGAGGACGTTGGTGACGAGACACCATGTTAACACCCTCGACAATGATCTTGCGATCTTCAGGCATAACGGCAAGTACAGTACCTGTTTTGCCTTTATCTTTCCCAGAGAGTACGATGACTTTGTCATCACGTCTGATATTTAAATGTTTCATATCTACGCCCCCCCCTTACAGTACTTCAGGTGCTAAAGACAAGATTTTCATATAATCCTTGTCACGAAGCTCCCGAGCGACTGGGCCAAAGATACGGGTCCCACGTGGGTTTTTATCTTCTTTGATCAGCACAGCTGCATTATCGTCAAAACGTACATAAGAACCGTCAGCACGACGAACTCCACGACGAGAACGAACAATCACTGCACGAACCACTTCACCCTTTTTCACAGCTCCACCAGGTTGTGCTTTGCGGACAGAAGCCACAATCACATCGCCGATGTTACCGTATTTGCGTTTGGAACCACCCAAGACACGAATGGTTTTGATTTCTTTGGCACCAGAGTTGTCAGCCACACGCAAATAGCTTTCTTGTTGAATCATCTAGGCGACCTCCCTTACTTGGCTTTCTCAATGATTTCCACCACACGCCATCTTTTGTCTTTGGACAAAGGACGAGTTTCCATGACACGGACACGATCGCCTGCACCACATTGGTTTTCTTCATCATGAGCTTTTAGTTTATAGGTTCTTTTGACTATTTTTTTATACAATGGGTGTGCCACACGGTCAGCAATGGCTACCACCACGGTTTTGTCCATTTTATCCGAAACCACCATGCCGACTCTGGTTTTTCGGGAAGAAGTTCTGTTTTCCATTTTGTTTCCTCCTTATTAGCGGCTCGCAAGCTCAAGCTCACGAAGAATGGTTTTGACTCGGGCAATGTCCTTTTTCACTTCAGAGATGCGAACAGGACTCTCTAATTGATTTGTTGCGTGTTGCAGACGCAAATGGAACAAATCCTTTTTCAGTGAGAGCAGTTTTTCCTCTAGGGCACTGGCACTCATACTACGCAATTCTTTCATCTACGCCTCACCACCCTTCTCGGAGTCTTCACGCTTCAAAACTTTACATTTCACTGGTAGTTTGTGACTAGCCAGACGAAGTGCTTCACGAGCAACCTCTTCTGATACGCCAGCAATTTCAAACATAACACGGCCGGGTTTAACCACAGCCACCCAGTATTCAGGAGAGCCTTTACCAGAACCCATGCGAGTTTCAGCAGGCTTTTCTGTGACAGGTTTGTCTGGGAAAATCTTAATCCAAACCTTACCACCACGTTTGGTGTAACGAGTCATAGCGATACGAGCAGCCTCAATTTGGTTGCTTGTAATCCAGCTAGGCTCTGTTGCCACTAAACCGAATTCACCATAAGTTACAGTGTTTCCCCGGGTGGCTTTACCTTTCATGCGACCACGATGCACACGACGATATTTTACTCTTTTTGGTAGCAGCATTATTCAGCGCCTCCTTCCTTTGGGGGATTGCCTGCAGGACGACTAGCGCCGCCTCCAGCAGGACGATTGTTGTTAAATTGTCCTTGTGGACGTGGGCTGTTATTTTGCCCTTGTGGACGATTATTGTTATAACCACCTTGAGGACGGTTATTATTATAACCACCACCACCACTACGGTTGTTGTTAAAACCACCTTGGCGATTGCCACCACGGTTTCCGCCAGGACGACGGTCACGACGTTCTTGATAAGGTTTGCTTGTATCAAGAGTACGAGGAGTGGTGCGAAGTGTTTGATGAAGCACTTCACCTTTGTAAATCCAAACTTTTACGCCGATTTTTCCGTAAGTGGTGTTTGCTTCTGCAAAACCATAGTCAATATCAGCACGAAGAGTTTGCAAAGGAATGGTACCTTCATGATAATGTTCAGTACGAGCAATTTCAGCTCCACCCAAACGACCAGACACAGCTGTTTTGATTCCTTTAGAACCAGCTCTCATCGCACGACCCATGGCGTTTTTCATAGCACGACGGAAAGAAATTCTTTTTTCCAGTTGTTGTGCAATGTTTTCTGCCACAAGTTGGCTGTTCATGTCTGTATTTTTCACTTCGATGATTTTCAAATCAACAGGTTTGTCAATCATTTTAGCAAGTTTCTTTTGCAATTTGTCGATCTCTTCTCCGCCCTTGCCAATCACAAGTCCTGGACGAGCACAATGAAGATAGATACGCACTTTGCCGTTTGCACTGGTGTTCCGTTCGATTTCAATCTTAGGAATCCCAGCATGGTACAATTCTTTTTTCAGGAATTTTCTCAAATTGAAATCTTCCACCAAAAGATCGCCCACTTTATCATCTCTAGCATACCAGCGAGAATCCCAGTCTTTAATGACGCCCACACGAAGTCCGTGTGGATTAACTTTTTGTCCCATAGTAAGATTCTCCTCCCTTAACGTTCGCCCAACACAATGGTAATGTGCGAGGTGCGTTTTAAAATACGATAAGCACGGCCTTGGGCACGTGGCATAATTCTTTTTATGGTTGGACCTGGATTTACAAAGCATGTTTGAACATACAATAAACTAGGATCCATGTTGTGATTATTCTCTGCATTTGCCATTGCTGACAAAAGGAGTTTTTTCACAGGTTCAGAGGCAGATTTTGGGGTAAATGCTAAGTTGTTCAAAGCAGAACCCACATCTTTGCCACGAATCAAATCTAAGACAATCTTCACCTTACGGGGAGAGATTCTTAGATGATTTAATTTTGCAGTTGCTGTTTGCATCGTCTCTCTCCTCCTTATTTACCTGTTTTTCCGCCAGCATGGCCACGATAGGTTCTTGTTGGGACGAATTCGCCCAATTTGTGTCCTACCATGTCTTCTGATACATAAACTGGTACATGTTTGCGTCCGTCATGGACAGCAAAGGTATGACCTACGAAAGTTGGGAAGATTGTGGAGGCACGGCTCCATGTTTTCAACACCTTTTTTTCGTTGGTTTCGTTCATTTTGTTTACCCGTTTCAGTAGTTCAGGGGCACAAAATGGGCCTTTCTTAACACTTCTGCTCATCTTTTACTCCCTCCCTTACTTGGTGCCACGACGTTTTACGATAAACTTGTCGGTGCGATGTTTCTTCTTACGGGTTTTATAGCCCAAGGTTGGTTTACCCCATGGGGTAACAGGGCCTGCACGACCCACTGGGCTTTTACCTTCACCACCACCATGGGGGTGATCACAGGGGTTCATGACGCTACCACGAACAGTAGGTCTCCAACCCATATGGCGTTTACGGCCAGCTTTACCCAAGTTGATGTTAGCATGGTCAGTGTTACCCACTTGACCGATGGTTGCCATACATTCTTCACGGATATAACGAACTTCCCCAGAAGGAAGACGAACTTGAGCCATGCCGTTTTCTTTTGCCATCAGCTGAGCAGAAACACCTGCAGATCGAACCAACTGAGCACCTTTGCCAGGATAAAGTTCGATGTTGTGGATTTGCTCACCCACAGGAATGGCAGAGATAGGCATTGCATTCCCAGGAAGAATATCACTTCCCACGCCAGTAGAAATGGTAGAACCAGCTTTCACGCCCACAGGAGCAATGATATAACGGCGTTCGCCGTCTGCATATTCCACCAAAGCAATGTTTGCAGAACGATTTGGATCGTATTGCAAGTTCACCACCGTAGCTTCACCGCTTTTATTACGTTTGAAGTCGATGATACGATATTTTTGCTTATTACCACCACCACGATGACGGACAGTGATACGACCATAGCTATTACGGCCACCAGTTTTCTTCACTTTTTCAGTGAGTGAACGTTCTGGTTTTGCTTTCTTATCAATCCCCTCGAAAGCAGATACCGTCATATGACGGCGGGAGGGGGTTGTGGGTTTAAACGTCTTAATTGCCATGTTTTATTCCCTCCTTATACCATGCCTTCAAAGAATTCGATTGGTTTAGAATCCTCTGTTAATGTGACCATTGCCTTCTTCCAAGAAGGACGACGGCCAGGACGACGAGCGCCCATGCGTTTTTTCTTCCCTTGCATATTCAAGGTGTTGACCTTTTTGACTTTTACTCCAAAAATCTCTTCCACTGCTTTTGCAATTTCAATTTTATTGGCAGTTTTCGCCACTTCAAAGGTATAACGATTGATTTCTGTTAGCTCCATGGATTGTTCAGTCACAATGGGGCGTTTGATAATGTCATATGCCTTTGTCATGCGCCAAACACCTCCTCGATGATAGTCAAAGCAGCTTTGTCAATCACCAATTTTTTTGCATTCACCAAATCATAAACACTCATGAGTTTAGAAGAACATACCTTCACTCCTTGGATGTTACGGCTTGATTTGAACACATTTTCATTGTGTTCTGCAGTGATGATCACAGATTTTCCAACTTCCATGGAAGAAAGAAGACTGCTCATTGTTTTTGTTTTGATTTCGTTCATAGCAAGACCATCTACCACGACAATCTCTCCTGCTTCTGCTTTTGCAGAGAGCACAGAAAGAAGTGCAAGGCGTTTTACCTTACGGTTGACTGTGTAGCTATAATCACGGGGTTTTGGTGCAAAGACAATACCACCATGTGTCCATTGTGGACTACGGGTAGAACCTTGTCTTGCATGGCCAGTGCCCTTTTGTCTCCAAGGTTTTCTACCACCACCAGAAACTTCTGCACGAGTCAGAGCTGATTGTGAACCTTGTCTTCTATTTGCTAAATGGTTTTTCACCACTTCATGGACAACAACTGGGTTTGGTTCAATACCAAAAACAGCCTGGGAGAGTTCGATCTCGCCAGTTTTCTTTCCAGCCATGTCATATACGTTTGCTTTCGCCATAGTTTAAACTCTCCTTTCCTTATTTGCCACGAGCAGAAGCTTTTTGTGGATTGACACGAGCAGAAGCTTTTTGTGGGTTGACTCTGCCAGAATCTGCAGGTCCCTTTGCCTCTACGTTGTTCTTCACTGTGGATTTTACATAAACTACGCCACCCTTTGGTCCTGGAATTGCACCACGAACAGCAATGACGTTCAATTCTTCGTCCACATCAACGATGTCAAGGTTTTGTACAGTTACTTGTACATTACCCATTTGACCAGCACCAATCTTGCCTTTGAAGATACGTGCAGGGTCTGTACCAGAGCCCATAGAACCAGCATGACGGTGAACAGGTCCACCACCGTGGGTCATAGGGGTACGATGTGCGCCGTGACGTTTGATAACACCTTGGAAACCATGTCCCTTAGAAGTACCTGTCACATCCACATACTCGCCGATTTCAAACAAAGTAGCATTTAGCTCTTGTCCGACTTCCATATCTGCACTACCTTTTAATTTGAATTCTTTCAGTTCTCTCTTCAAATCAGAAAGTCCAGCTTTTTTCAAATGTCCAACTTCAGGTTTAGACAGTTTTCTTTCTGGCACAGAATCAAAACCAAGTTGCACAGCTTCATAGCCGTCACGTTCCATGGTTTTCTTTTGCACAACTGTGCAAGGACCCACTTCGATGACTGTCACAGGAACAGCACGTCCTGCTTCGTCATAGATTTGCGTCATGCCAATTTTTTTGCCAATGATCGCTTTTTCCATTTGGAAATTCCTCCTAGTATAATAAGGTTATTGGTTACAGTAGTTCGGTCGATTCTTTGCGACGATTGCTCCTGCAACTTGACCTGCCTTGTTTCTATTTTTAATGTAGTACTCATTCAAATAAAATGTGTCATAAATCAAAAAGCAACAAAGCCGTGGTACACAAATTGATATGATTACAGTTTGATTTCAATATCCACACCAGCTGGTAGATCCAAGGACATCAATGCTTCTACAGTCTTTTGAGAAGGCTTTTGAATGTCAATTAGACGTTTGTGTGTGCGGCGTTCAAACTGTTCACGACTATCTTTGTACTTATGAACAGCACGCAAGATAGTAACGATTTCACGCTTTGTGGGAAGTGGAATAGGACCTGACACAGTAGCACCTGTGCGTTTTGCTGTTTCCACGATTTTCTCAGCACTTTGGTCAATCAACTGATGATCATAAGCTTTGAGACGAATACGGATTTTTTCCTTTTCTGCCATGGGGTTTCCTCCTTAAAACATACGAAGTTTCTTCTTCTCTTCGTACGGTGAGAACTTTCAGCACACGCTCTCGTGCGTGTCATAAAAATTGTAGAAATAAAACTGGCAAACCAGCCAGTTCGTTCTTGCAACAATGATTCTGCAGAACAATCCTCAGCCGCCCGATTACGGACATACTCCACGGAAGTGACCGACCCATATGAGTCGCAATCTCCCGCTTCAACGCATTTGTACCTATTTTTAGGCACTTGATAAGTATATCTCTTTTTTTTGCTTCTGTCAAGGCTTTTTTGAAAAAAACTTTCAAAAATTTTTAAAAACCTTTCTCTTGGAAAGATTGGGCTATCTCACTGTATTTCCCATGTATCTTTGTCGTATTTTTCCCTAAGAAACATCTTTTCTTTTAGAAAAAAGTCATGATTGTAAAAAATCCCTCCACTACATAAAGTGGAGGGATAAAATTTAAGAAAGGACTCTTTCTTCTGGTACATCTGTTGGTACATAGTTCCCACGAACAATCTCGCCCACGGTAGTTCGACCAATCTCGACACCTAATCTTTCTTTTAAGACCTGTGAAATTCGCACGTATGAAACACCTGTTTCACGAAGCTTCATCACCATACGTACTGTTTCTTGTGTGGCAACTCGTTTTCTGCCAGCATTTCTACTATTACGACGGACAGCGCTCTCTTCCACGAACTCAGAAACCACAGCCACTTGCAGTTGCAGTTTGTTTTCTGCTTCTTGTAATTCCTTGACAATTTCTTCCATTTGGCCATCTTTTGCCAGTAAATTGTTTTGGGCACGTTCGATGTTCTCTTCTGCAGCGTCAAGCTGTGCATGGGCTGTTTCAAGCTCTTCTTGGCTTTGTAGCAAGGCTCTTCTGCCTTCATAAAGCTGTTCTTCCAAGTCTTTGATCTTATCATCAGCGTCTTGTAATTTACCAGCAAATTTTTGTAGCACATCTTCAATTTCTTCAATTTTCTTATGAGAAACTGCCAGATCACTTTGCAATATTTTATTTTGGCTTTCTGTTTCAGCCGTTTTCAGATAAGCATCATTGACCTTTTGCCCAGAACCAGAAAGTTGCTCTTGGGTTGCCCTCAGTTCGCCCTCTGTGATTTGACGGAGTTCTTCTGCTTTACGGAATTTTTCTTGTGTCTCTTCCACTTGCTCTGCCAAAGCTTGGACTTTTTCCCTAGAATCAGAAACCATGGTTTCGCTCTCTACAAGCTCTTTTTTCACTTTGTCCAGTTCCACTTGTGCTGTGGAAAGTTCTTCTTGACATTGATCCAATTTTTGTTTCATGTCAGCTTGTACTGTTTCTATCTCTTCTTGGCTTTGTTGTTGATGCTCTGTCAGTTCTTTTTTCAGACTTTCAGCTTCTTCTTGGCTTTGGCTTAGTTGTTCTGTGACCTCTGCTTGGGCTTTGACAAACTTCTCTTCTGCTTCTTCTTGGGTTTTCGCCAACAAGGCAGCAACCTCTTCCTGTGCTTTTTGGAATTTCGCTTCTGCTTCTTCTTGGCTTTGGCTTAGTTTCTCAGAAGCTTCTTCCTGTGCTTTCACAAACTTTTCTTCTGATTCTTCTTGGCTTTGGTTAAACTTTTCAGAAGCTTCTTCCTGTGCTTTTTGGAATTTTTCTTCCGCTTCTTCTTGAACCTTGCTTAGCTTTGCCTCTGATTCCTCTTGAAGCTGGCTTAGTTTGGCATCAGCTTCCTCTTGCACTTGGCTCAATTTAGCATCGGCTTCCTCTTGCACTTGGCTCAGCTTGGCATCAGCTTCCTCTTGAGTTTTGGCAAGCTTATCCATCAGTTCCCCTTGCGCCATGGAGGAACTTCCTTCCAATAGAGCAATCTGAGCTTCCAAAGCTTCGATTCTATCCTGTGCTTCTTTCAGTTTTCCTAAGTACTCAGCGATTTCTTCTTCACGCTTACTTAGTTTATCTTCTGTATCATCTAAATAAGAAAGAGTACTTGCCAAAGTACTTTCAGAATTTTCTAAAAGTTCCTTGCTCTCTGTCACATCCTTCTGGCAGACGGACATTTTTTCTTGCATCTCTGTCATGGCAGAACGCAATTCGCTATCGCTTGCTTCAATGGAAACAAGTTTTTCCTCTGCTACAGCAAGGGCAAGTTCTAAGCTGTGCTTTTCTTCTGCCAAAGAAATCAGCTTTTCTTTCACTTCAGAAAGCTCTGTCTCCACAGTGCCTAGGGCAGACTCTGTTTCAGATATTTTTTCTTTGGCTTCTTCTATTTCACCTTGTAGCTCTGCCACCAAGGCTTCGTTTGCCTCTGCCTCTTGAAGCTTATCTTGCAAAGAGTCCAATTCTTGGACGCTTTCCTCGTATTTTTCTTTTAGTTCCTTTTTCTCACCCAACAATTTAATGATGGATTTATTAGAAACTTCATTGGTTGCCTGTTCTTTTCTCAGCTCTATCTGTAATTCGTCAAAGGACATTTCCATGTGCTCACCACTCTCTTGAAAAGATATTATTTCTATTCTACCCTAAAATCCTATTTTTGTCAACGGTAATTTCAAATTTTGTCAAAGTATATGAAAAGCCATTTTTTAAACTTCACATTTAAAACAAAGCCTCAGTGGTCAGGTCAAGATTTTTTTGGAAAAAGGAGGAGAAAGGATTCCCTTTTTACCTCTCTGATAAGAGTCACCCCTTTACAACAAAAGAAAACTTAACTCCCTAAATACGCCTTTTTCACGTCTTCGTTCACGGATAGTTCAGCCCCTGTCCCTGTAAGGACTATTTTTCCTGTTTCCAAAACATAAGCACGGTTGGCAATAGATAATGCCATCTTAGCATTTTGTTCCACCAACAAAATAGTGGTTCCATTTTTGTGCAATTCAAGAATAATTTGAAAAATCTGCTCAATCAAAAGAGGGGCAAGCCCCATAGAAGGCTCGTCCAACATCAGCAGTTTAGGGCGAGACATCAAAGCACGTCCCATGGCAAGCATTTGTTGCTCTCCTCCTGACAAGGTGCCAGCGACTTGTTTTTTTCTTTCTGCCAAACGAGGGAACTGGGCATAGACTTCCTCTCGCCATTGGTTCACTTCACTACCCTTTTGAGTATAAGCACCCATCTCCAAGTTTTCTTCCACACTCATTTGCTGAAAAATCCGTCTGCCCTCTGGCACGTGGGCAAGCCCACGTTGCACAATTTTATGTGGTGCCATCCCTGATATTTTCTCTTCTAAAAAAGTCATGTTTCCCGTTTTGCTAGAAAGCAAACCAGACACCGTTTGAAGGACTGTGGATTTTCCTGCCCCATTGGCACCAATCAAAGTGACAATCTCTCCCTGTTCCACGGAAAAAGAAATCCCCTTCACTGCATGAATGGCGCCGTAATATACGTTCATATCATTGACTTCTAACACGACTCTTCCTCCTTTTCAGCACCCAGATAGGCTCGCACCACTTCAGGGTTTGATTGAATCTCCGAAGGGGTTCCCTTGGCAATAATTTCTCCAAAATTCAACACGCAAATCCCCTCGCAAATCCCCATGACAAGACTCATATCATGCTCAATGAGCATCACAGCAATTTGGAAAGTATCACGGATTTTCACAATATTCTCCATCAATTCCCCTGTTTCAGAAGGATTCATCCCCGCTGCTGGTTCATCTAGTAACAGCAATGCTGGATTTGTGGCGAGCGCCCTGACAATTTCAAGACGTCGTTGCGCCCCATACGGCAAGGAGCCAGCAGGGGTAGAGGCAAGGTCTTCCATTTGAAAAATAGACAATAACTCCAAGGCACGTTCTGTTGCTTCTTTTTCTATTTTCCAATACTTGGGCAAACGGAAAATAGTGGTACCCAAACCATAGTTCAAGCTATTGTGTAACCCTACCTTTACATTATCAATGACAGATAGTTTATGAAAAAGACGAATATTTTGAAAGGTTCGTGCCACCCCATTTTGATTCACTTGGGTGGTGTTCATCCCATGGGTGTCTTTCCCATCTAACATAATGCTACCACGTGTGGGCTGATATACCTTGGTCAACAGATTAAAAACTGTGGTTTTCCCAGCTCCATTAGGACCAATCAGCCCAGCAATCTCTGTGCGACCCACTGCAATATTGAACTCTTTCACAGCAGACAGCCCACCAAAATCAATGCCCAAATGATTACATTCTAAAATGGGACTCTTGTCCATATCTGATTCTTTTAATAAATTCTTACTTGGTTGGGGGTGAAGCTTCACTTCTTCTTTTTTCATGTCCCTTCCCCCTCTCCTTTAGTCTTTTTTTTCTTGGAAAAAAACAGCCACTCTAAAGTGCGATACATGGAAAACTCGTAATTCCCCAGCAGCCCCTTGGGGCGAAAATTCATCATCAATAGCAAAACAATGGAATAAACCACCATGCGATAATCAGAGAACACCAACAGCATTTGTGGCAGTGCTGTTAGCACTGTGGCAGAAATCACAGACCCCACCAAAGAACCCATTCCACCAAGAACCACCATCACCAAAATTTCAATAGACTTCATAAATCCAAAGCTTGTAGGTTGCAAAGACCCTACATACCCCGCATACAAAGCCCCGGCAATGCCAGCAAAAAAAGCTGAAAAGGCAAAGGCAAGAACCTTGTAATAAGTGGTGGAAATACCACAACTCTCTGTTGCAATTTCATTTTCTCGGATGGCAAGAATGGCTCGCCCTTGCCGTGATTGCATCACCATGTGAATCATGGTAATGGTAAAAATCACCGAAAGAAGCACCACCATCACAGAAGAAAATTGAGGGATTCTCTTTAAACCAGAAGCCCCTCCTGTCAGTTCAAAATCCAACACACCATCAATATTTTGCAAAATCACTCGAATAATCTCGCCAAAGCCTAGGGTAATAATGGCAAGATAATCCCCTCGCAATCGAAGGGCGGGAATCCCGATTAACACCCCTACAATCCCCGCCACTACCCCAGCAAGAAGCAAAGCAGAAATAATATAAGGTGTGGCTGAGAGCATATCCCCACTGGACAGATGCTCTGAAATAGGGGTTTTCTTCAGATAAATCCCAGCTGTATAAGCGCCCACAGCCATAAATCCCGCATGTCCCAAAGGAAGCTGTCCCAAATAACCTGTGGCAACATTCAGTGACACAGCAAGGATTACATTGATGCCACAAAGCATCAAAATAGTCAGGGTATATCCCTTGACCAAGCCAAATGACACAATACAATAAGTGCCAAGAATAATCAAAAGCACCACAACGATATTAATGGCATAACCTGTTTTTACCGAAATTTTACGCTCTTCCATTCTTACACCTTCTCTACAATCTTTTTCCCCATAAATCCTGTGGGACGTAAAATCAATACCACAATCAAAATAGCAAAAACCACGCCATCTTTCCACTGAGAAAGCCCCATTGCTGTCACCAAAGATTCAGCGATCCCAATGGCAAAGCCTCCAAGCATGGCACCTGGGATAGAGCCAATCCCTCCCAGCACAGCTGCCACAAAAGCCTTTAAACCAAGCATAGACCCCATAAAAGGTCCTACTTGTGGATAGGCACAAAGATACAAAATCGCCCCAATCCC
This sequence comes from Eubacteriales bacterium, assembly GCA_044432725.1. Classification (GTDB taxonomy): domain Bacteria; phylum Bacillota; class Clostridia; order Oscillospirales; family Oscillospiraceae; genus JAWXUK01. Next base: position 39,334 of record JAWXUL010000009.1, read on the forward strand.
TGCCAGAGCAGAGCCAATGGCAAAGGTAAAGGAAATCACACTATTCACATTGATGCCCATCAGTTGCGCTGCCCCCATGTCTTCAGACACAGCACGCATGGCTTTCCCCATCTTTGTTTTTTGAACCAAAAATGTCAGAATCGCCATGTAAATCAAGGCAGTCACAATGGTTACGATTGCAGTAAAACTCAAACGGACATCCCCAATTTGTATGCTTGGTCCAGTCAAAAAAGTAGGCACCACTTGGGAGTTTGCTCCAAAGACCAACTGTGCCCCGTTCTCCAGAAAAAAACTAACCCCGATCGCCGTAATCAAAAGAGAAAGGCGAGGAGCTTTTCGCAAGGGGCGATAAGCAATTCGCTCAATCAACACGCCCAATGCAGTGCTGACCAAAATAGAAAAAATGATACAAACAGCCACTGGAAGCTCCCATTTCACCAAAGAATACCAAGCCGCATAAGCCCCCACCATGATAATATCACCATGGGCAAAGTTAAGTAGTAATATAATGCCATAAACCATGCTATAACCCAAAGCAACCAAAGCATAAATCGACCCTGATTGCAGACCATTCACAAGTTGGCTCAATAATGTAGAGAAAAAATCCATTTTATCTCCCCTTTCTTTTTCGAGAAACCCTTTCCCAAACCTTACGTCCGAGAAAGAGCCTCCCCTTATGTAAGCCCCCTCCGTCTAAAAAAATAGAGGGGGACATCTGATGATTCAGGGGATCCCTGACCATTCAGAGTGATACTTAATATTGTTCTGTAAAGACTTCTTCTCCACCTGTCACAACCATAATAGAGGCTGTTTTGATGGGGTCGTTATTTTCATCAAACTCAAAAGAACCTGTCAAACCTTCCAAGCCACTTGTGGCTGACATAGCAGCAATCACTGCTTCTTTGTAGGCATCGCTGCCAGTTTCCAGACCTGCTTCTTCTGCTACAATCAAAGCTTCCACAAGAATGAGAGCAGCATCATAGCCCAATGCTTCGAACATACCGATTTCAATGTCATCTCCGTATTTTGCTTTCATGTTAGCTTCAAAATCAGCATCTCCACTAAAACCAGAACAGAAAGCAGAACCTTCTAAGTCTTCTGCAGAAGCATAGTTTTTCACCCCAGCCCAGCCATCGCCACCTAGGAAAGTAGATTCAATCCCCAGTTGTCTTGCTTGTGTGACAATCAAGCCCACATCTGAATAATAGTTTGGTGCAAAAATAACATCAGGGCTTTGTCCGGCGATTGTGGTCAGTTGTGATTGGAATGCCACATCTCCTGTTGCATAACCTTCTGAAGCCACCACTGTAATCCCAAGGATTTCACATTGTGCCACAAAAGCGTCCTTCAAACCAGAAGCATAATCGTCACCGTTGTCATAAATCACAGCTGCTGTGGTAGCGCCCAATTTATCCATTGCATATTCTGCCATTTTCACACCTTGGAAAGCGTCAGTAAAGCAAGAACGGAATACATTGGTGCGAACCTCCCCTGTGTCATCCATCACTGTCACAGCGGGAGAAGTAGCTGATGCTGTGATTTGTGGCATATTTGCTGCATAAGTAGCATCAGCCAATACAAGAGTGGCACCTGTCAACACAGAACCAACAATGGCTGTAGCGCCATCTCCAACCAAACGGTCGAAGAGCATAGGGATTTCTTGTGGGTCTCCCTTATCGTCATACTGCTTGACAGAGATTGTTTTGCCGTTGATTCCCCCTGCAGCATTGATTTCGTCAAAATAGAAATTTGCCCCATTGCTCACTGCAATGCCGTACTGTGCTGCAGAGCCAGAAGTATTTGCAATCAAGCCTACCACAATTTCTCCACCTGATTCGTTTGTGCCTTCTTCGCCACCAGAGGCAGACTCAGAGCCTCCTGTTGCTCCTGTGCCACCTGTGCTTGTGTCCTCTGCACTACAGCCACCCAAAAGCCCTAAACACAGTGCTCCTGTCAGTGCCATTGCCCAAAAACGTTTCATTTTCATTTCCTCCATTTAAATAAAAAAATTTTTTGCTATTCCCCTATCAAATCAGCTTTCTTTTTTTGCAAGTCAAAAAGAGACATCTTGCGAAAAAGAATCTTAAAAACCGAGAAATTTCAAAGGGGACTTCACAAAATACAACTTAATGATATCACAGCTTGCAATATATGTCAAGTTTTTTCTTTTTAAATTTTCCATCCAAGGAAGACATGAAACCCATGATAAAAAAGGCTTACACCCTTCCCCTCCTTTCTACATACACTGTCACAGTAAGAAAAGTATCCCTAACACTGGTTCCCTAGAAAATAGGAAACCAGTATGAATCAATCAAAGGAGGTAGATACCTTATGTCCCAGAACAACCATGATACCTTTTGGATTTTAGGTGGAGATTTACGCAGTCATTGGCTGGCAAAACATCTCTTGGAAGAGGGGAAGGAAGTACATTGCTACGCCATTGACCCTTTATTACTCCCCAAAAATAACCCGAAACTACATTGCCATGAAACTTTAGATTTTACAGAAAAGAAAGAAGATGCCCCTCCCATCATCCTCTTCCCTCTCCCCTTTCAAAACAAAGAAGGTAACCTTTACGCTCCCTTCCACAGTGCCACTGTGGCATTGTCAAAAATTTTCTCAAAAATCCCCTCTCACGCTAAAATCTTCGCTGGACAAGTGAAAGAAGAAGCAAAAGAACTTGCAAAAATATATCAACTTTCCATTGAAGATTTTTTTCTGCGAGAAGAGCTCGCCATTGCAAACGCTGTACCCACAGCCGAAGGATGTATCCAAATCATCATGGAGCGACTGCCTATCACTCTACATGATGCAAGGGTCATGGTCCTTGGCTACGGAAAAGTGGCAACAGCCACAGCTTGGCGATTGGGTGTCCTTGGAGCAAGAGTCACCATCGCAGCCCGTAATGTAGCACAGCTAGAGCAAGCACGAGCCGATGGCTTCCACACAGAAAGACTGGGTAAGCTGATTGGTGGTCTTTGTTGTTACAATGTCATTGTCAACACCATTCCCGCCCAAGTATTAGGCAGAGGAGAACTGGAAGACAGCGACGAAGACTGCTTGATCATCGACCTTGCCAGTCTCCCCGGAGGAGTGGATTTCAAAGAAGCCGAAAAACTGCAACGCACCGTGGTGCAAGCATTGTCTCTCCCAGGGAAAGTAGCCCCCTCCACAGCAGGGCTGACCATCATGCGCAGCCTGTTTCATATGTTGGACGAGGAGAAAGAAGGTGCATTATTATGAAAAAAACCATCGGCTTCGCTCTTTGTGGTTCCTATTGCACCCACAAAAAAGCCTTAGAAAGTCTGGCACTCTTAGTGGAAGAATACCAAGTTGTGCCCATTGTTTCCCATGAAGTGGCGAAAACGGATACACGCTTCGGGGAAGCACATCACTTAATGCACGAACTTTCTCGCCTGTGCGATCGAAAAGTGATCAGCACCATTCCCGAAGCAGAGCCCTTAGGTCCCCAAAAAATGTTAGACTTGCTTGTCATTGCCCCATGCACAGGGAACACCTTGGGAAAACTTGCCTGTGGCATTGCAGATACCCCAGTCACCCTTGGTGCAAAGGCACATCTTCGCAACGGCAACCCCCTTCTTATCGCCCCCTCTACCAATGATGGGCTCGCCGTTTCTGCTGTGAACATCGGACAGCTTTTGGGCAGACGGCACGTCTATTTTGTTCCCTTTGGGCAAGATGACCCAGTGGAAAAACCAGATTCTCTGGTCTCTGACTTCAGCCGTCTCCCCCTTGCAGTGAAGGAAGCATTGGAAGGAAAACAAGTGCAACCAGTCCTCATATAGGGAAAACCCCTCCAGAAATTTTCTGGAGGGGCTTTTTCAGAATAACTCTGAAAGATAATTAACGCTGATACTCAAATTCTAAATCGTACATGGACACAATATCCCCATCTTCAATCCCCATCTCTTCCAGTCGAGTGTACAAACCAGAATCTCGCAAATTTTTCTCGAACCAATTTCGACTCTCATGGTCAGAGAAATTCACATGAGCGATGAGGCGTTGTAACCAAGGACCTTCAATCAGCCAAGTATCCTCATCTTGCTCGATGGAAAGTTCTTCAGAAGTGTCCACTTCAGGTGGTTTTTCCACATAAGTGGCTTCGTATTTGATGACAGGTGGTAGTTTCGACAGTTCTTCCACTACTTTTTCCACCACAGGCTTTGTTCCCACTTCCCCAGCAGCAGAGCAAGGGAAAAAGTCCAAGCCCAAAGCTTTCACATAAGCTTCTAAATCAGTCAAAAGACTTTCATCTTCCATCATATCCGTCTTATTTGCCACAACTAGCATTTTCCTTGTGGCAAGTTCGGGAGAATATTGCTTCAATTCTTCATTGATGGCAACAAAGTCCTCCACAGGATTTCGTCCTTCACTACCTGACACGTCCACCACGTGAACAAGCAAACGGCAACGGTCAATATGTCTCAAAAAGTCATACCCCAGACCTGCCCCTTCTGCTGCGCCTTCGATAATACCAGGAATGTCAGCCAGAACAAAACTCTCCCCATTTTCCACAAAAACAACGCCTAAGTTAGGAAAGAGAGTGGTAAAATGATAATTGGCGATTTTAGGACGAGCACGACTGACAGAAGCCAAAAATGTGGATTTCCCCACGTTTGGAAATCCAATCAATCCCACATCTGCTAGAAGTTTCAGTTCTAAAGTCACTTCTCTGTTTTTCCCAGGAAGTCCTTGCTTTGCAAAGCGAGGTGCTTGACGGGTAGGTGTGGCAAAATGCTGATTTCCCCAGCCACCACGTCCCCCTTTGCACAAAACATAAGAGCTCTCCTCTGACATATCCTTGATGATTTCTCCACTTGCTGTGTCTCGGATGATGGTACCACGCGGAATACGAATCACTAAGTTTTCGCCGTCTTTCCCAGTGCAACGTTTGCCCCCACCATCTTCGCCATTTTTCGCTGTATACTTTCTCTTAAAGCGAAAATCCATCAAAGTAGACATATGATCATCTATTTCTAAGATGATATTTCCACCTTTTCCGCCGTCCCCACCATCAGGACCCCCAGCGTTTACATATTTCTCTCGGTGGAACGCAACCACACCGTTGCCCCCATTACCTGATTTTACGGTAATTCGTGCTGTATCTACAAATGGTGCTGCCATAATAGCACCTCCTCTTGAATTAGAGACCCTCGGAAACATCTCCACAAGGTCTCTGCTTGTTATAAATAAAAAAAGCTGTAACAAAATGTCACAGCTTTTCTTGTTTAGGCAGTTTCTTCGACAATAGAAACTTGCTTTCTATCTTTACCCATTGGGTGGAATTTCACTTTGCCATCTTTTAATGCAAAAAGTGTATCATCTTTCCCTTTGCCCACATTAGCACCAGGATGAATGTGTGTACCACGTTGACGCACTAAGATATTTCCAGCAAGGACGAATTGACCGTCTGCACGTTTCACACCAAGACGTTTTGATTCAGAATCACGTCCGTTTCTTGTGGAACCCACACCTTTTTTATGTGCGAAATGTTGTAATCCAATTTTTAACATAGTTTTTGCCTCCTATTCTTCGATGATTAAGTTTTGAGGATATTCTTTGGCTAATTGCTCTAAATATCCCTTCATGCCAGCCAGAATACATTCTGCAGCAAATGAATTTTCGTGTGACATTTTTTCAGGTAAACGAAGGGTCACAACCCCTTCTTTGATGACAGTTTCAGCTTCGACTTTCAACACATCATTCAAGGTCATTTCCACCATTGCAACCACAGAAGAAACTCCTGCGCAAACGATATCGTTCCCTGCGTTGGCAAAATCAGTATGCCCTGTGACAGTAAATCCAGCTCTGTCATTTTGTGGTAAAAAATTTATTTTTGTCATTATTTCGCCTTAATTCCAGAAATTTTTACTTTTGTATATGGTTGACGATGTCCTTGGCGTTTACGATACCCTTTTTTAGGGGTATACTTGAAGATACGAATCTTCTTACCACGGCCATTTTTTTCTAAAGTAGCTGTGACAGTTGCCCCAGATACAGTAGGTGCCCCAAAGCTGTTTGTTTCTCCATCTAAAATAGCAAGAACTTTGTCAAAGACAATGGTGTCTCCAGCGTTCTTGTCCAATTTTTCAATGAAAATAGTGTCTCCCTCGGTGACTTTGTACTGTTTGCCACCTGTTTCAATAATTGCGTACATAATTTTTCACTCCTATCTTTTACGGTCTCGCTGTTGCAGGCGAGAAATTCTTTTTCTTTTTCCAAAGATAAGATTACTCTTGTGTACCTACGCAATGCGGTATTTTATATTATAGCAAAGACTTTTTTCTTTGTCAACAGTTTTTTTGTTTTTTGTACAATTTTATCAATGGAAGTCCAGCAGTGGGAAAATGACTCCCCCCACAGTGGAAGAATTACAGCAAAACCCCTAAATTTTCCACAAAAGCAACCGCCATAACCATTGCCTCTTGCAATGTCACATCGTCCTGAGGGGCATATAAATTATCCCCTGTGCCTCCCACCACATTATATGAGGAAAGAAAATACACGCTAGGCGCTGCCCAAAAAGAAATTTCGCTGTGATCTGCAAACAAATCTGTGCTAGTCTCGGGCAGTTCTTCTCCAGAAAGTCTACAATATAAGGTTGCCATCAAGGTGGCTGCTTGCTCTCTGGTTAAGCTTTGGTAAGCACCATAAAAACCAGCAGATTCCCCTCCTGCCAAATTCAAAGAATACGCACGATTGATCACAAGAGAACTGGTGTCAGCAAAGGGGGCCGTATAAATCGTGGGGATAAATACTGGCATTTCTGGTATTTCAGTCACAGCTTCGTCCTCTTCGTCCTCTTGGTCGTCCTTGTCTTTATCGCTATCCTCTAGCTCTTCTTCCAATGCTTCTTCCTCTTCGGGCTCGTCTGCCACTGACACAGAAAGCAAATCATAGCAACGAAGAATCAACTCGGTGAACTCTCCACGGGTCATACCACGACCTAGGTCATTCCCGTAATAGGCATCCACAGCAAGCCCCAGAGCCTCTCCTTGATCCAGATAAGGAATGGACCAAGTGGCATCCTGCCAGACTCGTGAAAACAGTCCCCAACGAGTCCCATCATACACAAGCCCCACGCCTTCAGACACAGGAATCCCATCTCGATAAATGGTGGGGAGAACAGCTTCCCCTTCCTTATTGACAAAGCCATAATAAATCCCAGACTTCACCCGTGCATAGCCTTCAGAAAAAGACATCACTTGCGAATAAGAGGATAGATTGGTCAAATAAGGGGTTCCACTGGTATCAATAAACTGATATGCGCCCTCTTTTCGCACCCAAGCAAGGGACTCTTGAAAAGAAAATCCTTGGGTATAGTCTCCTGAAATCACCACTGAACCAATTTCATTAAGATAAACCCGTTTCCCTTCCCATTCCACCAAGGCAAGACCGTCCACAAAGGGACTGGGGTCTTCATAGATAAAGTTTGTGTACATCCGTCCAGCCACATCGAGCAAAGCATACCCCGCTCCTCGGCTGACAAAATACAGGGAGCCTGTGCCAATGATATCCGTGAAAGAAGGGGGAACCACTTCTCTGCCATAGCAATCAATCACGCCAAAGCCAGCCCCAGTTTGCACCACGGCATAGCCTCCAGAGAAATCTCCCACCCAAAGATAATCCTGATAAATGGCAAGATTTCCACGGGTATCCACAAAGCCCCAAAAGCCTGTGGGCAACAGGACAGCAGCTAAATCCTCTGAAAAGGAATAGGCATGGGTAAAGACAGGGGCAATCACCATCTGCCCCCCCTGACTCACAAAGCCATATCGGGTGACAAGCTCATTATTCTCTTGAGAAACCTCTAGTTCAAGCTGCTGAAAAAGCCATTGATCTCCCACACTTCCTGTGGTTTCCATGGCAACAGGAGCAAGCCCTGAGCCAAAGGCTCCTCCATCTAAATAAACAGGAGGAATCACAAGCTTTCCTTGTTGGTTCACAAAGCCATAACTACCCTCTTGTTCCACCAACATCAGCCCTTGGGAAAAACGTGGCAAATCGTAGGATTCCATCCTTGTGTTCCCCACAGGAGAGACCCCCTCTTCTAACCAAGTAATTGGCATGACAGCCCCTATTGTTGCCATTAACATCCATACAGACATTCCAAGACTGATCATCCATCTGACTCCTCGTTTCATTTGTGCTCCTCCGAAAAAAACATAATACCTGAGCATTATACAACATTCTCTCTTTTTTGACAAGTAATATTTTTTTCCAGTGGAAAAATTCTTTCCCACCCTCTGTCTAAAATTCTTGCACCCATGGAAAAATTATGGTATAATTATTTTTACTCAAAAATAGAGAATCCAAAGGAGAACAACAAATGAAATTCAAACAAGCTGATTTTTTACCTGTTATTTTCGGTAATGATATCAATGTCTATAGTCTGGCAAGAAGCTTTTACCAAGACTATGGGATTAAAAGTAAGGTTTATGGGAAAGCCGCCCGCTCCACCTGTTACAAAAGCAAATTAGTAGATTTCACAGAAATCCCCAACATCGACCAAGCCGATGTGCTGAAAAAAGTGGTCTGCGATTTGGCAAGCCTTGGCTCTAACCAAAACAGAAAGCTTCTTCTTTTGGGCTGTGGGGACAATTATGTGAAAGCCATCACAAAAAATGCCACAGAGTATCCCTCAAACGTGGTGGTCCCCTATGGAGAATACCAACAACTGGTGGATTTGATGGACAAAAATAAGTTTTATGCCCTCTGCGAAGAAAAATCTATCCCTTATCCCAAAACAGCCCAGCTAGAAAGCACAAAAGTCGCCTTTTTCGATCCCAACTTTCCCCCTCCCTATGTGCTGAAACCTTCCAATCAAGTCCTGTATAACACCTTTTCATTCGAAGGACAAAAGAAAGTCTTTGTGGCAAGCACCCTCCAAGAGCTCCGTGCCACTGCTGAAAAAATCTTTCGCTCTGGCTATGATGATATCCTCATTGTCCAAGAGTTCATCCCTGGAGATGACAGCAATATGCGTGTCCTTACCTCCTATTCCGATCAAGTGGGACGGGTGAAACTCCAATGCCTTGGTCACGTTTTACTAGAAGAACACACCCCCCAAGGGATCGGCAATCATGCTGTCATCTTAAATGAGCATAACCCAGATTTGATGGCGACCTTTCGCAATCTCTTGGAAGAGCTGAAATTCACTGGCTTTTCTAACATGGACATCAAATACGACCAACGTGATAATCTGTACAAAGTCTTTGAAATCAACGTAAGACAAGGACGTAGCAACTATTATGTCACAGGGTCTGGTCACTCTATCACAAAAGCTGTGGTGGAGGATCGTATTTATCATAACCCCCTTCCCGTAGATTATGCCTATACAGAGCATCTTTGGATGGTAGTCCCTCCCCAAGTGGCTTGCGAATACGCCCCTGCCTATGCTCACGAAATCAAACGCTTGATGAAAGAAGGAAAATGGGTCAACCCCCTCTTCTTCAAAAAAGATAGAAATCTCATTCGTATGCTTCGCCTGTGGCGCTCTCAAAAGCAACACAAAAAAAATTACAAAATCCACAGTACGCTGGATTACACCACCACCCCGCCCACCAGTAGCAACCCGAACTTTTTCCACAATCAGCACCAACACAGCGATGCTAGTTGTACCTGTGGCGATCCTTCTCATCATCACAACCACGAGCATCACCATGACCACGAGCATGACCACGAGCATCATCACGAACACCATCATCACCACGAGGAGGAAAAGGGGGATGGATAAGAAAACCCTAGGGATACTAGGTGGCATGGGACCCATGGCAAGCAGTCTCTTGTACGAAATCATCACCAAATCCACCAAGGCAAGCTGTGACCAAGAGCATTTAGAGATCTTCCTTTACAGCTGTCCCTCTATCCCTGATCGCTCCCAAGCAATTCAATCAGGTCATACAGAAGCAGTCCTGACTAAATTAATCAACGGACTGAAAACTCTGGAACAAATGGGGGCAGAAGTCCTTGCTGTCCCTTGTAACACCTCTCACTATTTTTACCAAGACATGGCACAGGCTGTCTCTGTCCCACTTTTGGATATGGTCAGTCTGACAGTCCAAAAAGCCTTGGAGAATCGTCCCAAGAAAGTTGCCATTCTTGCCACAGAAGGCACAAACTACGGGAGATTATATCAAAATAAATTCAGCGATAAAAACATCCCTGTTTTTGAACTTCCCTGTCACCTGCAAGAAAGAGTGAATCAGCTGATTTATCAGGAAATCAAAGCCAACAAGCCCCCTTCTGTGGAGAATTTTCAGGAGATTGAAGCCTATCTACTGGGGCAAGAAGTGGATTGCATCCTCCTTGCTTGCACAGAGCTTTCCATCTACGCCAAAGAACATCCCCTCTCCTCCCTCTATCTAGATGCTTTAGATATCCTTTGTAGAGAAGCAATCCTATCTTGTGGAGGAGCGTTTCAAGATAACAAGCAGTAATCTAATAACATTTTATTACAAGGAGTGATAGTATGAATCTGCAAAGCTTTCTCACAGCCTTAGGAGATGTCGTCACAGAATCCTCCCTAGATGCCACTAAAGACATCCAAAATATCGCATATGACTCCCAAAAAGTCAGCCAAAATACACTTTTTCTTTGTAAAGGTGCCGCCTTTAAAGAAGCCTATCTAAAACAAGCCCAAGAAAAGGGTGCCACTTGCTATCTCTCTGCTGTGAAATATGATGTTGACATGGATTATATCTTAGTCAGTGATATTCGTCTTGCCTTGGGCATTGCTGTTTGTCATTTCTTCGGCGATTTAGGCGAAAAGCTATCTCTTGTGGGCATCACAGGTACCAAGGGGAAATCCACCACAGCCCTTTATATCAGAGGGATTTTAGACGCATTTTTACAGGCACAAGAAAAAGAAAAATCGGCACTTCTTTGCTCTGTCCTCACTTATAATGGAGAAACAGAAACCCCAGCCCACCTGACCACAGAAGAGCCAATCGAACTATACAAGCATCTGGAAACAGCCATTGAGCATAACATAAGCCATCTTACCATGGAAGTTTCCAGTCAAGCTGTGAAATACCATCGAATCTATGGTCTTACCTTTGAAATAGGTTGTTATCTCAATATCGGCTCTGACCATATCAGCCCCAAAGAGCACCCAGATTTCGAGGACTACTTCGCTTCCAAGCTGAAATTTTTCCCCTATTGCAAAAACTTAGTGATTCATTTAGATGGTATCTGTACGGAAACTGTCCTTTCTAAAATCCCCCCCAAGGCAAAAGTCCTAAGCTGTTCCAGCAAGGACGAAAAAGCAGATATCTTTATGGTGAAAAAGTCAAAAGAAGGCTATGCCTCTCGCTTCACAGTACGCACCCCTCGTTATACCCAAGATTTTCTCATCACTCGCCCAGGGTACTTTAACATCGACAATGCCCTTGTTGCCATTGCTGTGGCAGAGTTTTTGGAAATCCCCCAAGAGCATATTGCCCAAGGGCTGTTACAAGGGGCAGCCCCTGGCAGAATGGAACTCTTCTCCAGCAGAGATGAAAAAAATGTCATCTTAGTGGATTATGCCCACAACCGTCTCAGCTATGAAGCTCTCTTTCATATGGTAGAAGAAGAGTTCCCCAATCGAAAAATCATTCTCCTCTTTGGCTGTCCTGGCTATAAAGCCTTGGATCGCAGAGTTGATTTGGCAGAAATCTCTGACGCTCGTGCTGATTTCACCTTTATCACAGAAGAAGACCCCGGAATGGAGCCTGTGGAAGAAATTTGTGCAGACATTGCAAAGAATTTCAAATCAGACCACTACGCCATAGAAGTGGACAGGGTAAAGGCAATCAAAGATGCCTGTGCCATGTTTCCAGAAGAGGATAAAATTGTCTTGCTCTTAGGCAAAGGGGAAGAGAGAGACCAAAAGCGTGGTAGTTTATATGTAGCATGTCCCTCTGACATTGATGTGGCAAAAATGTTTTTAGAGGCATATGAAGAAAGAAAATAAACAACAAGGTGAATCCCAAAAGGATTCACCTCTTTTTTGTAACATGGGGTGAAATAATTCTTGTTATTTTGTGGATCTAAAGATAAAGCTGAGGAAACACCTCTCCCACGTCCTGATCCTCTCCTGACCCCTTGTTCGCCATGGCATATTCACTGGGACTCATGTTATAATGCTTCCGAAACACCTTGGAAAAATAGTTACCACAGGAAAAGCCTACTAAATTTGCCACTGTATCTACATAGAGGTTCTCTGTCAAAAGCAAGGTTTTGCTTTGCTCTAACTTATAAGCAATGAGATATTTCGTGGGAGAGATTCCCAGTGCCTTTGTAAATTCTCGAATCAAATAAGGAGCGCTTACCTGTAATATCTCTGCAATATCGCCAGAACCCTGAAGATAAGGATACTGCGTATGAATGAGCATTTGTGCATCTTGCACAAGTTGAGAGATTTCTTTTTGTTCCATGGTCAATATTTTACCCTCCTTTTTTGTGATGTCAATATTTTACCCTTGCTCTTTCTAGTATACACTGATAGACTAAATTTAGCAAGAGAAATCTTCAAAATAAATCTGCAAAACAGATAAATTTTATTAGAATCGGAGTGTTTTATTATGGCAGGAATTAGTATTAGAAACCTTGACAAACATTACCCAGCCCCTAAAAAAGGAGAAGTGGTAAAAGTCATCGAAGGCTTAAATTTAGAAATTGTTGACAAAGAGTTCATTATCTTGGTCGGCCCTTCTGGTTGTGGTAAATCCACTACCCTTCGTATGATTGCTGGACTGGAAGAAATCACAGGTGGCGAAATGTACATTGGTGATCGTCTGATCAACGATGTGGCACCAAAAGACCGTGACATCGCCATGGTGTTCCAAAACTATGCACTTTATCCTCACATGACAGTGTATAAAAACATCGCTTTCGCTTTGCAACTGAAAAAAGTGCCAAAAGACGAAATCGACAAAAAAGTCCAAGAAGTTTCCAAAATCCTCAGCTTGGAAGAATACCTCAACCGTAAACCAAAAGCACTTTCTGGTGGACAACGTCAACGGGTTGCTCTGGGCCGTGCCATGGTGCGTGATCCAAAAGTCTTCCTATTGGATGAACCTCTCTCCAACTTAGACGCAAAACTCCGTACCCAAATGCGTACAGAGATCACACGTCTCCACAAACGTCTGGACACCACATTCGTCTACGTGACCCATGACCAAGTGGAAGCTATGACCATGGGTGACCGTATCGTGGTCATGAATCTGGGCTATATCCAACAAGTGGACACCCCACAAAACCTATTCGAAAATCCAGTGAATCTTTTTGTGGCTGGCTTTATTGGTTCTCCTCAAATGAACTTTATCCCTGTGAAAATCACAAAAAATGGGGATAACTTCGCGGCTAGTTTCAACGGCTTTAACATCAAAATTGACACAAATCGTTTTACGCCTGCAGTCTTGTCCAACTATGTTGACAAAGAAGTCACCATGGGGATTCGTCCAGATGACCTGATTCACCTGATTGACGTTGTCCCAGGTGGCAGTGACACTGTAATCAATGTGGTCTTGGAAATGAGCGAGCTTATGGGTGCTGATATCAACCTATACTCTCTCTGTGGAGATACCAAAGTGGTTTCTAAAGTGCCTATTTCTGAAAAAATGGCAGAAGGCACCGAACTTTCTTTGGAAGTCAATGTCTCTAAAATGCATCTCTTCGACAACGAAAGCAAAAAATCTTTGCGTGTAGAATAATATTACAGCAGCTTGAATTAAGTTTGATATGGTCCCTCTGGCATTTTGCCAGAGGGATTTTCAATACTATTTCAAAGGGAACATTTTCCTCGCAGATTCGTCTTACATACATAACAAAGGTGGTGTTTCTATGAATGAAGAAGAAAAAAAGAACAACAAGGTCCCTCATCACTCCTTTCAGGAATATTCAGAAATCCAAGCAAAACACGACCCCTTTTCAGGGGCTGAAGATTATGACCCCTATGACCACCCCTATCAAGAGCATTGCCGAGTCATGGTAGAAAAGAAAAACTATGTGGGCTATGGACTTTCCTACGCAAAGGATTATTACGAAGCCAATTTGACCGAGGAAGATCGCTATATCATCAAACGCAATACCATCATTGCCATTACCTATTTGATTTTTTTATTGATCTATACCTTTTTTCAAATGCCACCCATCAAACGGGAATTTGTGGGGGAATTAGGCACCTATACCTATTACCATTACCAAGGAGAAATCCGTACCCCCTCAGGGCAAAAGATACAATATCAACGAGCCCAATATGGTTATGAAGCTTATTACACCTTCACGATCCCAGGTGAAATGGAGGATTTCACCATCAGTTCTGTCACCCCTGACAGGCGTACCTATGGAGTTCTTCGCACCACAGCCTTGCAAGCTGGTGACGCTGATTTGTACAACGGCTTATTAGCAGTAGAGGACTTCGCAAAGGGCGATGTGAGTATGGAGAAGATTGGTTTGTTCCTTGTCATTTTGCCCTATTATCTCTTCGGATTATTTTTTATCTTCTTCCCCTATCATGTGGCAGAATATGCAGGATTTTTCTATGTCACATGGGGTTTATATGCCAGACAAGACAAATTTATCATCCAATGTCGCATTGCTGGTACTTTATTCTTTCTCTTTATGTGTACCCCTTGGGGGCAAGCCATTGGATTTCGTATTTTTCTGTTCTTCTTTCAATTAGTCTTTGGTGGTTGGATGTCTGCAATGGGTGGCTTTTAAGAAGCTTTGTAAACTTTTTTCAATTCTTTTCCCTTTCGTTGACAGTTCATGGAATTTGTGCTATAATTATAACATTATTTTTGAAAGAAACGAGGTGTTCTTTATGGTCTGTGCCCACTGTCATCTAGAGCTTCCTGACAATTCCCAATACTGCTTCTATTGTGGAGAGCAACAGCACAACTTCTGCAAGAATTGTGATATTTCCCTCCCTGATGGTGCTCATTTCTGCAATAAATGTGGTGCTCGTTTGAAAGAACTGTCCACCCTTCCCATCTATTTCAAGATTGTAGAGGATACCGTTGTGAAATTTTTGGGGATTGACATGAAAAGCATCGTCATCCCTTCCTCTGTGAAAAAAATTGCCCAAAGTGCCTTCGAAGGCACCTCTGTGGAAAAAGTGGTCCTCCCCTCTTCTGTGAAGGAAATCCATCCACGAGCCTTTTACAACTGTAGCGAGTTACGCACGGTCACCCTGTCCAAACATCTCGTCAGCATCGGGGAAGAAGCCTTTCGAGGATGTAGTTCTCTCCAAGAAATCACCATCCCCTCCTTTGTCGCTGACATAGGCAGAGCTGCCTTTGCTGACTGCAAAAAGCTTCACACAGTCACTTTGAATCAGTTGGTGGATCAAATTTCTGAAAGCTGTTTCGAGCGTTGCGAAGCCCTCTTCTCCCTGACCATCCCTGCTCCTCTTTCTGCTGTTCACAGTCGTGCTTTTTACGCTTGTCAAGCTTTGCAAGATTTAGAACTGCCCGAAGGGGTGGGACTCATTGGAGACTCTGCCTTCGATGCTTGCTCTGCCTTGAGCAATGTCACATTGCCAAAGGGAGTCACCACCTTGGGACAACGTGCCTTTGCTGGTTGTCACTCCCTCTCCTTCCTAAAACTCCCCCGCACCCTCAGTCAAGTTGGTGCCTCTGCATTTCGTTTGTGCACTGGACTAGAAGAACTGAAATTACCACACGGTGTGACAGTCATCGAAGAATCAACCTTTGCCGGTTGCAAAAACATGAAAAAACTGTACATCCCTGATTCGGTACGCTCTGTGGCTTTGGGCGAAAAATCTCCCTTTGCAAGCTGTCCCAGCTTAGAGTTTTATGGTAGCACCAAATCAGTGGTGAAACATCTGGCTCGTGATACCCAAATCCCCTATCACTTAACCGATTAGGAAACGAAGGGAACGTTATGACTTTATACGAAAAATCACTGAAAACATTAGAATTTCCAAAGGTTTTGGAATTACTGTCTCACTGTGCTGTCACCGAAGGGGGAAAAGGGAAAATACTTTCCCTTTTTCCCCTGACTAATCGTGACGAGGTGGAAACCCTCCAAGAAGAGACAGAAGTAGCTGTCTCCATGCTCCTGTCCAAGGGAAGCCCTCCCTTTTCTGGGGTGAAAGATGTGGCACTGTCTCTGTCTCGGGCACAACGAGGGGGAAGCCTGAATCCACAAGAATTATTAGACATCGGCGCTGTCCTCCGTGCCAGTACCCGTGCCTTTTCTTATGGAGACGGCTTGGAGAAAACATCCATCTCCCATCTCTTTCACAGCCTGTCCCCAAAAACTTTTTTAGAAGAAAAAATCTTCACCTCCATCCTCAGCCCAATGGAAATCGCCGATGCTGCCAGTAGCGAACTGGCACAAATCCGAAGAAAAATCCGAGGGACCGAAGCAAAAGTCAGGGATATTCTACAAAAACTCCTCTCTTCCTCCCAAGCACAATATTTGCAAGAACCCATCATCACCCAACGTTCTGGACGCTTTGTAGTACCTGTGAAATCAGAGCATAAAAACGCAATCTCAGGTATGGTTCACGATGTGTCAGCCTCTGGCTCCTCCTTTTTTGTGGAGCCCATGGCTGTGGTCAACGCAAACAACGAACTGAGAGAATTACAAGCAAAAGAAGAAAAAGAAATTCAACGCATCCTTGCTGAATTATCAGCACGTTGTGCAGAGGAGGAAATGGACATCGCAGAAAACTATCTGCTCTTGGTCTTGTTGGATGTCATCTTTGCCAAGGGTCAGCTTGCCCTGTCCATGGGTGCTATGAAGCCAAAATTCTCTGAAAAAAAACTTTCTCTCATTCAAGCACGTCACCCTCTCTTAGATAAGAAAACGGCTGTCCCCAATGATCTTTCCTTGGGCGAGGATTTTGACACCTTGATGATCACAGGCCCCAACACAGGGGGAAAGACTGTCACCCTAAAAACCTTAGGGCTTCTCACAGCCATGGCACAGTGTGGTCTGCATATTCCCGCTGGGGAAGAGTCTCAGCTGCGAATTTACGGTCAAATACTGGCTGATATCGGGGATGAGCAAAGCATTGCCCAAAGTTTATCCACCTTTTCTTCCCACATGAGCAACATTGTGAAAATACTTGAAGTTGCAGATGAAAGCACCTTGATTCTTCTGG
Source organism: Eubacteriales bacterium (assembly GCA_044432725.1). GTDB lineage: Bacteria > Bacillota > Clostridia > Oscillospirales > Oscillospiraceae > JAWXUK01. Next base: position 56,474 of record JAWXUL010000009.1, read on the forward strand.
ATGAACTGGGCGCAGGGACTGACCCCAGTGAAGGTGCTGCCCTTGCCACAGCAATCATCGGTTATTGTCGCCAATGTGGCGCTAATATCCTTGCCACCACCCACTATCCTGAATTGAAACTCTTCGCCATGACGACCCCTATGGTGGAAAATGCCTCCTGTGAATTTGATGTGGAGACCCTTGCCCCCACTTATCGACTTCTCATGGGGATTCCAGGAAAAAGTAATGCCTTTGCCATTTCTCGGCGATTGGGACTGTCAGAAACTATCATCGAAAAAGCAACGGAGGGATTAAGCCATGAAGCCCTTCGTTTTGAAGATGTGCTCAGTCAATTAGATGAAAAAAGGCAAGAGTTAGAAAAAGCCAAGTCAGAATATGAAGAATTAAAGCGAAAAGCCAAAGCCCACGAAGACAATGCCCGTGGCTATAAAGAGCGTCTGGAACGACAACTGGCACAAGGAAAAGAGAAAGCTCAAAAAGAGGCACAATCCATCATCGACGAAGCAAGAGAAGCCAGTGATTTGGTCTTTGCAGAGCTAAAAGATCTGAAAAAACAGCAAAAGAAACAGGATAACTGGCAAGCCGTCAACGAAGGCAGAACAGGGATTCGGCGTGTGCTCAACGAAGCAGAGCAAAAGCACAAAACAGAAAAGAAAGCCCCTGCCCCCACTCGCCCAGCACAGGTAGGTGATGTGGTGGAACTGATTTCCATGGGGACCCGTGCCACCGTCACAGAAATTTCTGGAGAGACTTTAAAATTAGAAGCTGGGATTTTAAAAATCTCGGCAAAGCAAAAAGAAGTCCGTGTGCTAGAAGGGGTCAAATCAGAAAAACCAAAAGTGCACAAAGAAAGCCGTCGCACACTGAATCTAAAAGCTGCCCCCAGTGAAGTGGATTTGCGTGGGATGGAGTCCTTAGAGGCTCTTGCCGTGGTGGAACAGTTCTTAGACGCTGCTGTGATGAGTAAACGAGAATCTGTCTACCTGATCCACGGGAAAGGGACTGGTGCTTTGAGAAACGCCATTCGTTCTTATCTGAAAACCTGTCGATATGCCAAAAGCTATCGCCCTGGGCTTTATGGAGAGGGAGAAGATGGAGTCACAGTGGTAGAGCTGAAGTAATATAATGTCCTTAGGTTGTTGAATCAGTTCTGTACAGTAGGAAAGAGGGGTTACTTGAAAACTTTTTTGAAAAGACCTTGGAAAACACGATGGAAAATTCTTTTTGTTCTTGTGCTACTTTTGATATTTGGTTTTTTAGGGCTGTGTATTTATGCATCAGATTATCGTACTTTAAAGGAAGAATTTTATGATATTTTTCAAGAAGCAGATGTTTATTCCTCTTCTGGAATGATACATTTTCAGGCTGATAGCGAGATAGGGCTTGTGTTCTATCCCGGAGGTCGTGTGGAATATCTTGCCTACGCTCCTTTTTGTCAGAAATTGCAACAAGCTGGCATCAACGTTTTTTTGGTGGATATGCCCTTTAACATGGCAAACTTTGGGGTATTCAAAGCAAATTCTGTGATGAAAGACAATCCAGAAATAGAGGAATGGTACCTTGGAGGGCATTCCTTGGGTGGGGTTGCTGCGAATATGTATGCCAGCAGCAATGCTGACAAAATTTCTGGCTTGATTTTAGTGGGTATTTATCTTTCCATGGACTATGACATGGAAAAAACCATCACCATCAATGGATCAGAAGATTTGCGTGTGGGTGACAGTGTAGATTACACCACCAACGTCCATGTCATTGAAGGTGGAAATCACGCTCAATTTGGCAATTATGGCGAAAATGAAGGGGATGGCATTGCCACGATTTCTACAGAAGAGCAACAAAATCAAGCTGTGGCATTGATTGCCCAGTTTATCGGAAATAATACTAATTCCAATTAAAAACCACCAAAACCTTGCCGTTTTCTTCGCCCCTGATTGCGTTAGAAAAATCCTGAATCCACAAAGGATTCAAGAATTTTTCTGCCTTATCAGGAACAAAGAAAATAGACAAAATTTTGACGATTTCTAACCGGAAATAGTATAAAAAAAGAGATTGACTGTTTCGGTCAATCTCTTTCTTGTTTACATGTTTTTTTCTGCGATGTGTTTGCCTAATCTTACATCTTCTCTTTTGATATGATTGATCAGCCAAAATCCTATTTTCTGGTTGATTTCCACCACCAACGTAACAGAAACCCCTTCCGTTTTCAGCTTATGCTCTATATCCTCCACCGATAAAATAAATTGTCGATGTAGCTCTTTGTGTCTTTTGATATCTGGATAGTTACTTGCCTCTTGCAACTTTTCTTCGTGGGCAAAGTGGGAGACCGTGTATTGTTTTAAAAATCGCAGAATATTCAGTGTTTCTTCTTTTGCCTTACCTTCACTACAAGCAGTATAAAATTCATTGATTTTTTCCAATAGCTGTTTGTGTTCCCCATCAATTTGATAGTTGCCTACTTCCATATCTTTTGACCATAATAGTGACATATTCTTCTCTCCTCGCTGTTGATTCTGGTGAATGATTACTCTGTTCCTTATTATACCAGTTTCAAACTAAAAAAGCAAGGGTATGGAACAAAATTAAATCTTTCTCGTCTATCATATGATAGAATACAAGAAGGTGCGAAACAATAATTCCAAATAAAAAAATGGAGGCTATAAAAATGAAAAAATTTTTCCCAATCCTTTTGTCCACAGTGCTTCTTTTGTCCAGTTGTGGACGCAGCAGTGATAGTGCTTCTAGTTCTGGAGGTGCTTTCCCTTCCATGGACAAAGCAGAATCTAGCTTTGCCGAAAGTCAAAGTTCTGGCAGTATGAGCCCTGAATCATCAGAATCAAACACTTTTTTATCCACAAATGAAATCGCTCCTGCAAAATTAGTTTACTCTGGTTGGATGGAGTTAGAAACTATTGATTTTGACCTAGTGCTAGAAGAGATTGATGCTTTGGTTTCTACCCATGATGGATACTTTGGTGAGAAGAATCTTTATCACTACGGAGCCACCCGCCATGGCTCTTACACCATTCGTGTGCCTCAAGAAAAATATGAATCTTTTATGTTAGAGCTAGGGGCTCTTTGCCAAGTGTTGCATACCAGCACAACAATAGAGGACATAAGTAGCCAATATTACGATACACAAGGTCGTTTAGAAACACAAGAAGCCAAGATGGATCGATTACAAGAGATGTTTGCACAGGCAGAGACCATGGACGACCTAATCTCTTTAGAGACAGCGATTTCCGAAACCCAGTGGATGATTGATAGTCTTTCTGGAATGATGAAAGAGTTTAATTCTCTGGTGGATTACGCCACACTTGACCTCAGCCTCCAAGAAGTGGTGAAACTTTCTCACATGGAAGAGACAAGCACTGGCTTTTTTCAGCGTCTTATGAGCAGTTTTTCCAAAGGAGGAGCAGACTTTGTAGACAGAACAGCTGATTATCTTCTTTATTTGGCATATAACTGGGTTGTTTTATTGTTCATCACTGTGGGGATTGTGGTTTTTATCCTCTTTTGGAAAAAAAAGAAGCTCCCCAAACTGGGAAAATTACGAAAAGAAAAAAATAAAAAAGAATAAGTAAAACTCTTTGAGCATGTTCTTGAAAACCTCTGTTATTTAGTCCACTACAGGATCATCTACCAGAGCACCAACAAGCTTAGGAAATAAAAAATCAGTACGATTGGGTCGCAAGTTTCATGATTCCTCCTGTTTTAACTTACCCAAACAAGTTAAAACAGGAGGGATGAAGGTAACAGTCAACCACCAGAAGGATAAGCTTTTGACACTTTTAGATATCGTGGAAAGCTGGATAGGAAATCACAAAAACATCCACAAACTAATGCCCATGAGAAGCATACCTGCAAACATACCATAAATAGAAAGATGATGTTCCCCATATTTTTCTGCTGCGGGTAAAAGTTCATCTAAGGAAATAAAGACCATAATCCCAGCAACAGAAGAAAATAACAGTCCGTAAACCTGATCATTCATATAAGGTAGGAGCAATGTATAACCGATAACAGCACCAATGGGTTCTGCTAAGCCAGAAGCAAAGGAATATCCCAAGGCTTTTTTTCGGTTTCCTGTGGCTGAAAAAATAGGAACAGACACGGCAATGCCTTCAGGAATATTATGGATAGCGATTGCCACCACAATGGGAATGGCAAGGTCTGGCTCGTGGACAGCAGACACAAAGGTTGCAAGTCCCTCTGGGAAATTGTGAATTGCAATGGCAAGGGCTGTGAAGATTCCAGTCCGAAATAATTCCGATTTTTCTTGATGTCCTTTGGCATCGAGCTCTAATTCTTCTAGTTCATGAGGGTTCTTTCCTTTTGGAACCAAAAGGTCTATCAAGGCAATCAAAAACATTCCTCCGAAAAAACCACACATTGTCCATAACATCCCCTGTTTTTCCCCATATTCAGCGGAAAGAGATGCAAAAGCTTTTTGGAAAATTTCAATCATAGATACATAAATCATCACACCAGCAGAGAATCCCAAGCCCACAGATAAGAATTTTTTCTGGTCGCCTTTGTACAAAAAGGCGAGGATACTCCCCACTCCTGTGCAAAGTCCTGCAATCAGTGTAAGTAAAAAGGGAACTAAATATTCTTCCATAAGTATTTTCCCTTCAATTTATTCTTTACGACAGAAAGACCATTGGTTAAAAATAAAATAAAGCATAAAGTCATTGCAAAATCCATATAAGACCCTTTAAGTTAGTTATCGCTAACTCTTTCAAAAAAAATGTCCCTGACAGAAAGTATGAAAAACTGTCAGGGAAGAAAAAAGTAGAGGAATACACAGTATGGAAACCATGTATAAAGAGAGAACTATCTTATCGTCCACACTTGCCCAGAGAGAAAAGCAAGGTTGAGCTCTTCGATTGGTTCATCTGTCTATATATTAGCATAAGCTAACTACTTTGTCAAGGGTTTTTTCTTTATTTATTTACTTTTTTAAAATACTTTCCAACTTGGAAAATCCCTCCCTCTTTCCACAAAATCATACTTTATTTGTAAAAAAACCAGTCAATTAGCAAGAAATCCATTACTTTTATTTGATAAAATAAGATATATTTAAAAGGACACAATCATTAATTGGATATATTGAACAAATAGATTTGTTCTTTGCTGTCTTTTTTCATTCATTTTGTGCGTTCAATAACCCTTGACATGATCAATTTTATCAGGTATAATAACTTTAGATTAAACGATTGCTTAATCGTTAGTTAAGAAAACACTGAAAGGAGATTATACTATGAGTCAAACAAATTGTGGATGCTGCGATTGCGATACTACTACATTAGTAGCACATCAAGCAAACGATTGTACTTGCACTTGTGATTGTCACGTAACAAACTGCACATGTTGCGACTGTGCACCTGAAGCACACGTAGCTGAAAATTGTGATTGCACTTGCGATTGTCACGCATCTTAATGAGAATGGATTTAATATGTATTGCTTTACAGCATAGCAGAATTCTGCTATGCTGTTATTTTATCTTCTTGTCTGAAATTCTCCTTGATGATCTTATCTATCTCATCAGTTTTGTCCCAGAATCCCTTGACAACTGGGCTGGATTCCTATAAAATGTATCTATATATTAAAGGAAGTAGAAAATTTCTACTGAACAGAATCGTTCTTGAACAGGAAAAGAGAAAAATCCAAAGGCTTTCTTTTTCTTTTTTTAGTGCGTTATCAGGATAAAACTCACAGAAGTGAAAAGAAATGAGGATTTTATGGCAGAGATGGATGAAATGGAACTTTGTTGTCACGGAGATTACCAACACAACTTAGAACCACTAGAAACACCTAGCGAGGATGCCATTGGGCTTTTAGCTGATTTTTACAAAATTTTCGGGGACAAAACCCGAATTCGCATCTTATATCTTTTGAAAAATCAAGACTTATGTGTTTGTGATTTGGCTGAATGTTTGGGAATGACCAGCCCTGCAGTATCCCATCAATTGCGTATTCTGAAAACAAATCGCCTGATCAAATCAAAAAGACAGGGGAAATCTATGTTTTACAGCTTAGATGATCAACACATCCACGGTATTTTAAATGACGGCATGACCCATGTAGACGAAATGTCCCCCCAAAAAAGATAATTATTTACCACCATGGAGATTTCCAGACATAGAGGAATAACTTTTACTGACAGAAAAAAATAAAAAAAGAATGGTATCAAACACTTGACACCATTCTTTTTTTATGATATAGTGGTGTCAAGTAGTTGATTCCAAGTGAAAAGGGAGGTTCTTTTATGACTGATGAAGTGATTTTGATGAAATTACTCAGCATAACCGAAGAAGTACGCCACAAAGAGCGTGATAAGTCCAAAAAATCCAGCAAAACCAAGAAAGAATCTGCCGAAAAAGTGGAAAAGAAAAATCGTCATAAATTTTCCCCTGTGGCACAAAACACCCTCTGCTTGCTTCTGAAAGAAGGTGCGATGAATCAGAGAACCATCGCTAAAAATAACAAGGTCTCTGGCCAAGCAGTTTCTGATGTGATGAAAAAACTGGAAGCACGAGAACTGATTACAAGGGAACAAGGAGAACTCAACAACGAAAATATCATCTCCTTAACAGAAAAAGGAAAAGAAAAAGCCATAGAATTACAAGAAAAGTTGGCTCGAAAAGCAGAACAGTTATTGAAAGATTTTTCCCTAGAGCAACGGCAACAGCTCTTTTCTTACCTTGAAAAAATCGAAAAAAATTTAGAAATCTTACAAAAAGAAACACAAGAGGAAGTTTAAATGTTTGAAAAATATTGCAAGCCACAATTTTGGTCAATTTGTGTCATCATCCTATTAAAAGTAATCGGAACTGCAGGAGAATTACTCATCCCCATGGGCTTTGTCCACATGGTAGAAGAAATTGTCCCGAAAAATTCTGTATCTGCCCTGATTCAATGGGGATTTCTCATGGTGGGTGTGGCATTGTCTGCAGGTCTCCTCAGCCTTTGGGTCTCGCACAAAAGCGTGAAATTTGGGGTGACTGTGGCACAACAAGTGCGACAAGATTTGTTTGAGAAAACCACCAAACTAGACTGTGAAAAAATGGATGCATTTGGTATTTCTTCCCTGACTTCACGTCTCACCATGGATGTATCTCTTTTACAGAATTTTATTCAAAAATTGATGACAAAAGGTGTCAGAATGCTGATTATTTTCGTCGGCAGTTTGGCTTCTGTCACTGTAATTGACCCCAAATTAGCCTTTATACTCTTTTGCACCATTCCCTTTATTGGTATTACTGTATTTTTCACCACCAAAATTTCTTTTGTACGATTCAAAGAAACGAAAAAAACAAACGATATGTTAACCAAAGTAATTCGTGACAATGTCATGGGGATTCGTGTGATCAAAGCCCTTTCTAAATCAGAATACGAAACATCACACTTTGAAGCTGTCAACCGAGACTTGGAGCATAAGAGCATCCACGCTGGGAAAGTCAACGTGGTGGGCTCCCCTTTTATGAATCTCATTGTGAATTTCGCCATGGTCGCAACCTTGCTTATGGGTGCCTATTGGGTGAAGCAAGGAAGCAGCCACCCTGCTTCCATCATCGCTTTTATGAGTTATTCCACCATGATTTTAACCTCTTTGGTCAGTATTGGTCAGTTTTTCACCTCCTTTTCACGTGCAGCTGCAGCAGCGAGCCGTGTGAATGAAGTGCTCAACAGCACAAGCAGAACCTATGAAGCATTAGAGAAAACGCCTAGTAGCAATTCCTATATAGAGTTTCAAAATGTGTGTTTTTCTTATGAAAAATCTGGTGGAAAGCCAACACTAAACAACATTTCCTTCACCATCAAGGAAGGAGAAATGCTAGGAATCATCGGCATGACTGCTTCTGGAAAAAGCACGGTGATACAGTTATTATTACGACTTTATGAAGTAGATTCTGGAGAAATTTTTGTAAAAGGTATTCCCATTTCACACTATTCCTCGGAAGAACTTTATCAACTCTTTGGCGTGGTGTTACAAGGAGATGTGATTTTTGCTGACAGCGTTGCAAATAACATTTCCTTTGGTCGAGGGGTTCCACAAAAACAAATAGAATTTTCTGCAAAAATTGCCCAAGCAGAACCCTTTGTGGCAAAATTGTCCAAAAATTATGATTCTTTAGTGAATGTGCGAGGTCAAAACATTAGTGGTGGGGAAAAACAAAGACTTCTCATCTCTAGAGCATTGGCTAATCAACCAGAAATTTTGATTTTAGACGATTCCACCTCTGCTTTGGACTATAAGACTGATGCAAATCTCCGAAAATCATTGGAAAAAGATTTCACAAACTGCACTAAAATCATTATTTCTCAAAGAGTTTCCTCCATTATGCAAGCACAGAAAATCTTAGTGCTAGAAGAAGGGGAAATCTTAGACATGGGCTCACACGAGCAGTTGATTGAAAACTGCGAAAATTACAGAAAAATTGCTCACTTACAACTTGGTGACGGCAGTTTATACGCTTAGGAGGGATTTATTTTGGCAAAAGGCAACAAAGAAGCACGGATGACACTGGAAAAAAGAAGTCATAAAGAAAATTTATCCACTCTGAAAAACTTACTCATACACTTAGCGAACTATAAAACCACTGTATTCCTCGCACTTATTCTTACAATAATATCCAACTTTTTTTCACTGACAGCCCCACAACTTGTGAAACAAGCCATCAGCTTTATGGAACTCCCTGTGGAGGAAATTGATTTGTCTGTCATTGGACAGTTTGGACTGCTGATGTTGGGATTTTACCTCTGTCTCTTTCTTTTAACCATGCTTTTATCCTATGTAATGATGAAGCTTGGGCAGAATATGGGATTCACCCTTCGGAAAAAGGCTTTTTCTAAGTTTGAAAGCTTGCCAGTTTCCTTTTTTGACACACATCAAACAGGAGACGTAATCAGTCGCTTTACCTATGACATTGACATGGTGTCCAGTTCTTTGGCACAAAATTTCATGAGTTTTGCCACCAGTATGATTACTCTGATTGGGACTGTCACCATGATGACTGGGACAAATTTCACCTTGATGCGTACTTTTTTTGTGACAATCCCCCTTTCTTTGGGGCTGTGTTATGTGTTCACCAAGCAAGCACGGAAATTTCACGGAGAAAAGTCTCGCAAAATGGGGGAAATCAATGGCTATGTAGAGGATAAAATCTCTGGTCACAAAACCATTAAAATCTATGGTCAAGAAAAAAATGTATTAGAGCAATTAATTGAAAAAAATAAAGAATGGGGAAAAGCTCATTATAACTCGGAATTTTACGGCGCCAGTATTCTCCGTACCAGCCTGACTTTCGTCACAAATTCCACGACTTCTGTCCTTTATGTTCATAGTTGTATCTTATTGCTAAACAATCAGCTGTCTTTGGCCGAAATCTCTAGTTTCATTTTGTATGCCAAGATGTTTACTTCTGTGGTGAATGAAATCACCTTTGTCATCGCAGATTTGCAAGCTTCTTTGGCAGCTGCTGACCGTGTTTTTAGCTTTTTAGAAGAAGAAGAAGAAACGCCTGATTCCCCCGAGGTGAAAGAACTAAGTGATTTTTCTGGGGAAGTTGCTGTGAATGATGTCAATTTCCAATATGATTCACACAGAAAAATCCTGAATCAGATTACAATTAAAGCAAAACCCAACACTGTCACGGCGATTGTGGGTCACACTGGGGCAGGAAAAACCACACTCATCAACTTACTCATGCGTTTTTACGAACTAGAAGAAGGTGAAATCCTCTTTGATGGGGACAATGTCACAAATCTAAGCCGAAAAAGTTTGCGTTCTTCCTGTGCCATGGTCTTGCAAGACGCTTGGTTGTTTGGTAGTACCATTCTAGAAAATATCCGTTACGGCACAGAAAATGCTACCATAGAAGATGTGGAGCGAGTCACCAAGGCAATCACTCTCCATCAACAAATTATGGACCTTCCAAAGGGATACGACACCATCATCACAGAAAGCACAATGAATTTGTCCCAAGGGCAGAAACAACTCATCAGCATCGCCCGTGCCATGCTACCAGAATCAAAAGTGCTGATTTTAGACGAAGCTACTTCTAATGTGGATACTTTAACAGAAATCAATATCCAAAATGCGATGAAAGAATTGATGAAAGGCAAAACTTCTTTCGTCATAGCCCACAGACTTTCCACAGTGAGAAATGCAGACAATATTGTTGTGCTAGACCAAGGAAATATCGTAGAGCAGGGCAGTCACGATGATTTAATTGCCTTGGGTGGACAATATGCTGCACTTTATCAATCTCAATTCAATGTTTTAGACGAAATCAAACAATTAGGGAATATTTCTTAACAGAAGCCTTTCCACCACAAATGACAAGCCACAGAACCTTTCCCCTTTGCCATTGTCTGGCACAATTCGTAAAAATCACCAAATTTTTCGCCTCCAAGTGGGATAAATTTTGGAAGTATACATCTTGTGAAAAAAATGTGAGGGAAATAAAAATCCTAAAACCATCCTTATAATCCGAAAAGTTAGCATAAACAAATCGTTTTCCAGAAAATTTCATATTATTTATCAAAATAACACTTAACTACAACAGGAAGAAATTACTAGATTTCTTCCTGTTGTATATTTTTTTGAAAAACTTTCCTGAATTTATGTCTTGACAATATTCTTGTCACATGATAAAGTAGTTCTTGCTAACTAAAAGATGTTAGCCACGCTACCACAATAACGAATAAATGGAGGAACAATCACAATGAGCACAGAACATAACAACAAGCCCCCAGAGGGAAAAGGCCCCCAAGGTCCCAGCCCAAAGGATGCTATGAAAAATCGCTTACCCATCAGCGAGATGAAAGAGCCTATTTTGCAATTTCTTGACTCTCAAAAAGAGCTTTACATTGCCGTGAATAACGACAGTGTATTCCCAGACTTAGAAGTGGCTGATTTCCGCATGAGTGGTACCACCATGATTTTGCTACTGACTCCTGCTTCTATGTTTTTACCTAGCATGAAAGACAGAGATCAATTTACTGGGTTTATTTTTGACAAACAAGGCAGAGGTCTGAAAATGACCAAACGTGTTTACGGGAAATTTACAGCACATTTGCTCTCTACTGAGGATGATTTACTGAAACCTCTTGCTGAAAGTGACCCAATGATGAAGAAAATGCTCTCTCACGGGGCAAAATTCTTCCGTTTAAGCCAAGAGTCCATGACTGTTTATTTTAGTGGAAGTGAAATCTTCTCCCTTGACCAAGAATTGAATCCAAGCTTTGCCGAATTTTCTCCCAACGGAAAGAAACGTTTCGAAAACAGCCGTCATGTGTTGATGGAGTATGAAGGCAGAGAGGTGATTTTCAACTCATTGGTGGAAGGAAATACCTATTACACTCTGACAAAAGCAGATTCCAACAAAATTTCTTACCTGAAACAAGGTGGAGAGTGTAAATTCTACGATGGTCGTGACAACCATTTTACAAGTAAAATGGAATTCTTAGACGAGGGAAAAACCCAAGAGATTTTCGACAAATTACTTGCAACCAACAGTGGATTTTTTAAAAAGAACGAAGGTTTGCTTGGACTTTCCTATCAAAAATAATCACAATCTGAAGAGCAGTCACAAAATTTAGCAGATGCAGTTAGTTCAACTAACTGAACAGAAAGGTGCGATAAAGAAAAAATGAGTATCATTACGGTCAAAGAGGCGAAAGTGGGCTATGAGAGTACCATAATCATTGAAAATTTATCCCTAAACATTGAAAAAGGGAAAATAACCACCATTATTGGGGAAAATGGTTGCGGAAAATCCACCCTACTAAAAGCCATCGGACGGATTTTAAAGCTGAAACAAGGTGAGATTTTAGTAGAAGATTTCAACGTCCATAAAACCAGTACAAAGCAAATTGCGAAAATTCTGGGTATGCTTCCTCAATCACCCAAAGCCCCCAGTGGTTTAAGCGTAGAGGAAATTGTGGAATACGGTCGTTTCCCACACAAAGAAAAAAGAAACGGCTTAACTCCAGAAGACCATAAAATTGTCCGTTGGGCATTAGAACAAACGGATTTATTAGAATTTAAAGACAGAAATATTCAGGCTCTTTCTGGTGGTCAACGTCAACGTGTTTGGATTGCCATGGTCTTGGCGCAACAAACAGATATTATTTTACTGGACGAACCTACCACTTATTTGGACATGGCGTATCAGTTGGAAGTGTTGCAACTGGTGCAAAGTCTAAACAAGGAAAAAGGCATCACTGTGGTGATGGTCCTCCATGATATCAATCAAGCAAGCCGTTTTTCTGACCAACTTGTGATGCTCCGAAAAGGTGCCATTGTGGTGCAAGGCACCCCAAAAGAGGTGATGAACAACGAAAATCTGAGAAAAGTGTTTAACATTGATGCAGATATTATGTTACTGCCTAGCACGGATATCCCTGTTTGTATTTCCTACGAATTGTTGGAAAAGGAAACAAATAAGGAGGAAAACAGTGAATCATAACACAGAAACAGAAGGACTGACACCAGAAACTCTGGCAAAGATGAAAAAAAGAAAGATCATTTTTGCAATTTTTTGTGTGGTGTATTTTGCAGTCTTTGTCATTTGTGCTGGCACCACCTTAACCTATTTAACCCCTGAATCAACTTTGCAAGAAGTCATTGACAGTATTTTTAATTATGACCCTGATAACATGATTCACTATGTGAATCGTACCATCAAAATCCCACGGATTTTAGGTGGTTTGATGGTTGGTGGATTTCTGTCAGTGGGTGGTGCTGTCATGCAAGGCATTACTCGAAATTATCTGGCAAGCCCTGACGTGGTGGGGGTCAGCTCTGGTGCAAACTTGGGTCTAACCATCGCTTATGCTATGAATTTGGGTACCAATACTTATGTGACCAATGTGGCTTTTTCCGTTGTGGGGGCTGCTGTTTCCACCATGATTATCTTCACCTTATCCTCTCGGATCAAAGGAAGAGAATCAGGAGTGAAACTCCTCCTTGCCGGTTCTGCTTTGGGGACACTGTTCGGTGCCTTTAGCACAGCCATTACCCTTTGGTTTTATGACCAACAAGGGGCAGGGATTTTCCTTTGGAACAATTCTGGTTTGCTTGGCATCCGTTGGGTTGGGATTGGCGTTCTGTCCATGGGTCTGGTTGGGGTAATCATTTCCCTTGCCATCTCTGGTCGTTTGACAATCTTAGGCATGGGTGACGAAACAGCCGTTAGTTTGGGACAAAATGTGAAATTAACCAAGACACTGGGCGTGATTGCCGTGGTTTTCATCGCTTCTTCTACAGTCACCGTAGTGGGGAACATTGGTTTTGTGGGACTGATTATTCCAAACATTGTAAAAATGGGTGTGGGGGAAGATTATCGTAAAGTGATTCCCCTTTCCTTGGTCTTCGGCTCAATGCTTTTGATGATTGCTGATGTTATTTCTCGTCTCATCAATATGCCCGCAGAAACCCCCATTGGATTTGTCACCTCCATCATTGGGATTCCCATCTTCCTCTATCTCATTAACTCCAAAAAAGCGAAAGGAGTATTCTGATGAAACATTTATCAAACAAGAAAAAAACAAGAGTACTTCTACCAATTTTACTTACCCTTCTCTTCTTTGGATTGGTATGGTCCATTAATATTGGATTTACCCCACTGAACATGGGGAGAATCATCGCCACCCTCTTCGGGCAAGGAGATGACACAGAAAAATTCATCATCTGGGAATTACGGATTCCTCGTACCATTGTAGCAATGTTCGTTGGCTCTTGTCTGGCTGCCTCTGGTGCTGTGATGCAAGGGGTTACCAGAAATGCTCTTGCCACCCCTAGTATGTTGGGGGTCAGTTCTGGCTCTAGCTTGGGAATTTTGCTGGTGATTTTCATTTATGACCAAGGTGGTCCCATGATTTTGCCTTATCCTTTGGCTGCTGTCGCTGGTGGTTTGCTTGTCTTTGCTCTGGTCTACGGACTTGCTTTGCGGCACAATTTATCCCCTAACAAGCTGATTTTGAATGGTATCGCCATCAATTCTTGCATTGGCTCCATTACTTTAGTGATAACCATGAAGCTGAGTACAGATGCCTATTTGATGCAAAGCTTGGCACAAGCTGGAAATCTAACCTATGCCACATGGAAAATGATTGGTATTGGTTGCCTCATCGCCATTCCTTGTATCATTTATATTTTTTACAGCACTTTTTGTCTGAATGTTTTGAATTTAGATGATGAACTGGCCATCGGATTGGGGCTAAATTTGAGAAGAGAGCGTAATATTCTTTTGATTATGACCATTTTGCTCACCTCTACCTCTGTCTATGTGGCAGGCTCCATTGGATTTGTGGGGCTGATTGCTCCTCATATCGCCAAAAGATTGGTTGGCTCTAATTTCAAATTATTCTTGCCAATTTCTATGTGCTTTGGCTCTGGACTGGTGATGTTTGCAGATATTATCGCAAAAACACTGGTCAACGACATCAACAAAGCACTCTATGTCCCTGTGGGTGTGACCATTTCTATTCTAGGCGCCCCTTATCTTTTGTATCTACTCTTTACCCAAGATCGGTAAAAGTTGATAATATATCGTGGTATTTATACCAAAAATAAATTATTCGTTTCATAAGGAGAAAACAAAATGAAAAAAACATTAGCAATGCTTTTAACAAGCGCACTTTGCATCAGCCTTTTGGCTAGCTGCAGCAGTACTGACACAGGAACAGACTCAGGTTCTACAGGGGGAACTTCTGATAGTTCTAACTCAACCCCTGACAACTCCACCACAGAAAATACAGAGGGTGGCACCATCATGATGGCAAACGGGGAACAAGATTTACCTGCAGAATATGGCAATTTTGCCATTTTAGACTGGGGCTATTTAGACCATTTGTTTATGCTTGATGCTGTGCCCGTGGCTTCTCCCATCACAGCAGAACCTGCCGCAGATGCTTCTGACGCTTCTAAAGTGTCCTATGCAGACGGCTACGGCAGATTTTACCCAGATCGCTCTGTGTTTGATGGCATTGAGCCAATCAATGCTTCTGATGATGGGATCGACTTCGAGCAACTAGTCTCTTTGAAACCGAATTACATCATCACCAGTGAAGGAAATATCGAGTATGCAGACAAATTAAACGCCATTGCTACTACTTACTTCCTACCTTCTGCTTTAAGCACAGATGAGGATGGTTACAAAGACTGGAAACAAATCCACATGGCTTTGGCTCAATTAGTGGGTAAAGTGGACAAAGCTGAAGAAAACATCAAAGAATACGATGACTTGGTAGCAAGTTATGTGGAAAGCAATGGCTCTATGGAAGGCAAGACAGCCATTGTCACTCAAATTTCTACCAAAGGCGTGCAATCCAGCTTAGCAACCAACCACCCTCATATCTTTGTCCATTATGGCTTTGAATTGCCAGATGGATTCCCAGCTGGTGAAACACTTGCTTTGGAAACATTAGTGTCATATGACCCAGATTACCTTTTCATCAACGTGGAAAGCTGGGAAGATTTTGCCACTTATGAAGCTTCTCCTATCTGGCAAAACCTGACTGCTGTACAAAATGGCAACGTATTTGAATTCGCCCACAATGTTTGGAACCGTAGTAACGGCTCTTTGGCTGCTAAATTCCGTGTCACAGACATCGGTGATTTCTTGGCTGATGGGACTCAAGTAACCAATCGTTTTAACTATATCAGTGAATAAATAGTTGACAGGAATATCTCATGTTGAGATATTCCTGTTTTTTGTGTTGAATGTTGATGGCACCTTTCAATTAGAAAAGGTAACTTTTTATAACAAGGGGATCCCAAAATATTTTCAGTTTTCCTCGTTATTTGAATCAAGTTTATCTGCTTTCACGATTGTGCCTTGTTCTTTTTCAAATTCCAAAATACATTTTCGAATTAAATAAAGCACCTGTGCATTGGCAGAACGTCCCTCATATTTGCAAATATAATGCAATTTGTAGTGTAGCTCAGAATCAATGTGCAAGCCCAAATGTTTTTTCTTTTCCATGTTCACCTCTAATATTTGTACTTGAATAGTGGGATGACCTTGGTCAGTAATTGACGAAATTTCATTTACTTGCCCTGTACTATCCATCATTTCCTCAAGTCTAATAATTCTAGATAATCAAGGATGGAATCCATATTTTTACTATCATAAGATAGGACTTTTTGCAGTAAATATGTTATTTCAGCTTCTTTTTCTGTTTGCTTATCCTTTGGAAAAGAATTTATCCCAGACCTTCCCAACAGATAATCTATAGAAACCTCAAAAAAATCAGATAACTGTATTAAAGTGTGAATATCAGGAAAATGTGCATTGGTTTCGTAATTACTGATTGTACTCACTGATACATTTAGTATTTCTGCTAAATGTTTTTGCAATAATCCCTTGTCTTTTCGCAGTTCTGATAAAATATCTCCGAATTTCATGAAATACCCCTTTTAGTTTGTTACTAAGTATTTTATCAAATTTTAGTTATCTTAAAATATATATTGCACTTTTCGGAGATTTGTTGTATAATTTAGTTAAACTAAAATATAGGGGTGTTTATATGAAACTAGCCATCATCGGAAGCAGAACATTAACAGATATTGATATTTCAGCATATATCCCCCCAGATGTAACAGAAATCATCAGTGGAGGGGCGAAGGGGATTGACACCCTTGCTGAAGTTTATGCAGACAAGCACAAGCTATCGAAATATATTATACGTCCAGAATATCAAAAATATCCCCCAAAAGTAGCCCCTATGATCAGAAATAAATTGATTGTGGATCATTGCGATGCCCTGCTTGCTTTTTGGGACAAACAATCCAAAGGGACTTTGAGTACCATTGACTATGCAAATAAAATCGGAAAAACAGTGACAGTTGTAGAGCTGGAAAAGGATTAACTTTTTCCAAAAATATATGTAAAAACACCACGTTCCGGAATGAAACGTGGTGTAACAGTTGCTGAAGATTTGTGGCAAAAAAACCAATCCCAACGACCTCTTCCAAAGTCACTAGGGCAGAACAAGGGACACCTTAGTCAGAGCCGTCATAAGTATTTAAAATATGATAGTAAGTCGATACGTAGTCCTCTGCTTTATCCATAAAGTTTTTGACCACTTCCACCATATCAGTGTCCTCATTCACAGAAGCGCTAAGTAAAAGTTGAATACCATATTCACCAATATTGTATTTACCAGTTCTTTTGTTCAATACTAAGCTGTCACCATATGGTAACTCGTGGTACAATTTAAATTTCCCATCAACCAGCTTTATATTGATTTGTTCTAAAGCTCTTTCCATACTATCAATATCCACGTGACGTGGGCCATCTTCTTCCCCTGTAGGACCATCCACAAAAGTTGGCACAAATTCACATATCTCGATCTGTAGCTTATCTTCATGAAATGTAAAAGTTGAACCAGGATTGAGAGGTCCTTGCCACCCTTCCTCCACTAAACTTGCAATAGGAGCTTTCTTTTCATCTTCTAATCCTACATAAAGTTCATAAGGCTTCTCACTAGAACCAGAGTCATAACAAAAGCCTAAGGTATCCAAGGCATCCTCTAATTTTTTTACTAAACTCATTTTTAATCCTCCATACTATAAGAATAAAATCTTTCTTTATCTTTGTTTCTTTTCTGTAAAATGTAAATACAGACAGCGAAAGAAGCGAATAATAAAATAAATCACTTTATTCATTGAAACAAAGTGATTTAATCTGGTGGAGATAAGCGGGATCGAACCGCTGACCTCTACACTGCCAGTGTAGCGCTCTCCCAGCTGAGCTATACCCCCATCTATATTCAAACAGAACTTCTCGTCCTGACGTGAATCTTATGAAATTTTCTGTAACTATCTGAAAAATAGAACATATACAGGATACCACAGTTTCTTTCCTTTGTCAAGACTTTTTCTCATTTTTCTTCTTTTCCTGAATCCATTTTGTTTCTCCTTTAAAATAATTATTCTTGTCATTATCTTCCATAAACGACAGACAACAACATTATATAACAACTGATTCACTTTGTCAACGCTAACCATTAAAATTTTTTTAATCTTTTTAGTGTATTTTTTTGAAAATTCAAGAAATTTTAATCTATCAATCAGGGAGATGTATAAAGAAAATCTTTGTTGTAAACAACAAAAAAGTTGAGAATCTTCTTCAGATTCTCAACTTTTTCCACTAAACCGAAAATTATTTTATTAATTTTCCCTTCTCAGAGACGATATCACTTTTCGTATACTTTGACGCCATCCACATAAGTGGAGATCAAGTCAAAATTCTTGTCTAAGACCAAGAAATCTGCCGCTTTCCCCACTGCCAAAGACCCAACTTCACTTTCTTTCCCCAGAGCCATGGCAGGTGCCGTAGAAGCCGCATAAAAGGCTCTTTCTGGGCTGATGCCCATGTCAATGACTTTTTTCACACCATCTAACAGCCCGATAGAGGATCCTGCTAAGGTGCCGTCGTGGAGACGAGCCACCCCATCTTTTTTCGTGATAGGTTGCCCACCTAATTCATATTCCCCATCTGGCATGCCAGCACAACGCAGACTATCACTGATCAAACATAGTTTTTCTTGAAACAGTTGGAAGGAAGCACGTACCACTGAAGGATGGATGTGGAGACCATCGCAAATCAATTCGCCGTAAGCACCTGCATCATAAGCTGCCCCCACAATCCCAGGTGCACGGTGGGCAAAGGGCATCATGGCGTTGAACAGATGGGTCGCCAATTTGGCTCCCCCCTGATAAGCAGCTGTGGCACAGTCATAATCTGCTGTGCTGTGAGCAAGAGACACCGTGCAAAGCTGACTGGCTTTGGACACCAAATCAAGTCCCCCCTCTAATTCTGGAGCAAGGGCGAGTACAGCGATTTTTCCTTCTGCCAAGTCATATAATCTTTTAAAAAAATCATAATCTGGTTCCGCTAAATTTTTGGCTGATTGTGCCCCTCTCTTGTCATAATGGAAGAAAGGTCCTTCTAAATAAACCCCTAAAAACTTTGCCCCCACGGGTTTATCATAGGCAGAAATCACTTTTACAGCTTTGGACAGTTCTGGCTCTTTTAATGTCATGGTAGTCGGGCAGCAAGCTGTCACCCCCACAGTGGCATAATACTTGGACAATACGTCCATGTCTTCTCCATTGCCATCACTGGCATCTTTTCCCATAGCACCATGGCTGTGAAGATCAATCAGCCCAGGGACAATGTACTTACCTGACATATCTTGGACATTTTCCTCTGGACTGCTAGTCCCAAGGGCAAGAATTTTCTCCTGAAACTGGAAATCTTGAATTTGAAAGCTTTCTGCTAGTACATTTGCATTTTTAAAAATCATGAGATTCCTCCTATACTATTTGTCATAACTAAAACAGATTATACAATGGGTAGAGAGGCAGCTGCTGTTGCTTGCCCCACGCTTCTGGATTCTTCCTCTGGCAATGAAATGAAAATTTCAGAAGCAACCTCAGGATATTCCCAAGCAAGAACAGTTTGGGCAGATTCAAAAATGATGTCTCCCCCTGCACCTGACATCACTCGTCCTAGAAGAAGGACGAATTGAAATTGGTAGATGCTGTGATAATAAGCCAGCGTATGACCAAGATAGGTGCCGATGGTTTTAAACACGCTAACAGCTCGTTTTTCCCCTTGTTCTGCTCGCATCTGGACTGTTTTTAATTTTCTGGCATCCTCATCTCGCTCGTTGAGAGGAATACCAGCTTTTTTGGCTAGGCGAAGGACAGCTTCTTGGGAGAAATAGTTGATTCCTGTGCCTTTATCCCCAGACCACTCGTCCTCTGGGGCTTTGGGGGACAAATCCACAGGGGCAAAACAAAGTTCATTCAGCCAACCAGTGAGGTTCCCCTCTTTGTCCACAAAGCCTGATGCTTGAGAGCTACTCATGGCAATGCCCAAAACGTTGTTTGCTTCTAAATTCATCGCCCCTGCCAGAGCAGTTACATCTCCGTCATTGACCACTTGTATATTTTGACACCCCATAGTTTTCCCAATACGCAAATAAATATTCCGTACCTTTTCTTCAAAATCTTCTGGGGGGACAGAACGAAAGAGAGATGCCACACATACTTGGTTATTTCGATAAATCCCCGCCGAGGAAATGCCAATGGCATCGATCCGAGGGATTTTTTTTGCAGCTGCCAAAATAGCGTCCAAAATATTTTGATAATGATAATCAGCATTTTCTTGGGTACTGGGATACCACAGGACTTCTTCTGTATGGACGACTTTCCCATTTGCGATGGCGGCAACTTTTCTATCAGTGCCACCGGCATCAAAGCCAATGCGATATCCGTTGAGATGACGTCCCAATTTAATGGAAGTGTTTTCTGCTTTAGGTGGTGCTGCTAAAAATTCTGTGGTAAAGGGTTTCCCATAAATTTTTTCCATAAATTCTACATCAAATTTACGCTCCCCAGTCAAACAGAAAATTTCAGCCACATAATCGTAAATTTCTTTGCTCCCTGTGATAGATAACTTGTATCCACCAAAAGTCCACAGCAAGGATTTAATCAGTTTACGTACATAAAAGCAGTCAGAAGGAAAACTTGTCCCTGTATTTTGTATTTTTGTGCGATAAACCGTACATTGATGCTCACCTGCTGTCAATGCAATGGTCAATGGTTCCCTAGCGTAAGAAAGATAAACTTGATTCCAAAGTAAAATTGGGATAAATTCTTCGTCCAAGGGGGGTTTGTTTTTATAATCAATTTCTAATCCAAATAATTCCATAATAAAACCTCCTACAAGATGCTGCACAATATAGCACCTAAATCAAATTTCTTTTCTTCTATCTTACCTTTAAATATAGAATTTGTCAAGGGGAGCTCCCCAAAAGATGGAAAGAAAAAAGGAGTATATATTTTTTCGTATAAGCCATGATAGTAACAGATGTTTCAGACGAGACATCAAATAAATTTAACAGCCGAAAAGGAGATCAAAATTATGGACAGCAACACAACTTCAAGTAACAACGGGAATTATAGTAAAAGCCGTAACTCTGTCATGAACCCCAACGCCCGTGAGGCAATGGACAAGTTCAAAATGGAAGCCGCCAACGAAGTGGGCGTGAACTTGAAACAAGGATATAATGGTCATCTCACAAGCCGTGAGGCTGGTTCAGTGGGTGGTCAAATGGTGAAAAAAATGATCAAAGCCTACGAGGATAATATGACTCAATAAAGGACAATTTATTTGTCTTTCGTGAAAAACTTTTTTCACAAGCATCCCCCCAACATTTTTTGTTGGGGGGACCTTTTATTTTAGGAACCTCTAAAAAAGAAAAACGCTGACCCAAAGAGCCAGCGTTTTAATGATTAGACTTCTAATTTTTCCCACCACTGAGAAATCACGTCGCAAATAGATTTCAGACAACCATCTTCCATAGGAGATTGCAGTCCTGCTGTGGTCACCAAATCAAGGAAAGTTTTGGTTCCTGACATTTTGGTGTATTTTAGATAAGTTTCCCAAGCCTTTTTGCTATCTTGTAGCTTCATTGCTTGGATTTGCAGCGCCACTGTGCTGGCAAGACAATAATCGATATAATAGAAAGGATACAAGTAGATGTGCAGTTGACGCTGCCAACCAGCACCACGTCCATAAAAGGGAAGACCATCAAAATCCAAATGAGGACGGAATTGTTTTTCCAGTTCTGCCCATTTTTCGTTCCGTTGGGCAGGCGTCCAGCTTGGGTTTTGATACACCAACTCTTGGAAATAGTCCACCATGGTTCCATAAGGAAGGAAGGACAGATCTGATTCTGCTTGATTTAAGGTATATTTCGCTGTGTCCTCTTTAAAAAACAATTCATGCCAAGGAGAAGTGAGATATTCCATTGCCATAGAGTGGACTTCACAAGCATCTGCTGTAGCATGTTGCTGACAGAGATATTTTTTGTCTTGTGACAGATAAGCTGCCAAAGCATGACCTGCTTCATGAGTCAGCACATCCACATCCCCAGAGGTGCCGTTGAAATTGGAAAAGATAAAGGGTACGCCATAACCAGTGATGGTGGTGCAATAGCCACCTGGAGCTTTGCCGTCACGAGAAATCACATCAAAAAGTTCTTTTTCAAACATGACTTCAATAAATTCAGCTGTTTCTGGACTCATTTCGTTGTACATTTTACGGCAATGAGCCATCAGTTCTTCCGGCGTGCCTTGGGGGGTGGGGTTCCCATCAGGGAATAAGAAAGGATCATCATAAAGTTTCAGATTGTCCACAGAAATACGTTTCTTTTGTTTTTCCTTCACACGAGAAACCAAAGGTACAATGTCAGAAAGAATTTGTTTCCGATATTCAGCCACAGCTTTGGCATCATAGCAGTTACGGTTACGGCGATCATAGGCAAGTGCTACATAGTCAGGGTAGCCCAAGATTTTGGCTTGTTCTGTTCTATTTTTCACCAGATCATCATAAAGTCTGTCCAGTTCTTCTTGGTTATCATCAAAGAATTTACCTTCTACTTCAAAGGCTGCTTTTCTGATAGAACGATCAGGACTGATTTTATAAGGGCCAAGCATGGGAAGAGGCATGGTTTTCCCATCAAATTCCACAGTTGCCGAAGCATAAAGGGCTTGGTATTTGGTGGTCAGTTCATTCTCTTTTTGTTTCAACTCTACCACAGCAGGGCTGAAAGAACGCATGGACATTTCCATACCTTTGATTGCCACATCTCCTAGTTCTTGACGGAACTCTTCTACAAAAGGGGAATCCAGAAGCATTTTTGCCAAAACTTGTTCTTTTTCTTGAAGCACAGGACCCCATTCGTCGTAAAAGTCACATTCTTCTTTGTAAAAACTGTCCTTGGTGTTGATGGTAAAACGAACATGAGCAATGGTACCCATGGTAGAGACTTCTTTTTCTAGGTCTTCATAAGCTTGATAAACAGCAAGTTGTGCTGAAAAATCTTTTGCCTTGGAAAAATCAGAGACAAAGCCCTCATATTTTGCTTGAACCTCGTCTTGATTGGGACGAGCGTAGGGAAAATCTTGGAATTTCATTTACTTTCCTCCTAAAATGATAATAATACAAATTAATATTACCATTTACTAACCGTTAAGTCAAGAAAAAAGAGAAAATATTTCCATCTTTTTTTCATACCCCTTAACTATTGGAGAAATTTGGTCGATAGGAACAATGAGAGTTAAAATCTTTTTCTTTTGTTTATTATTTTATTTATCATCATTTACCAAGAAAGGATGTTTTTTATGAGTACAATCCAAGACAGAATGCTATTAGATCAAATCCATGGAAACAGACACTCCACTGCAACCACCTTACCAACAGCAAATCCTGCAAAGGCAGCTGAAGCCGTAGAGCAATCCTTAATTCAGCCCGCAAAAGAACTGCCCCAACTTGTGGTACCACCTGAAAGTGCTTATGATAAATACGAGCCTTCCTTTGATCAACAGGAAATATCAAATGATCCCTTGGCTGTTGCCAGATTGAACAATCAATCTATCACGATAGAGGAAAATACGCAACTGCCTGACCAATCCGATTGGGCAAAAGAAACTGCTGGGTTTTATGAATCTGTAGAAGCAATGGATACAGAGATTTATCAAAATGTAGCAACATACGAATTGGGCAAGCCTCCTGAACCTTCTAGCGCAGAAACTTTGTCCGAAACCACCAGAGAAAAAGTGGACTTGGTGGTGACAGAATTGGATAAACCTGAAAAAAGCAGTGCACAAATTCTTTCAGAATCCTCTGCCATTGCCAGAAGCAGCGAAGTCGCAGAGATAGAACAAGGGCAAGTGGAAGCACCTCCCAACAACTTGCCTGTCACGCCTTTTGCTCAGGAAAAAGAAAATCCTTTGCACAAGCAAGCCCCTTTGACAGCACTGGAAACTTTGCTGGAAAAAGAATCCCCCATTTTACGTCCAGAGCAAGAAATTCCCTTGTTCATACCACCTGAAGTCACCCTTGTGCCAGAAGCACCCTCTACCCCTGAGCCTACTTATGCAGAAACCATTGCCGAATCCACTCATCGTCCTACCCATGCACCACCTTCTCCAGTGGTCGCCAAAGCAGAGGAGCGTTTTCAAGCTGATGTGATGGAATCTCTTCAAATAGCAGCCCAAAATCAGGCAAAAACTTTGGCAGAACCAGCCGTGGTAGATAGACCAGAAGTAGAACCTGTGGAAATTTCACCTGTTCCAGTACCTACTGAGAGAAATGCGACTGAAAGGGAACCAGTGGAAAACAGAGAAGCTGTGACTCCACGAGAAGTGAGGGAACCTTCAGAAGAAAATACAGTGGAAGTCCCCAGAGAAGCCATAGCCGAAAGACCAGAAAAAGTAGAAGTTGAATTCAGCGTGGTGGAAACTGCTGAAAGTCCCATGTTACAGGACAGCAATGCAGTGGAGCAAGAGGCAGCCACAAGCCCTCAGCGGGCAGAACTCCAATCCCAAGGGGATGTGTATGCCCGAGAAGCCACACAAAATGTGAATGCAGAGCCAATGGAAATCCCTGAAGTGGATACTGCCCCTAGAATGGAAGAGCTTGCTTCTGAGCTGCAAGAAGAAGCCATTGCCATGGAAGCAGCAGAAATCCAAGGGATTGACCCAGAGATTTTGGCAGAAATTCTCCCCAACCCCCAAGCTGAAGCAAGGGAAGAGTATGTTCCTCCTGTCTTTAACCAAACAGAAGTGGCAGAGAATCCTTTCTTAGAAGAAGAAGCTCATGACTATTTCCCCCCCATCACAGGCGCTGAAACATCTCTCACCGAAGAAGCCATTGCAGAAATGACAGCAGATTCTTATGAAATTCCACCAGAATATTCAGAACCTTTGGAGTTTGACTATGAAATCCCAGAGGATGAAATCGCTGTCACAACCATGACCCACGAAGAACTTGCATATCTTCGCAATAATCCAATGACAAGTCAATATACCCCTGAAGTATTGGAACCACCTGTGAACGACGTAGAAAACTCAGTGGCTGAAGAAGCCGAAGAACAAGAAATCTACGAGGAAAATATAGCTCTGGAAGAATGGGTTCCAGACGCATGGAATATGGATCTCAATACCAGATATCAAACTCAAATCGGAGATGAAGAGATTGATTTGACACAATTCCAAGAAGAAATGGAACTTAAAGAAATTGAAGAAAGCTTGGAATTAAAAGATTTTGATTTTAATGAGGTCGCAAATAGAATGGTAGAATCAGCAGTAACCAACAGCCCCAAAGGAATGTATGACACATTTGTCTGATAAATTCTAGAGAAAATGGAAAAGGCTATCTGTGAGAGTTTCTACAGATAGTCTTTTCTTCATGTTGCAGAAGAGCAATGGAAAGAGTTTTTTCTTGACAATAACAGTATATACTGTTATAATAAGGGGATCTCTAAAAACTCTTGGGGACAAGAGTACAAATTTTTTTGTTCTTAGATTGTTCTGAAAAAGTTCTTAATCCTTGGTGGATTCAGAACTTTTTCAGGGCAAGAATTAGGGCGAAGGAATTGTTTTATTGTTGTTTAGGGGTTTTTAGTGGTCCCCTTAGTTAAATTTCTCCAAAAAAAATACAATGAAACAGGTGATAAAATGGACGTAACAAGTTTTGGCATTGACCATAATATTTTACTCAGAGGGATTTATGTTTCTCGAAAAGATAACATCGGCGCAGAAACCGTCACAACTTTTGACATTAGAATGAAAGAACCCAACAGAGAAATGGTGATTGATACTGCAATCATGCACACCATCGAACATTTAATGGCTACTTTCTTCAGAGAGCACAAGGTTTGGGCAGATAAAACCATTTATATCGGACCAATGGGTTGTCGCACAGGGATGTACGCTATTTTCAAAGGTGATCTGGAAAGTACTGATGTGGCCCAAATCATGACAGATTGTTATCAATTTATGGCTGATTTCCAAGGTGAACTCCCAGCAGCAAAGGCAGAAATGTGTGGAAATTATTTAGACCATAATCTAGAAATGACGAAAATCCAATGTAAAATTTTCCTCCAAGAGGTGCTACAGCAACT
Organism: Eubacteriales bacterium; assembly: GCA_044432725.1. Classification (GTDB taxonomy): domain Bacteria; phylum Bacillota; class Clostridia; order Oscillospirales; family Oscillospiraceae; genus JAWXUK01. Next base: position 82,470 of record JAWXUL010000009.1, read on the forward strand.
AAAAGACGAAAATATGATTTATCCAAAACAAAAATAATAAACTGTGTTGTCATAAATGGCAACACAGTTTTTTTTTGTAGATAGCATGAATGAAAAAGAAGTTAGCATTTCCTCTCATAAAGCTAAAATCCCCCTTGACCGAGGTCAAGGGGGCATTGATTAAGCATTTGCAAGTGCTTCTTCGTCTTGTTTCATACGTTCTTCCTGAGCTTGTTTCAAAATCATATCCTTCACCTTCATCAAGCGAATGATGTTGGCTCTGTCGTTTTCCTCTAATTTCATAGAGATATACTTGATATTGGTTTTCATTTCAGGAATTTTAACATATTCCAAAGCGTTCACACGACGTCTTGTTTTTTCGATTTCCTCTGCTAATAGCTGAGAAGTTTTCTCGATTTCTGCAAGGCGTAGCATATCTTGGAACACTTGTGCCATGGCTGATACCGCATCGTCCAATTCCCCAGAAGTAGCAGCAAAACCATAGGGATAAATCTCCCCAGGATCGTCACTCTTGGTACGGAATTGGTATTTTGGTACATTAACTGACATGATATTTTGGAAATTCATGTCAAGCTCCACAGCTTGCTTGGGATAAAGTAGGGCTTGCTCTAACATTTCAGGTGACATCAAAGCTGCTGCCACAGTGAAAGAACCATGGGCTCTCATCAGTCCTTCTTCCACACGTTTCCGAAGGGAACGGTTTTCACGCACCACTTCAAGGAACTGCTTCATCAATTCGTCACGTTTGTCTTTGAGCAATTTGTGACCACGAACAGAAGTTTTCAGCCGAGCTTTCAGACGGCTGAGCTCCATTCTGGTTGGATTTATGGTTGCTGCCATGAATATCCCCCCTATTCGCTATCTTTTTTAGGCAAATATTTCTCAACATGCTCTGCAGAAATCCGTTTCAGCTCTGCTTTTGGTAGGATGGAAAGTAATTCCCAACCAAGATCCAAGGTATCAAAGATAGAACGGTTATCATCAGCCCCTTGGCTGACATAGCGTTTTTCAAATTCATCAGCAAATTTGGCGTACAACAAATCTGTTGGAGACAAAGCTGCCTCACCCAAAATTGCCATCAATTCTTTGTTTTCTTTCCCTGTTGCATAAGCAGCAAAGAGTTGGTTCATGGTACCAGCATGGTCCTCACGAGTTTTCCCTTTACCAGTCCCCTTATCTTTCAAACGAGAAAGAGAAGGCAACACGTCAACAGGTGGATTCACACCTTTACGATAAAGCTCACGAGACAAAATGATTTGTCCTTCTGTGATGTACCCAGTAAGGTCAGGGATTGGGTGAGTTTTATCATCTTCTGGCATGGTCAAGATAGGAATCATGGTGATAGAACCTTCTTGATTGATTTGACGACCTGCACGTTCATACATGGTTGCAAGGTCAGTATACAAATAACCAGGATAGCCACGACGACCAGGAACTTCCTTTTTCGCAGCAGAAACTTCACGCAAAGCCTCTGCATAGTTTGTAATATCAGTCATAATGACCAACACGTGCATATTTTCCACGAAAGCAAGATACTCAGCTGCAGTCAAAGCCATACGAGGAGTCGCAATACGTTCCACAGCAGGGTCATTTGCTAAGTTTGTGAATAGCACAGTACGGTCAATAGCACCAGTACGTGTAAATTCATTCACGAAGAATTCGGATTCTTCAAAGGTAATACCAATCGCAGCAAAGACAACGGCGAAGTTAGAAGGACCTTCTCCTTCTTTTTCTAGCACTTTTGCTTGACGAGCAATTTGAGCTGCCAAGTTTGCGTGTGGCAAACCAGAACCAGAAAAGATAGGTAGTTTTTGTCCACGGACTAGAGTATTCAAACCATCAATGGTGGAAATCCCTGTTTGAATAAATTCGTTAGGGAAGTCACGACCAGCTGGGTTCATAGCAAGTCCGTTGATATCACGTTGTTCTTTGGCAAGAATCGCAGGGCCACCATCGATAGGGACACCCATGCCGTTAAAGACTCGACCAAGCATATCTCCAGAAACAGCAAGTTCCAGTGGATGTGCAAGGAAACGGACTTTTGATTCTGCTAGATTGATTCCAGCAGATGGTTCAAAGAGCTGAACAACAGCATTATCGCCATTGACTTCCAACACTTTCCCACGACGGAGTGTTCCGTCAGGAAGCTGAATTTCAGCCATTTCATCATAGGTAACTCCTTGGACGTTTTTCACCATCATCAAGGGTCCATTGATTTCTTGGATCGTTTTGTACTCACGAATCACAGAGCTTCCCCACCTTTCTTAGCAACTTCCTCGATTTCTTTTTCCATTTGTGTATTCAATTCAGCATACACTTCAGGATAGCTATCAGGAGGAGCAGACTTAGCACGACCGATACCTTCTCTTGCCCCGATTAGGAACAATTCATTGATATCAGCACCACGGTCAGCAGCAGCACGGCACAAGCCATCATATTTCAAAATCATCTTCATCATTTGGTCTTGACGATTATGCTCTGAGAAAGCGTCAGTGTCCATGAAGGAGTTTTGTTGCAAGAAGTCTTCACGTAGCATTTTAGCCACTTCCAAGGTAATTTGATCCTTGGCATCCAAAGAATCCTTACCAACCAACTGAACGATTTCGTTCAAGCTGGCTTCTTCTTGAAGCATTGCCATTGCCCATTCACGATTCTTCATGAAATCTTCACCCAGATTTTCATCATACCAAGGAGTGAGAGAATCCACATACAAAGAATAGGAATTCAACCAGTTAATGGCTGGGAAGTGACGACGATAAGCAAGAGAAGCATCCAATGACCAGAACACTTTCACGATACGCATAGTTGCTTGTGAAACAGGTTCAGACAAGTCACCCCCTGGAGGTGAAACAGCCCCGACAGCAGTCAAGCTACCACGACGGTCATCACTACCAATACAAGCAATGGAGCCAGCACGTTCATAGAATTGTGACATACGAGAACTCAGGTAAGCAGGGTAACCTTCTTCACCAGGCATCTCTTCCAAACGACCTGACATTTCACGCAATGCTTCTGCCCAACGAGAAGTGGAGTCAGCGATAACCGCAACGGCATAACCCATGTCACGGAAATACTCTGCAATGGTGATACCTGTATAAATAGAAGCTTCACGAGCTGCCACAGGCATATCAGATGTATTTGCGATCAAAACAGTACGTTTCATCAAAGTTTCGCCTGTTCTTGGATCTTGAAGTTCAGGGAATTCACGCAAAACGTCTGTCATTTCGTTTCCACGCTCACCACAGCCGATATAGATAACAAGATCCACGTCAGACCATTTTGCAAGAGCATGTTGCATAACTGTTTTACCAGCACCGAAAGGTCCAGGAATAGCCGCAGTACCACCTTTTGCCACGGGGAAGAAAGTATCCACGATTCTTTGTCCAGAAGACAAAGGAATTTCTGGTTTGAATTTTTGTTTGATAGGACGACCCACACGAACAGGCCATGATTGCATCATAGGCAGTTCATGTTTTGTGCCATCTTCTGCTTCCAGAACATAAACAGTGTCAACCACTGTGAATGATCCACTTTCCACAGAAACAATGGTACCGGACAATTTAGGTGGAACCATGACTTTGTGCACAATAGAATTTGTCTCTTGGACTGTTCCCACAATGTCACCACCGATGACTTTGTCACCAGCTTTGACCACTGCTTTGAAATCCCATTTTTTATCACGATCAAGTGCAGGTACTTCCACACCACGAGGCAAGCTGTTGCCCCCTGTTTTCTTTACAATCTCTTCTAGGGGACGTTGAATCCCGTCATAGATATTCTCAATTAAACCAGGACCTAGTTCCACAGACAAAGGAACCCCAGTGGTTTCCACGTCTGCTCCAGGCCCAAGACCTGAGGTTTCTTCATAGACCTGAATGGCAGCAGAGTCTCCGTTCATGGTGAGAATTTCACCAATTAGACGTTGTTCACCCACACGCACCACGTCAGCCATATTTGCTTCAGCGAGTCCAGTGGCTACCACCAGAGGGCCTGAAACCTTTAAGATCTTACCCATAGGCTTTGTTACCTCCTAAAGTTTTTTTATTAAATGTCAGCACCAACAGCACGAATCACGTTTTCAGTGATTTTTGTCATGCCAATGCCCAAAGTACCCTCTTTCCCAGGAATCAAAATGATTGCTGGTGTCAAAGAGTCTTTATATCTAGTCAGTTCAGCTTCCATCTCAACTGCTAGTTGCTCAGTCAGATAAATCACTGCATAGTCTTCTTTCGCCATGCGATGGAGGTTCGTCCGTGCTTCGTCTACAGAGTCCACAGGAACTACATCCAAGCCCAAAGCTTTAAAGCCCAGCACGCTGTCTTTATCTCCTAAAGCCGCAATTTTGTATAACATACGCTGCCCCCTATTCTACTGCACGGAGACGAGAACGCAAGATATCTCCGTCTAGGCCTGCCATACGTCCAGACATAATACTACGAATTGCTGTGATTTCGTTTTCTTTTGCAGCCAGATAAGCAATCACAGGGCCTTCCCCAAAGGGAATGCGTCTTGCGTTGCCCAAATAAGCTGTCAAAGCATTGTCGCAAAGAAGTTCAAATTCTGTTAGTGCTCCGCCCTCAGCACTTGCCACTTTGCCACCTGCAACAGCAGCAACAGACAAGCCTCCGCCTTGGAACAGATTCACAAAATCTTGATTGTGCAAGATGGCATAAGTAGACACTTTTCCACCTTCTACCAAAGCAAGTTTCAAGAAATCTTGCTCCTTCTCCAGACGAGCTGCACGAACCACAGAACGTAAGTTTGCAATGTCAATCATGGTTTGCACATAGCCCACGATAAAGTCACTGCCTGTTTCTTTTGCAAGGACAATCATTTCTTGGAAATACCCTTGGTCTAGCAGAAAATCAGCCAGTTGTGGGTCGCTTGTTGTGGCAAGCAACTCTTTGGCTTCGTTTCCGAGTTTACCTAGGATATCACCCAGTTCCCGATAATCCCCTTTTCTACCACAATCCAAGATTTTGCTTGGATCAATGGTACCACCAGAGAGTAAAAGAGACTCTGGTGAAAGGTTTTGTGCCAATGCCTTTAACACAACTTTCACATTGTGATAGTCATATTTCAGCTGAAAAATCGCCACCAACGAAGGCTCAGGCACAGAGCTTGCCATGTCAGCCATGGTTTCCCCACGACTTTTTGCCAATAACTGTTCCAATGCCGAGCCTGTATTTGCCGTCAATGTGCCATAGCCACACTCTGACAAGATTTTAGCCGCTTCTTCGTGATCTTTTGCATCGATTAAGCGATTCATTTTGTCTGCGTTTAGCATACGATTTTCCATGGCACGAATGCGTGTCGAAATGGACAAATAGTCCGTATCCTTTCGGTGGGACAAGATAGATTCCCTCCCTTACATATTAGTTGTGAACTTAGGAAAAGAGCAAGCCTGCTACTTCCAGTTCTAATTCGTTCCGTTGCAAGCGGACCAAAGTGTCAAAATCACAGTTGATTTCTACGTCGCCGTCAAGCATGATAAATCCACCTTTCAGTGGGCGAGTTTCTTCAGATAAACTCACACCACCATCTGAGCCAGCGTTCATAACAGCTGTCACAGTTTTCAGAACCTTTTCTAAGAAAGGTCCTGCTTTAGAGTCAGTGATCACAGGAGGAAGTTCAGGGGCATTGCCACCTTTCAGTGCTGCATTCACCTTTGATACAACCTCTTTCCCTACGCTTTCTTTGTCTTTCACAGAGAAAACAAGGGATTCTGTCCCACTGGACACACAAGCAATGGCAAGACTGACAAGCAAGTCGATATACTCCCCTTGTGGGCGACTGGTCAAATCTTCTAATGCTTTTTCAAAAGCTTCAGAAATCAGATCTTGCTTCATGGCAAGCTCCATTTTCTTTCCTTCCATTTCAGCAGAAGAGGCAAGACGATCTTTTCTCTCTGCCACTTGGATTTTGCCTTTTTCCAGAATGTCTTCTGACAAGGCTTTGGCTTCAGCTTCTGCACTTTCCAAAATTGCATCTACTTCTTTTTTGGTATCAGCTTCGATTTGTGCAATTTCAGCTTTCGCATCTGCTGCAATGCGAGCCTCTATTTTTTCCATTCCGTTCATGGACTAACACCGCCTTTTCTTAATACTTAATTGATTAAATGCTGTTAATCATCATGATGGAAGCCAAAAGGGACAAAATTGCATAGAATTCCACTGTGATACAAAGAACCATTCCTTTTGCCCAGTGGTCAGCTTTTTTAGCAAGAACGTTGATAGAACCAGCTGCCACACGACCTTGTGCAATCGCAGAGAACAATCCACCCAAAGCCATAGGCATACAAGCTGCAAAATATTGACAACCAACAGCCACAGACATATCGCCAGCTGTTCCAGCCAAAAGACCCATACCATTCACTGCCACGAACCAAATAACCAGTCCATAAAGACCTTGTGTACCAGGAAGCACTTGCAAAATCAAGATTTTACCGAATTTTTCTGGTTCTTCGCAAAGTAAGCCTGTTCCTGCTTCACCAGCAAGACCTGTACCTTTTGCAGAGCCGATACCGCTCAGCACAGCAGCAAGACCTGCACCAAAAAGTGCCAACGCCAAACCACCAAATTGTTCCAAGAACCCTAATCCCATAATTTCCATGTTAATTTCCTCCTAAAATAAATGTAAATAAAATTTTACAAAACCGTTTGATTACGGTAATGTTCTGTCATTGTCCCACGGGGAATTAGTTTTGCCCAGAAATATCCACGTATTTTGTGTCCATGTTCAAAGGCTGGAAGGCACGTCCACCATCCATGTAAAATTTTCCGAAGAATTCCAAACATTGCAAACGCAAAGTATGGACAAAACAACCCAAAAGGTTCAACAAGAAGTTCAAAGCATTGCCTAAAAAAGCGATGATGATATAAGGAATCAATCCCACAGCGCCACCACCCATGCCGTCTGCCACAATCATGCCAAGGTCATTAAAGACAGAAGCGATAACTGAACCTGCCAGCATCAATGCCATCAAACGTGCATAAGAAAGAATATCGCCAAAATAGCCGGTGATATCATAAAGACTTGCCACACCACCTACGATTTTGCCAATCCCTTTGTTGGCACGACCTTGGGTCAAAACCAGTGCTGCCACACCTGCATAACAGACATACCATCCGCTGCCCAGAACACCCAAAGCGCCACCGATGAACAAAAGCCACCAAGAGCCTTCATCCATAATTGCATCTTTTAACTTACCGTCTTTGGTCTTTTTCACAAAAGAAATCACCATACCAGTGAGCAGATGTACAGCACCAAAGCCCATGGCTGCGATCAAAATCTCGATGCTTTGAGACATAGGATCAATCACTGCAGGCCAGAACCAAGTAAATGTGCTGCTTGGATTTAAAATCAAAAGGAAGTTTTCCACAAAATTTCCGAAGAAACCAGCTGTCAACACACCCCAAACAAAGGTGCTGTACCCAGCCATACGGAACAGTTCGCAGAAATCACGCATGCCACCCTTTGGTTTTGCTTTGGACAACACATATTGTGTTGCAAAAATCATCAATAAGCCATAACCCATGTCTGCCATCATCATTCCATAGAAGAAGATGAAAAATGGTGCCATCAATGGATTTGGATCCACACCATTATAAGCAGGCAAGGAATACATCTCGGTGACAATAGACAAAGAACGTGATAGCTTGCCGTTTTGTAGCTTCACAGGCACCACAGGAATCTCATCTTCTGTTGGGTCCGCTGTTTCAAATGCCACAGTGAAGCCAGAGAGCATGGATTCCAGTTCTCCCAATTTATCTGCAACCACCCAACCATCTAAGTAAAATGTGGAGTCTGTATCAAGCAAACGTGTTTTCGCTTCTTCTTTGACAATCAGTTGCTGGGTTCCATCCAAATATTTTTGAATATTGGGGCGAAACTCTCCCATTCTTGTCAAAGATTCTGCTTTTTGCACAGAACGCTTTTCGATGTCTGATAAACGTTCTTCGATGCCTTTGATGTTTTCCTTCGCTGTACCTTCTGCACCACGGAAATTCACCCGAGACCATCCAGAAACTTTTAACAGTTCCAAAGCTTCTGCAAATTGAGGAGTATAGCAAGTCAAAAGAGCATAAACCCCGTCTTTTCCTTCAGAAGCTTCTGTCAATTCAGCCAAATCTGTGGTGACAGAGAGTTTTCCGCCTAAGGCTTTTACATCTGTCCCACTGGGCAACACCCCAAATTGGACTGAAATCCCAGAAGTTGACTCTGTTTCCAAGGGTAAATCAATCTTTTCCCAAGGAAGAAGGCTGTCTTTCTTTTGCAGTAGGGCTGTTTTTTCGCCCTCTAGCGTAGAAATTTCCCCTTTTGCTTCGGTGATTTGAGTGATGGTCTCCCATCCTTTGATTCGTTCACTTTCAGCAAAAAGATCTTTTTCGGAAATCACAGGGCGTGGTTTGAACATAGGTCCATTGGGTTTGCTATAGCCTTGTAAAATTTCCAGTGCCTGTTCTCCTGCCTGATAACAACTTTTGTACTCATCTAAAGCAGCGCTGTCAGGTTGAGAGAGGGAAGGCAGGTCTGTTTTGTCAACGTTGGAAACTTCTACAGTGCCCAAACGTTGCAGTTTTTGGAGAAGATCTTCTCGTTCCTCTTGAATGCCCAAAAGGTGAAGATGCTTCATCTTTACGATTGCCATTGACTGTTCACAACCCTTTCCGTGATAAGATTTGCCGCCTGGGTCAATTTGTCCCCTGCTGACTGTCTTTGGGAGTCACAACGTGACTTCGCTTGGTTCAAAGTAGTTTGCGCAGCCGTCTTGCCTTCTGCCTCTGCCCCTTGAAGCTGAGTCCGGACTTGCTCCTGAGCTTCTGACTTAGCTTTTGCAATTTTCGCTGCAGCTTCTTCCTTTGCCTTTGCGATTTCTTCTTGCCCCTTTGCCATTGCTGCTTCTTTGTCAGCTTTATGGGTCGCTTCTGCTTGGGCAACTTTTTTGATTTCTTCTAATGCCATGATTGGTTCACCGCCTTTCCGATTTCTAGCTTTCCTGTTCCTAGGTCTTCCACGAGTCGTGCAAGGATAAAAAAGGTTAAAACGCTAAAATAAATTATACCCTTTTTATGACAAAAAAGCAAGAGAAAAATTTACAATTTGTTAAAAAATTTTTATTGCATTTTTTGGAAAAATTTGTTGTTTTATCACAAGGGTCTATCCACCCCTCTCTTCTCTGCTCCCTCTGCCCTTGTCTCACCCTCGCCATTGGTCCACTGTCAGCGCTAAAATTGTCAAAGCAATGGCGACTAAAATCGACAAAATTAAAATCAAAAGACGAAGGAATTGATTAAAGGTAAAGTGTTCTTCCCCTGGTTTGCGTTGTTTTCGCTTTTTTCCTTTGGTGTTTTTCTTCAAATAAGCAAGGTCATGAATCCGTGCCGCAGTAGCATTCCGCTTTCTGGGTACTGGCTTTTCTTTGCTGATGTTTTTCACCTTATACCGATGGACAGCCCCTCCTCGACGATAGGGTGTCCCTCGGTCCACTCGCACAGAAACGCCTTTTTTCTTCCCACCACCACTATAATTTGTACTGGGCTTCACAGAAAGCTGGCCATGTTTTTTCTTTCCCTTACTACCACTATAAGCCACATGAGGGGCTGTCGGTCTGAATCCACGATGCTTCTTCCCCAAATTACCAGCACGATAATTTTCTTGTGCCAGAATTTGTTGCTTCACTTTGTGTTTTCTGATGGTGTTGCCAGAACGATAGTTCTTCCCTTGGCTTGGCATCACCTTGGTGCGATATTTCTTTCCTAAATTACCAGAACGATAATTTTCTTGTGCCAGAATCTTTTGTTTTACTTTGTGCTTTCTGATGGTATTGCCAGAGCGATAGTTCTTCCCTTGGCTTGGCATCACCTTGGTGCGATATTTCTTTCCTAGATTGCCAGAGCGATAATTTTCTTTGGGCTGAATTTTTTGCTTTACCTTGTGCTTCCCTATGGTGGAACCAGAGCGATAGTTTTTTTCAGGGCTCATTCTTACCTTGCTACGGTTTCGCTTTCCCTGATGTCCCGAGCGATAGTTCTTTTCAGGACTCACCTTCACCTTGCTGCGATTTCGCTTTCCTTGATGTCCCGAGCGATAATTATTTTGTGCAAGGATTTGTTTCTTCATCTTGTGCTTTCTTGCTTTTCCACTGGAACGATAGTTTTTTTCTGGACTGGTACTTACCTTAAATTTATATTTTTTTCCCTGATTCCCAGAACGATAAGCACTACTTGCCACAGCCTTTGGCTGAGTTCGGTATAGTTTCCCTTTTTTACCTGACCGATAATTCCCCGTGGCTGCTTGCAAAAAAACAAAAGACTTTTGCTTCCGTTTCCCTGAATGTCCCTCATAATTTGGTTTCTTGATTCGAAAGGGATTTTTCTTGCTGGCAAACACTTTATGCCCTCTGGCTTTGTAATTTTTCATTTTCCTTCTGGTGAAAAAGCCAAGAATGCGATCACCTAGACTACTTGCCCCCCGTTGACGGCTAACACCTGACCTGTGAGATAGCTTGATTTTTCCGAGAGCAGAAAAGAAACCACCTGAGCCACTTCCTCCACGGTACCCACTCTGCCCAGAGGAATTTTTTCTATGAAACATTGTTTTTCCTCCTCGCTTAGCATTCCGTTCATTTCTGTCTCTATCATCCCTGGGGCAACGGCATTCACCCGTAATCCAGAGGGAGCCAGTTCCACAGCAAGGGCTTTGGTCAGCCCAATCACCCCTGCTTTCGAGGTTGCATAAGCCACCTCGCAAGATGCCCCCACTTGTCCCCAAATAGAAGAGATGGTGACAATATTCCCCCTTTGTCTGGAAATCATAGAGGGAAGGGCTACCTTTAATAAACTATAAAAACTGTGAAGATTCACGTCCATCACCCTTTCCCATGCCTCTGGTGTGGTGTCTTGAAACAAAGAGAAATGAGAAATCCCAGCATTTAACACGATGCCATCAGGGGTACCAAAATCTCTCAGGATTTTCTGGGTCATCTCTGTGGTTTCGGAGTGACTGGCAAGATCGCCTGAAAAAATTTCACATACTCCACCAAAGGCACGGATTTCCGCCTGAAGTGCCTGTGCCTTCCCCTGATGGCGATGATAGCAACAGGCAAGGTGATACCCTTCTTTCCCTTGTTCCAAGGCAATGGCTCGACCAATCTCTCCACTGGCGCCAGTAATGAGAATTTTTTTCTCCATAAGTTCCTCAACCTTTCATTCAATAATCATAGTATATGACATTTCCTTGTTTTTTTCAAGTACATTTTGTAAGATAGCAAAAAAGGCTTGCTTTTATTTTTTTTCTACAGTATACTACTAGAGTATTTAATCTAGAGCAAAGGAAGGAGGAGACGATGAAACCACTCTTACTCATTTATAATCCAAACGCTGGAAAAGGAGCAATCGCTGGACATCTCAACGAAATCATCCAAATATTCACAGCCCATCATTGGCTTTGCTCTTGCTGGCCCACCAGAAAAAAAGGGGATGGCAAAAAAATTGTCACCGAGCTTGGGAGCAAGTTTGCCAGAATTGTCTGTGCCGGTGGAGATGGTACCCTCAGCGAAATCGCCGAAGGGCTCCTCTCTCTGGAATCCCCTCCCCCCCTTGCCTATATCCCTTTTGGCTCTACCAATGACAGTGCCAACACCCTACACCTCCCCAAAGACCCCCTAAACGCTGCCAAAATCGCAGCCACAGGCATCCCTTTAAAACAAGATTCTGGCTCTCTCAATGGACAGCCCTTTTTATATGTTGCCGCTTTCGGTGCTTTTTCAGCTGTCTCGTATGAAGTAAGCCAAGACTGGAAAAATATGTTCGGCAGCCTTGCCTATGTGATGGGTGGCATGGTCTCTCTCCCCTCTATCACCCCCTATCACATCAAAGTCTGCTACGACGGGAAGGAAATCGAAGATGACTTTTTCTACGGTATGGTCTGTAACAGCTATACCGTGGGAGGATTGACAGCCCTATCAGAAGACACTGTCTTTCTGGATGATGGAGAATTTGAAGTGCTACTCATCCGAAAAGCCGACGGCTTTCATGCCATCTTTGCAGCTCTCCAATCCTTTTTGTGGAAAATCCCCATTGAAGACAGCTCTGTTCTCACCTTTCGTGCCAAAGAATTAAGCTTCCACTGTACCATTCCTTTGGCTTGGACCATCGACGGGGAATATGGTGGCACAGGCCATGACCATCGTGTGGTAAACCATCGCCACTCCTTAACTGTAATTCACGGAGAAAATTTGTACTCTTGACAAAATTTTTTTCCTGTGCTAAAATAAAAATGGCCATTCCTCCCAATGAAAACGAAATAACACAGGGGCGCTGAGTGCAAAAGCTCGGCTGAGAAAAAAGTGTAAACGCCACTTTTTGTCACCTTAACACCTGATTCGGATAATGCCGACGGAGGAAGTGTTGCAATATTTTTGTGCTCTTTTGAAGCTGTTACCATTCTGAACGATTGTGTGGAAATGGTAAAATTATTTAAAAGGAGTACAATAACATGGCAGAAACACAACAAGAAACCCCCATTTCTTCTGGAAATGGAGCAGGAGGCAGAGGTCCTGCTGCCACCCGTTGCCTTTGCGAAGGGGCGATTATGGTGGCTTTGGCACAGGTTCTATCCTACATCAAATTTTACGAGGCACCTTATGGCGGTTCCATCACCTTGGGGATGTTCCCCATCCTATTTTTCGCCTATCGTTGGGGTGTGAAATCAGGGATTCTGGTGGGCTTCACCTATGGACTCCTTCAACTGATTTTCGATGGTGCCTATGCTTGGGGATGGCAGTCCATGCTAATGGATTACCTTCTTGCCTTCACCCCTTTGGGTTTGGCTGGCTTATTTTCTGGAAAGAAACTACAGGCTAAATTAGGTACCTTCTCCCTTTATGCTGGATTTTTCCTAGGTGCTTTTGGTCGCTTCCTCATTCACTTTGTGGCTGGTGCAACCATTTGGAAATCCTATATGCCCGAAGATTTTACAAACCCCTATTTCTATTCCCTTGTGTACAACGGAGGCTATATGCTTCCATCAACGATTCTTTGTCTTCTGATGACATTCTTGTTGCAAAAGTCAATGAAATCCTATTTCTTAGGGGAAGACATCCAACATCTGAAAAAATAACACAGTAAAAATGAAGGGAGCGAAAGCTCCCTTTTCTAAAATAAACTCTTACGAAGTATCGTCCCAGAATCAAAAGGAGGTGAGAAAGCTGAATCAAAAAGGTATCTTTTCTGGCGTGATGATCGCCAGTGATTTCGATGGCACAGTCTTTGGACCAAACATTGGTATGCCCCCCAGAAATGTGGCTGCGGCTCAGCACTTCATGGCAGAAGGCGGGCTCTTTGCCATTGCCACAGGGAGAACTTATGTTACCTTCGCCCCCCATCATCAGTTGATTCCCACAAACCTCCCCACCATCCTTTCCAATGGTGCCTCTGTCTATGACTTCTCTGAAAATCGCCTTCTCTCTCTCACCCAGTTGCCAGAAACAGCCAAAGAAGACATGAGAACCCTCTGCCAAGAAATGCCTTCCCTTGCCTTCGAAGCCTATTACGGCGAGGCAATCTATGCCCACAACCCCAATGAAATCACCGATGCACATATGAAACTAGTGGGGGAAACTTATACCAAATCAACCATAGAAGATATGCCAAGCCCATGGGTCAAAGTGCTGATACAGCAAGAAAGAAACATACTCCAAACAGCACGTGAGCGACTGCTCTCCCTTCGGGAAAACCACTATGAAGCGATTTTTTCCAACCCTCGTTACTTAGAAATCACAGCAAAAGGCGTTTGCAAAGGCACAGCGGTGAAAGACCTTGCCACTGCCCATAACATTGCCCCAGAACACATTTACTGTGTAGGGGACAACGAAAACGACCTTTCCATGCTCGCCCTTGCCAAAATCCCCTTTGCCCCCTCGTCCTCAGCCGAGATTGTGCTGGCAACAAAGCCACAAATCCTTTGCCCTTGGGAAGAAGGCGTCCTAGGGGATTTAATAACCCACTTAGAAAAAATTTATGGAGGAAACTCATTATGACCTGTTTACATTGTAACAAAGAAAACCCACAAGGCTCTTTTTACTGCAAGTATTGTGGAGAAAAACATCTTCTGAAATGCAAAAAATGTCAAGCCCATCTGGACGTAGATAATGTTTTTTGCAATATGTGTGGCACCAAAGTTGAAAACGAATTCATCTCTGTCACCAATGCCACAAATCCAAAATTCTTTAAAATCCGTGACGGTGTGCTGGAACGATACACAGGAAAAGGCATCAAAACTGTCATCCTACCTTCTGGCATTACAAAAATCGGCAAAAAAGCTTTTCAAGAATGTGATGCAAAGGAAATCCATCTCTCTCAAGGCATCACCCACATTGGAGAAGAGGCATTCATCGAAAGCCGTGGACTGGAAAAAATCTCCTTCCCAGAAGGACTCTCCGTCATTGGAGAATGTGCGTTTTTCCTCTGCACCTCCTTAACCAAAGTACAGCTCCCCTCCTCTGTCATTAAAATTGATACTGCTGCTTTCAGCTTTTGCCGAAAACTCCGTGAAATCAATCTCCCCTCTCGCTTAGAGCACCTAGGCTCTCACGTGTTTAAATCCAGCGAATCCTTAGTAGAGCTTATCATTCCCACTGGGATTACAACCCTAGAAGAAGGGGTGATTTCTGGCTGTACAGCACTGACCAAAATGGTGATTCCTTCCACTGTCACCCTCATTGAAGAATCAGGAGAAGAAGGCAGCTTAGGGATTTTCCACACTTGCCATAATCTGACCATCTATGGCGAACCCGATTCTGTGGCTGAAACCATCGCCAAAGAAGAGCAAGTTCCTTTTGAACTAGTTTAAGAGAGGGTATCATATGAAAAAATTGTTATGGATTCCCTTGACCCTTGCCCTATCCCTTCCCCTTTCTGCAGTCAATTACATTGACCCCTATGAAGATGCCAACACTGGCACCCCAGAAGGCAGTGAATACACAGGAGTCTTTGCAGATGTGGAAAACCACTGGGCAGAGGCACAAATCTCAGCCCTCTTTGCCATGGGTCTCATCTCTGGCACCAGCGAAACCACTTTCTCTCCCAACACAACAATGCCACGTTCAGAATTTATTGTGGCTGTGGTACGGCAACTCTATCCCTCGGCTGAATTTGAACCAGGCACCAACTGGTACTCTGGCTATTACGAAACAGCGTCCAAAGACGGAATCCTCCCCCTCACCTTTCGGGAACAATACATGGACGAAAAAATAACACGGCAAGAAATGGCATACATCATGGTCGAAGCTTTGGCTAAATTAGGAGAATCCCCCAGTCAACTGGTGAACAAAACCAGTATCACTGATTACAGTAGCATAAGCAGTGCTTATCAAGAAAACGTCTTAGCTGCCTATAGTCTAGGGATTGTCAAAGGAAATGCCGATGGCAGTTATAGCCCACAAAGCACGGCAAATCGTGCAGAATGTGTGGTGGTTTTGTTAAACATGGCAGATTCCTCCTATCGACCTACTGTCACCTTTGACCCTGACCCCAACGCTTTAAGCGATATGAATCGCTTGGACATCACTTACACAAAATCAAGAGATAATTTAAGCTATAGCCAAAGCGACAGCGATCGCCCCATCGCCAAAGTGGGTGACACTGTTGGGGGAACCACCGTAATCGCCCACCCCTCCCTTGCCACAGTCAACGGTATGGCTGTCCCTTATATTGCCGGTGTTGCCTTGGATTTGGGCATCAACACAAACTCTGCTTTCGGCACAGTGGCAGATGGTTGGTCTGGTGGTGGAAGCCACTATAATGGTGAAACCTATTATGTAAACCCCAAAACAGGCGATGGCTATTGGGAATCCCAATGGAAAGCCCTGACCACCCGTGTGGTGGCTCCTCGTGCCTATGGCTCCACAGAAGGGGAAGCAAGCCCTGATGACTACAAAATGTGGACATGGAATGCCACAGATCGAAAATGGGTGGCTTCTTACTTGTATGGACGATAAGGAGTAACTTGTTTAATTTGGAAGAATTGACAAAAAACTCCCTAGAAAACGCTTATTTCTTTGGTAATATTACACTTGACCTTTCCATGAATTTTCGTTATACTATAAATACGCAAATTTTTTCTTTTCTGGAACATATGGAAAAGTAAATTTCAAATGATGGAGGGATACAATTATGTATAGTCAAGACGCAATCGTAAACAACCAAGTGGGTTTGCACGCAAGACCTGCAACTTTTTTCATTCAAAAGGCAAATGAATTCAAAAGCGCTATTTGGGTGGAACGTGATGAACGAAAAGTAAACGCAAAAAGTTTACTAGGGGTTCTTTCCCTTGGTATTGTAAAAGGAACAGAAATCACAATCATTGCTGACGGTGCTGACGAAAAAGAAGCTGTGGAAGCTTTGCAAAAAATGATTTCTTCTGATTTCTCTGAATAAGCTTATACTCTTACGATTTAAAATAAGCAATAAAATAATCGTCTCTCTTTGCACTTGCTAGGGCGTCTGGCCCTGAATCCTTGGTGGATTCCAAGGGACGACAAGGAATACAGGGACAATTTGTTTTTAGATGGAATGAGTATAAAAAAGCACTGTATTTTGTACGGTGCTTTTTTACTATGTAATGACTGAAAAACGCAAGAGACCTCTTATGTTTTCATTTATAAGAATTTCTTCCCTTTTTCAGTGAAAACAGTGATGATCTCACAGGAGAAAGAGAAGTACAGAGGATATAGCAGATATCTTTTTTTAATGAGTTACTTTGGAGGGTGGAATCGTGGAACAGCTTCGTGACAAGGCACACAGCTTGCCTCGCTTACCTGGTGTCTATTTAATGCTTGACAGCAAAGAAAAAGTCATCTATGTGGGAAAAGCCAAATCCTTGCGAAACAGAGTCAGCCAATATTTTCAGACAAAAGGACAGGACGAAGTAAAAACCAGAGCTTTGGTCTCTCAAATCGCTGATTTTCAAGTCATTGTTTTGGGGACTGAATTCGAAGCACTGGTACTGGAATCCTCTCTGATTAAACGACACCAGCCTAAATATAACATCCTCTTAAAAGACAGCAAAGGCTACCCCTATATTCGCCTGTCTATCGGGGAAGCATATCCAAAATTTTCTCTTGTGTCCCATATTGGAAAAGAAACTGCCGCACAAGCGAAATATTTCGGCCCCTATGGCTCACGACACAACACCCAAGCCATCATTCACGCACTACAAACAGCCCTTGGCTTGCCCTCTTGCTCTCGTAAATTCCCACGAGATATCGGAAAAGAACGTCCCTGTCTCAATCACCATATGGGAAAATGCAGTGGACACTGCCGTCATCAAACAGGCATAGCCCTCCACCAAGAGGCAATCACCCAAGCTGTCTCCTTGCTAGAAGGAAAAGAAAAAGAATTGGAAAAACGTCTCTCTACCCAAATGGAAGAAGCCGCAGAGGCACTGCGCTTTGAAGAGGCAGCCGCCTTGAGAGATCGACTCCAATCCATCAAGCTTCTCTCTACTCGCCAAAAAGTGGTGGCGTCCTGCCTCTCTGACACCGATGTCATTGGCTTTGCTTCTGCCATCAATAAATCGGCTTTTGTGGTTCTTCATTACTATCAAGGGGAACTTTTGGAAAAAGATTTGGAAATTATCTCCACCCCCTTGGAAGAAGAGGAAGAAAGTATCCCTGCGCTCCTCCGTGAATATTATGGTGTGAGAAGCGAAATGCCAAAAGAAATCCTCCTCCCTTGCGACATTGCTTATGAAGATTCTTTAGAAAGAATGTTTTCCCAACAAGTGGGACACAAAATCACTTTCCTCACCCCTCAACGAGGTGCCAAAGTAGAAATCCTTCAACTTGCCCAAAAAAATGCCAAGGAAGAACTGGAGCGTATCACCACAAAAGAAGAAAAAGAACAAAAAAATCTTTCTCTTTTGGGAAAAATCCTTGGCTTGCCCTCCCCCCCACGGCGCATCGAATCCTATGACATTTCAAACCAAGGTGATGCTGACATTGTGGCATCGATGGTGGTGTATCAAGATGGCAAGAAAAAGCCCTCTGCTTATCGAAAATTCAAACTACAAAATATGTCAGGCCCTGATGACTACGCTGCCATGTCACAGGTGCTACAACGACGCTTCCATCGCTTGGAAGAAGGAGACACGGCATTTGCAGAGCCTCCTGACTTACTCCTGATGGATGGAGGCATTGGTCATTTACACATAGCCCAAGAAGTATTAAAAGAAAAAAAATTGAACATTCCTGTTTTTGGCATGGTGAAAGACAATCGACACCGAACCCGTGCCTTGGTCTGTCACTCTGGAGATGAAATAGGCTTGACACAACATCCCAGTATTTTCGCTCTGATTGGTCAAATACAAGAAGAAACCCACCGAGTTGCCATCACTTTCCACCGACAACAAAGATCAAAATCCGTGCAAGGCAGTCTTTTAGACAATATCACTGGCGTTGGAAAAAGCAGAAGAGCCCTTCTACTGAAAGAATTTGGTAGCGTGAAAAAAATCAGGTCTGCCACTGTGGAACAACTAGAAGCCCATGTCCCCCAAAAAGTAGCCAAAGAAATTTATGAGTATTTCCAAAAGGAAAATCACAGCTCGGAAAAAGACCTGAACGAGCGTAGCAGTAATGGAGAATAAATATGAGAATTATCACTGGAACAGCCCGTGGCAAACGACTAAAGCAACCCCAAGGTAGCAATATTCGCCCCACCACCGATCGGGTGAAAGAAAGTTTATTTAATATTATCCAATTTGAAATCCCAGGGCGACAAGTACTGGATCTATTTGCTGGCACAGGACAACTAGGGCTTGAATGTCTTTCTCGTGGTGCTGCTGGGACCACTTTCGTGGAAAGTAGCAAAGAGGCGCAGAAACTTTTGAGAGAAAACATTGAAATCACTGGATTTTCTCCCGAAGTCATCTCCCGTGATGCCCTGTCCTTTCTTTCTACTTGTGGACCTGAAAAATATGATGTGATTTTACTTGACCCACCCTATGAAACTGATTTGTTAGAAAAATCACTTTTATCCATTGAAAGGTTTGACATTTTACGAAATCATGGTATAATAGTATCAGAGAGTCCCATAGACTGGGAACCACCCCAATTATCTGCACCCTATACCTTAGGGAAAACTTATTGCTATGGGAAAATAAAATTAAGCACTTTTTTAAAACAAAAAGAAATTTAACCAGTTTAGGAGGAGATTTCCATGACTTTAGCAATCTATCCAGGCAGTTTTGACCCCATTACTCTGGGTCACTTAAACATCATTCGCCGTGCATCCCATTGCTTTGATCGTTTGGTTGTTTGCGTCATGTACAACTCCTCTAAAAATGGAATTTTTTTACCAGAAGAACGAGTAGAACTGATTTCTCGCTGTGTGGAAAGATTTGGTAACGTGGAAGTGGACGCCTCTACTGGACTTCTGGCTGATTATGCCAAAAAGAGAGAGGCAACCGTCTTGGTCAAAGGACTGCGTGCCATTTCAGACTATGAATCTGAAGTGCAGATGGCAGTAATCAATCGCAAACTAAACCCAGATCTTGAAACTATGTTTTTAGCTTCAAGTGAAAAATACACTTATTTAAGCTCCACCATCGTGAAAGAAATGGCACGTTATGGCGCAGACTTAAAAGAATTTGTACCTGACGAAATACTCCAAGATGTCAGCCTTAAAATGCAACAAGGCAACCTCTAAGGGAAAGGATGTAACAAGTATGGCAACCAGAGTGGAAGAACTGATTGATATATTATTTGAAATGGTAGACGAGGCAAAAAATGTCCCCATGATGACCAGACAATGTATGCTAGATCGTGATAGAATACTGGATCTGATCGAGGATATTCGAACCCAACTACCTGGTGAAATTGCAGAAGCTAGAGAGCTTGTCTCCAAACGAAAAGAATATCTTGCCTCTGCGAACCGAGAAGCAGAAGCCAAGATAAGAAGTGCCGAAAAAGAGGCACGACGTTTGATGGAAGAGGATACCGTCCTTTTGCAATCCAGAAAAGAAGCAGCAGAACTTGTCCACACTGCAAGAGAAGAAAGTCTTTCTCTGCGACGTTCTGCCAATGACTACTGCGAAGACGCACTGAGAAGAACCGAGGAAGCCGTCACAGAAGCTTGTGAAGAAATCAGAAAGTCACGTGCTCGCTTTTCAGCTGCTGCCAGTGGTGCTGATATTTCTAATATTAGACAATAAATCAATGCCGTTCAATCTTTCAACAACAGAAAGATTGAACGGCATTTTTCCGTGCCAAAAAAACTTGGTAAGTTGTATAATTAAGTGTCCAAAATAAAATATCCCATAGAGCAAATCTATGATATAATGTAAGTGACGAAACAAACATGAATCAGAGGTGCTCTATGGAACAAACTAATCATAC
>JAWXUL010000010.1:0-96936 GCA_044432725.1 Eubacteriales bacterium
TCATCTATAACTATGCTTAATATCAGTGAAAGTAGTGGCACAGTACCTGTGAAGCCGTGATAACAAGCGGTGGAGGGATAGCCACAAGTCACGATGAATTTTCGTGATGGAACGCCGTGTACGGTGAAAGCTGTATGCACGGTGTAGGTCAGGGGAAAATCAAGAGATAACTTCAAACGATTACCTATTGACATCAGGAGCAAAATCGCAAGGAATGAAGCATGTTAAAACAAGATTACATACATAACAGAACTGTTATAAGAGTGATAATTCGCCGTGTAGCACGGGCGTTTGTGTTGCTTGTACTTGGTTTTATCATTGTTATGGTTGGACTTTGATTAGAATTTTTACTCAAGTTTCAGTAAGAATTGCCTAAGTGAATGAAGGATTGCTTCGTAACTCTTCCAAAAAAGTCACATCTGCCGGACAAAAAGTATAGTTTGGAATGTCATCTTTCCCAATCCAAGCCATGTCTTTATGTTCAAGCAAGGTTGGTTTTCCCTCCTTAATACTTGCGTTTAGAAGGGTTAAATGAACAACTGCATGAGGATAAGTGTAGGTGACCTCGCCAAAAATTTCTCCAATTTGCAAAATGATTCCTAATTCTTCCAGGCATTCTCGAGTTAAAGCGGCTTCAAGTGATTCACCAGACTCCACTTTTCCACCGACAAATTCCCAGTGGAGTGCAAGGTCCTTACCTTCTGGTCGTTGACAAATGAGGAACTTGTCATCCTGCCAAATCAGTGCAGCTACTACTTCTAGGATTTTTTTCATCAATTCACCACCAATTTATTTGTTTTCTTTAGGAATTTTGATGGAATCGGTTGCTCTAGCCTCCAAGTGATGTTCATGGGACGAGAACCTTGGTGGCTAATGTAATTTGCTGTGCCTAAAAACGTATAAGGCGAGGCAGTTTTACTCAGCTTATCTTCTTTGAATTCTCGAATAAACAGTAGAATTTTATGATCATCTTCACGATGTTTTCGGTATCGCAAGGCAGTCTTCGAGGTTTCTGATGTAGTACTTTGACTTTGCCAGTGAAATAATACATCGTTAATAGAATAATCATGATACATGGTGGTGGGAGAGTAGTCTTTGTCCGATTTGTTTAGGGTGACAAAAAATACATCAATCTTCTTATCGGGGAGAAATTTAACGCCCTCTCGCACAGTAGAAGGTTTCATAAAGTCCAAAGCCACCAGTAATTGATCACGAGAATAGGTACAATGGAGATCCAATGGACATGGAAAGCCTAAATTCATTGGTTGGTCTATAAAATCAATGGAATTATAGTTGTGTGCAAGCAATTCTAATAGTTCGCTTTGCATTTTAGGTGCTTTTTTAGGATATTAACGCCATCTAAGAGAGAAGAAAATCCGCAGTCTGCTGTTGGTTTCTGCCAGATTGTGTAGTGGAACATTTGTAGCATCCGTGTTTCTTCTTCTGTAAAAGTACTTATATTTTCTGTGAACAGGGTTTTATGAAGGTAATAAACCGTCTTGAATCCACACTTGCGAAGCGTAAAAGTGCTTTTGTGAATAATTCTTCCCCTTCTTCCTGAAAATCCTCTGCGACTCCTGCTAATACGCAAAGGCGAGAAAAACTCCCCAGTTGGTAGAGTGAGCGAGAATCCAAGTGATAGTAGTTTAAAAAGTTCTGCAGAGTTAAAGTCTGTCCACTATCTTCTGAAAAAGTGGATATTCGGGAAATTATACCGGCTTTTGTGCCAAAAGAAGCATTGATATTCTTCAAAATATACTCCCGTGCAGTCTTTTCTAGTTGAATGTAACAACCTTTAGGCACAGAAACAAAACCATCTTTCAGATCTCGCTGTACTCCTTTAGTAGCATTTGAAAGTAGGGCGGAAAATTTATCCTCAAAATGATATTTTTTATGTGCTTGTCCAATGAAATCCAACACGGTCAGGCATTCTTTTCCTTCTGATAATCGTAATCCACGCCCTAATTGCTGTAAAAACACAGTGAGAGACTCGGTTGGGCGCAAAAATAGTACCGTGTTGATTTCGGGAATATCCACCCCTTCATTATAAATATCCACCACAAAAATAAAATGAATTTTTCCTTGAATCAAACGAGTTTTGGATGAATTTCTTTCTGCATCTGGGGAATTTCCACTTAAAACCATGGAAGAAATCCCAGCTTTATTGAATTGTTCCGTCATAAATTGGGCATGTGCCACAGAAACACAGAAGCCTAAGCCTTTTACTTCATTTAAGTCGCTGACATATTTTTTTAAGAAGCTACCACTAAGCTAGCCCGTTGCTGTGGAACCATACCAGAAATGGTGTATAAATTTGACAGTTCAGTCCGGTCATAGCCGCCACGTGTCCAAGTAAGACTCTCTAAATCTGCAGTGACAGTGACGCCAAAATAGTGAAAAGGAGCCAATAATTTTCGGTCAATAGACTCTGGTAAGCGTATTTCAGCGGCTATTCGCTGATTGAAATATGTTAAAATATCTCCACCATCCATACGCTCTGGTGTTGCAGTAAGTCCCAATAAAATATTTGGTTGATAATGTCCGAGCAATGCCTGATAAGTTGGTGCAGCAGCATGGTGAAATTCGTCAACTACAATGTAATCGTAAAATTCTGGACTTGTTTTATTTGTGAAATCCTGAGAATTGAAGGTTTGAATGGAAATGAAGAGATGGTCAATGGTGTCAGGCCGATGATTCCCCACAGAAAGAGCGCCAAAGTTTTGGTTTTTCAGCACAGCACGAAAGGTGTGAAGACTTTGTTGTAAAATTTCTTCACGATGTGCCACAAAAAGCAGACGACAGGGACTTTGTGGCGTTTTTTTTAGAAAAATCTTGTAATCGAAGGCAGAAATGACTGTTTTTCCAGTCCCAGTGGCGGCCACAACTAGATTTCGGTATTGTCCACGCACATCTCGTTCTGCTTGTAGGCGATCTAGGATTTCTTGCTGATAGGCATAGGGTAGCAGATCGAAAAGGTAGATGTTTTCTTGATTCCCCTCAAAATAACGCTCTTTTCTAAGTGCAGTGGCCAACCTTTCTCGGTCTTTTTCTCCATAATCCTCAAATTCAGAGGCATTCCAGTAACTCTCAAAGGTTGCCTTGATTTTATCCATCACATCGGGTAAATCTCGCTGTGTTACTTTGGTGTTCCACTCCAAACCACTGGAAATTGCAACGCTTGATAGATTGGACGAACCTACATAAGCAGTGGAAAATCCAGTATTTCTGTAAAAAACAT
This sequence comes from Eubacteriales bacterium, assembly GCA_044432725.1. Lineage (GTDB taxonomy): Bacteria > Bacillota > Clostridia > Oscillospirales > Oscillospiraceae > JAWXUK01. The sequence continues at coordinate 3,239 of JAWXUL010000010.1, forward strand.
AAGTTTTTGCATGGAGTCGAGTACGGTTTGTATCATAACTAATTTTTATGATGGTGTTGGGTAGTTTACGTAGTTCTTCTATCGCTTTCACATCGGTAGCGCCCATATAAGAAGTGGTGATGATGCGTAAATTACCACCATTTTGTGTGAAAGTGGCGAGTTCATCTAAAATCAGTCTTAAACCACTCCATTTTATGAAAGAAACTAGCATATCTATGCCTGTAGAAGAGATGATTTCTTTTTTTAACTCACTGAACATTTGTGGCTCGTGAATGGCGCCAGTAAAGAGGCTACTTTGGGCGATAGAAGTAGTGGGACGTGGCAATACTGCTTTTTTATTCACAGCCAGAGCTGCATTTTTGCTGTCAGTTAGAGAAAGTAATTGCTGTCCTGGTTCAGTAACTTTGAAAGAATCAAGGCTGATTTCTTCTGTATCTTCCACAATTGTGGAGACAATGCGATTGGTCAGGGCAATTTGTGCAGATAAATCACCACCATGGTCCAACAATACATCCAATCCTTGCTCTACCACACAGGTGATGTATTGTGCTAGAATTTTCGAGGCTTCTGCTCTGTCAATAGACTGAATTTGCGCTTGTTGATGGGTAATTTCATCTAAAAGTTCGGCTGTTTTCTTATTGATTACTTCCTCATATAGTCCAGATTTTAACATAATAACCTCCGGTTTAGTTCAAAATAGTCGTCAAATTTAAGGTTTGTGGTAGCTTTGATCCAATTCTTTAGCGTGTTTCTACAAATTTTATAGTGATGCTTCTTCTGTTATTTCTCTGCTTTTAGATTTATGCTAAGTGAGAATCGCTAGTAACATAATATCAATTATCTTCTTTTTTTAACAATAGAACATCTTCTAACTTAATGGATAAAACGCCTTTGGAATTGCACAAATTGATTGATTTATGCAATTCCACCACCAAAAGAAAGTTAAAACCTTCTGGTTTCACTGTGTAATGAACAGAAAAAGCACCTTCAACTACGTCGACTACTTGAAAAGTGAAAAAAATCAAGTTTTGCTCAATCGCAAAGTGATCGCCACTTCCGTCTTCTTGAAACTGAAAGTTTTGAGCAAATATGCAAACGTGTGCCGACTTTTTTTGCGTTTCACTTAATTGAAATGCTTGAATACTCTGTAGAAAGGACAAAATATCTGGAAACTCTAACAGAGAAATGATATTTTCGCAACCTATCAGCAATGCAGTGTTTACCGTTTCAGGGGATTGGAATAACTGTTTTTTTTCTATCATAGGAGAAGTTTTTCCATTTATAATAACAGAGACTTTTTGACTTTGTCGATAAACTTCTTCTCTGTTATGGGAAACAAAAATAACTGTTTTGTGGTATTTTTTTAAATAAGCGAACAATTCTTTTTCTAAACGTTGTTTTAAAAAACTATCTAATGATGAAAAGGGCTCATCTAATAAAATAATATCAGGACTGGTCAGTAAAATTCTTGCAATCGCACAACGTTGTTTCTGTCCCCCTGAAAGATCTGCTGGATATAGGTTTTCTTGTTGGACTAAGTCATAAGTTTTTAATAAGTTTGATACTTCACCTTTGTTTAGTTGATTGGATTTTGCAACTATTTCCAAGTTTTCTTTTACAGTCATGGTGGGGAATAGAGCGAAATCTTGAAATAATAGCCCTGTTTTTCGTTGTATTATGGGTAGGTTAATGTTTTTATCATGATCAAACAAGATCTTATCATCGACTATTATGATACCTGAATCAGGTGTTTCTACACCTGCAATGCAACGAAGTATCATTGATTTTCCAGAACCAGAAGCTCCCAGAAAAGAGAGCACTTCCTCGCCTCCCTCAAATTTTGCCTCTAACAGAAAATTTCCTAGTTTTTTTGTGAAATGGCAGTAAATGGACATGAAATTACTCCTTTACTTCTGTCTTTTTTCAAAATAATTCACCAAACACATCACAATAAAAGAAATACATAAATTGAAAATCACCCAAAAAACAGCTTCTTTCTCTTGTCCTGTTTGCCAGTAAAAAGCAACTGTGGTTGAGATAGTTGCTGTTTTTTGTGGAATATAACCAGAAACCATAGACGTTGCACCGTATTCACCTAAGCCACGAGCGAAAGAGAGAATAAATCCTGCCACAATCCCCGATTTGCATTGAGGTAAGATGATTTTATAAAAGATTGTACTGTTTTTTATCCCTAAAGTTTGGGCAGCATAGATGATGTTTTGGTCCAAATGTTCAAAGGAACTGCGCACAGTGCGGTATAAAATAGGAAAAGAAACCACTACCACAGCTAAGATTGAGGCGTACCAAGTCATGGTTAAATTACTTTCAAAAAACTTGTGAACAAGTTGTCCCAAGACGCTTTTGGGAGAAATCATTACAAGAAGCAAAAAACCCACTACCGTGGGGGGTAAAACCATAGGTACTGTGAAAAAAGCATCTAATATACTTTTCCACCAAGAGGGGAGTTTTGTCACCCACCAAGCAAAGAAAACCCCGAAAAACAAAGTAAGTACCGAGGAAATCAAAGAAATCCTTAAAGAGTTATAAAGTGGAAATAAGTCCATATGGTCCTCCTATTTTCCTCTAATTAGCACAATTTCATTTTCCAAGAGGGAAAAGCTGTTAGTTTCTTCTAAGAAACCTGCCTCTGTTAAGCGTATGATCTCAGCATTAGAGGCAGAGAGAAAGATATCTGCTGTGGCTCCATACTCTATTTGGGTGGCAAGTGTTCCACTGGAATCAAAATTCACTAAAAATTCAATTCCTTCATGTTCTTCTTGGAATTTTTCTAAAATAAAAGAGAGAGACTCTGTTAAACTAGATGCAGCAAAAATAGTCAAGTTACATGAATCTAAGATGATGGAATCTTGCTGTATTTCTTCTCCTAAGACCGTAAAACCATAGTCTGTGAATACTTCACGAGCTGTTTTTGAGCCTAAAAAATCTAAAAAACACGCTGATTCTAAGGGATGTTGAGAATTTTCAAGTAGAGAGACTGGATAAATCACAGGAGTTTCCAGCAAGTTACTGTCTAAAATTTCGATAATTTCTACTTTATTACTTGAATTTGCGTCAGTTCGATAAACTATGCCACAGTCCACAGAACCCAGTTCCACTTGGGTGAGAACTTCTTTTACATTAGAAGCATAGGAAATTTTTCCTTCTAAATCATCCCAAAGGGACATGGCAACTAAAATATCCTTCCCATAACGACCCACAGGGACATCTTCATTTCCTAAGGCAATGAGAGAGATTTTTTCAGTTTCTGTGATAGAGAAGATTTGCTTTTCTACTATCATTTCTTCTTGTGGGAGGGAAGAGGAGAGTGTATATAAAAGAAAAAAACAAGCCAAAAGTGTGCCTGTAAAGAGGGGAAAAAGGATTTTTTTCTTCATATCTAACTTCCTTACTACAGCTTTTTCTGAATTATCGCTATAATTTTGATTATAACATAGTTTTTATTTATGTCAAGAAAATTTTCTGAAAACAACAGCTTTGTTGTTATTTTCAGGGGTGACAGGGTCAAACTTGATTCAAGAAGCTATAAAAAATGAACGGGAGCTTCTTCACGCAGAGGAATCTTTTTATAGTCCTCCTGATCGTGATAGCCAAAACTTAAGGCAGAATAGACAGTTTCATTGTCTTTCAGTTCTAAATATGTCTTAACATCAGGGATTGCGTTGATAAATCCAGCTAAATATCCTAAAAAACAAGAGCCTATCCCCTCAGAGTGCATTAACATGGTGGCGAGTGTGGTTTTTATCACACAATCATCATAGCCTTTCACGGCATTGTCATTGGTGTAAGCAATGAGTAAATGTGGTGCAGAGCAGGTGATCGGATTGCGAATATGTTTTATTGTTGTGAGGACTTCGTGGTTAGGAGGGAGGTTTTGAGTGACTAAATCCGAAATTTCTTGTACCTTTTCCTTCCCAGATACCACAATCCACTCCACTAACTGATTGTTTTTGGCAGAAGCAGAGTGATCGAGTACTCGAAGTATTGTTTTGATTTTTTCTTGCTCCACCAACTTATCTTGGTAAAAACGAATGGATCGATTACTTTCAATGTGGTTTTGTAGCTGAGAAAAACCGACTTTTTCTTCAACGACTTTTGGCGTTCCCTTGATATTTTGAAACAAAATAGCGTCTGTGGGGCAAACTCCTTGGCAATGGCCACAGTGCATGCAAAGTTTATGGACAGCTTTTGGCTTGTTTTCTTTCATTCTAAGGAGCGCTGTGGGGCAAACTCGCACACAAGCCCCACAGCCGACACATTGTTCTTTCTTTATTTCAATCATACTTTTTCTCCCTTACTTTTTCAATCATACTTTCTTGATTTCTCTTAATCTACAACATTATATCATATTTTGAAGGAGATGGCAAGAAGTGTTTCTGTTTGAAAATTTGTAAGGAGATTTCTTAGATTGTTGCAAGAAACCTGCTCGATCAAAATTGAAATTTATTTCACTTTGGTAGCAGCTTTGATTTTCAGCTCGAATGTATCCATTACGATAATCGTTGTGGCTATGATCATAATCCCACAAGCGATTAAAAAATTGGGATTTGGTGAGATACCAAAAAGCAATAGGGACAGCAACACACCGATAAAGGGGGAAAGAGAGTAATATGCACTGGTTTTTGCAGCGCCCAGTACGCTTTGCGCTTTAATATAGACGAAAATACTAAGACCATAGGAGACAAATCCTAAAATCAAAGCAATGAAAATCCACAGGATTGTAGGTGTGGCTTCTTTCACAAAAATAGCAGTAAGGATAGAGCCAAGTCCTGAAAAAATTCCCTTTAGCATGACAATTTGATGGGTACTTTTCGAGGACAGAACCCGAGTGCAATTATTCTCAAATCCCCAACAAACACAGGCTAAGAGGATAAATAAGGACCCAATTTGAAAGTCTAACCCTTCAAAACTGCCCACTGAGAGTAAAATGCTGGCACAGACGATGAGAATGATGGCAAGAGATAGCATTGGGGAAATCTTTTCTTTGAAAACCACTAAGGCAATCACCGCAGTTGCCACAATCTCAAAGTTATTGAGCAGTGATGCACTGGAGGGACTGGCTGTCAAAAGTCCAATCATGAGAAATATGGGTGCTAAGGTATCCAACACAATCATGCCGACGGTATAGGGTAATTCTTCCTTGGTGAGGGGGGTATCAGCACTTTTATCCTTTTTCAGTAGGTAGAGTAGGGATACCCCCAGACCTGCCCCCAGATATAGGAAACCCGCCATAAAGATAGGGGGGATATGGTCAAGGAGGATTTTAGACAAGGGGATACTTATTGCATAAAGAACGGCTGCTAGGACGGCTAATATACTGGCTAGTGATTTACTCATAGAGAGATTCCTTCTTTCCTTAAATAAAATAGATTCAAAATGGGATTTGGGATTTTGTGGACTCTATCTGGAAATTCCCAAGACTTTGTCCGTTGATTGCACTGTCTAAATCGTTAAAATGCCACCACTCAGAAGCCAGAGGTGTCAGTCCTGCATTGGTACAATAGTTTCTCAACAACACAGAACCTTCGGTCAAACCTTCGGCTGTGGGCGTATTTCTCCAATCTTCATCGTTTCCAGAGTTCACAGGATAGGCAAGGCTGGCAGAATGATAACTTAATTCATGGATTGGCGTTTGCATCTCATATTCCTCTGCAGAGATTACGGTCAAAAATTGATAATCACCAGAGGTATCTGTCCTATATTCTGTTACTTTCCCCAAAGACACATCCATGGCATAACCACGTTGATGATTCGAAATGGCCGTTGCGATAAACCAACCAAGGGACCATGGTTCCAAGGTGATTCCATTTTTCACTGTTGGGTTTGTTGTGGATAAGTCAGTGAGATTCTCAATGATATTTTTCTGCACCTCATAGGGGTGGTATAACTCATATATAATGAGGGTATGGTCATTTTCCAGTGCCAGTGCTTGGGCATGGGCAATTGTGTAGGAGAGGTATGATTTTTCTGGTTCTTGTGGGGAAATCAGGGGAAGGGTGGGGCTCTCAGCCTCCAGCGAGGGGGCAGGAGTCAGGAGGGGAACCTCTGAGCTCTCTTGTTCCTTGATTGTATTCTCAGCACAACTGCTCAGTGACAAGGCAAGGAAAAGGATTGTAATACAATATCTTACCATCTAAAGCACCTCCAACAGAGTTTCTTTCAGTGGTGTGAAAAAATCCAACAAAAATAGGAAGAGGAGATGGGCAGGATAGAAAATATAAAAACCATACTTTCCCATCTTGATGAGTTCTTTTCCACGTTCTCCTCGGTAACTGAAAAGAAAGGGAATCGCTAAGAAAGTACCAAATTGATACCAGTGGGGAGATCCCTCGTGAGTAAAGCCAAAATTCATAAAGGTAGGAATGATGTGAATAAAGATAGAAATAAGAGTGAAGGAAACAAGCTGGTATTTGCGTTGACCTCGGAAGATGCCAAATCCCAAAATCCAAAGAAGGGAGATATAGTTCCAATTTGCCTTTCTTACCAGTATACAGCAAAACCCCACAATGAGAATTTTAGCAACAAGAGACATTTGTTCCCTTTTTACTATTTTCAAAGAGAATAAGCCTAAAAATAGTCCCCACATCACACTGGTTGCTTGAAAAAAAGTAAAACCAAAAGCAATATTATAGGGAATGTGGGATATGAGAGCAAAAACAAACAAGCGTAATAAATACTTGTTGATGTTAGAAGTGGTATAAAAGCCCTCTGCAATCAAATAGCACATAATCGGAGCCACAATTCGTCCACTGACTCGTAATATCATACCGAATTCTGTATCGTGATCCACAAAGATTGCAACAAAATGGTCCATGAACATCAGGCTGATGGCAAGGATTTTTAATTGATTTGCTGTGAGATGATTTGTCATAGGGACGACCTTTCTCCTTGTAAAGGGGTGATCTCTATGGTATAATAATACAGATAAATTTTATTGTACGCAATAATTGATTTTGTTTAATCATCAGTTATTGGACAGTTTCAGAAAAGTGTACAGAAAGTGGGAGAAGATGGACAGACGACAAGGGAAAACAAGGAAGGCAATTTTACAGGCTTTCGATGAAATTCTATCAGAAAAGTCAGTAGATAAAATCACAGTCACAGAAATCGCAGACCTTGCAGACATTGGGAAAAGCACATTTTATACTCATTTTGAAACCAAGGAACACCTGATCCAGTATATATGTCAGGACTTTTTTCACCACCTGAAAGAGAGTGAATACTCTGATCGATACCCTGACTTAGAACAGATGCTCCTACACCTTCTTTTGCATATTTATGATGAAAAAAATCATATTCTACGGCTGATCAAAGAAGAAAATCAGATTTGCAATCACTTTTTTATTAGCTATCTAGATGATGTTTTTGTAAAATACCTTCATGTGGATATGGAAGTGAACGAAGTCTTTGCACGAAACCACATTGTCGCTAGTTTTATCTCGGCATTGCGTTGGCATATTAACAACCCCAAAATACTTTCTTTGGAAAAATTAGTGCAAGATTTTATCCAATTAAATGGCATTTTACTGTGATAACGCAAAGATATTATGCGTTTTTTCGTTATCAATTAGTGTTTACGAAGATCATATTTCACGTGGGGAGATCGTCAGAAATTTGACTTTCCATCTTTTCTGTGCTATTATTTGGAAGATAATGACCTATCTATCCTTCCCCCAAAAGTCTGTTTTTGAGATACTGCTCCAAAATGATAAAAAAAGGTGATACCATGAGAAAAAACAAATCCACTTTTGAATTTAAATGGCAACAAGAGGTGTATATTGACCCAATCACAAATGAAAAAGTCAATGGCTTAGGGATGATCCATGAAAATCTTTTTCAACTTGCTATGTTGTTAAGTGACGATATACACATTGAGCCAAAATTAAATGAAAATAAGAAAATTGTCTATTCTTATCGAAAAGCCCTCTATCGAATGGGAAAAAACAATGAGATGCTTCCTACTTCCACTGCCTATATGATGAAAATGTGGCATAATGGTCCTATCATTTTAAACAAGGAACAAGTATGGGGCATAGATACTGATGGTATGACTTATGCAAAAGAGGAAACGCCTTCTGGCGAAACGAGAATTCATGAACCCAAAACTCTTTATGTTACGGCTGCTTATATTCAATATTTGAAAGCGACTGGTAATAGCGAAGAAATAGAAATCCAAAGAGCCTATTTTAAAAAACATTTTCATGGAATCGAAAAAGAATTTCGTAAACATTGGCTGAAAGCGGAAGGAGAAGATTTTTGCGTTTACAAAGCTATGTGCAAAAGGTTAGAAAATGAAAGAATTTTTCACATAAAACAAGGGGAAGAAATACTTCTCATTCACCAGAAAGAGGATTATTATTATCAGTATGTTAACCCTTATGACTTTGACGATAGCTATCTAAGAGAAGTCACAGAGGAAGAAAAACATACAGGAATTTTAAGCCCATGGCGAGAGACTCAGAGTCCTTGGCACGGAATGTTTCAGTTGGCAAAGAAATTACAAGAAAATAATTTAGTTTCTTTTGTGTTCAAAGGGGACACCATAAACGATTTCCTAACAGGCGAAAAAATGATCGTAAATTATTTAGAGACCATCGATTATTATCGACTTTGTGGAGCTTCTCTTGGGGAGAAACTAGGGAATCTCAGTACAGCCTTGGAAGATTGGATGTCAAAATCTGAAAACCCACCCTATGAAGTGATTAAATTAGGATTATCTTCTCAAGTTTATTCCGTTCCTGATGTGATTTTAATGGCAGGCTATTTAGATTATCGTAAAAAATGTTTTCAATATGCCTCCCTTAATTTTGAGAAGATCAGACAGTACTGGGACTGGTACTACATTTTACGTGAAGAAGAGGAATGTTACGATGCGTTATTGAGCAGTGATTATGGGAACGAGGAACAAATTGTACCCTCTTATGTCTATATATGGGACGATGCGAATCAACGTCTGGATGAATATGTTGCTTCTAATTATGCTCTCTCTCAGGAGATAGATCGCTTTGCAACCATATACGCCTACCTTTACTGCTGGAATTCAAAAATTAAACAGTACGAGAGAGCTGAATCTTTTGAAATATGGGGAGGGGTGGAAGAGGTAGAAAATGAAATTAGGAAATCAAGGATCTACGACATGCCATCGAAAGAAGAATGGATAGCCCTTCTTAAGCGAAAATCATTGACTGCAAAAACAGTTCCCATCAGCAATGAGGCATTAAATGAAAAAGAAGCAGTGAAAAAACGTGGAGCAAGGCAAATACAACTAGATATCAAAGAGGCTGAAGCATATGAAAATGCACGATTTGAAATAGAAGAAAAAGAGAAAAAAGAGGAAAAAAGAAAGTTGCGAGAGGAAAAGAAGAAGTTAGTAGAGCAAAAAGAATATTATCAAAAATATCGTACCACCTTATCCAGACCTTTGCGAGAACTTGCAGATGAGAATCCAGAACATCCACGGATTTTTGGAGAATATTGGAACAATTATGGTCATAAATTTCACCCTCAGGGAAAGGAATTGGCGGTTTTTTTAGCAAACTTTTCTAATGAAGCAGGGAAATTAGTCTTACCTGATCTAGAAGAAAGGATTAATAAACCTGCCCTTGAAAAGCTGAAAAAAATGATTGGTTTGGGGAATGCTAGTCAGCAAATTGCAGACTTACAAAAATATGTCCAATATCTTGAAGAAGGAATCCAGCACGGCATGAACTTCAAGGAAGAAAATAAACACATGATTTTCACAGGAAACCCAGGAACGGGGAAAACCATGGTCGCACGGCTTTTTGCTGAAATTTTATATGACTTGGGGCTGACTCGTCGAAAAGAAATTGTAGAGGTAGATCGAAAAGATCTGGTTGCTGGATGGATTGGACAAACAGCCCCTTTGGTGACGCAAGTGGTGGAAAAAGCTGTGGGTGGAGTCTTGTTTATTGACGAAGCATATTCCCTGACACCAGCATCAGAAAGAGATTTTGGCCACGAAGCCATTGCGACTTTGATCAAAGCGATGGAAGACCACAAAGGGGATTTGATTGTCATTTTGGCAGGTTATCAAAAGGAAATGAGAGAATTTGTTCGATCTAACCCTGGGATTAAGTCTCGCATCGCCTTTGAGGTTGATTTTCGTGACTATACAGTGGATGAATTGGTGGAAATCACAGATATTGCCTTGAAAGAAAAAGGCTTTCTTTATGACAAAAAAGAAATCACCTTGAAGCTGGCTGATATCTATCAATTATTCCACAAGTTTAAAAATTTCGGCAACGCTCGTTTTGCCATGGATGTGATACAAAAAATCACCATCAAACGTGCCATACGCCATGATCTTCAAAAGAAAAACGGCATATTACAAAACAAACCGGGTGGATATATTACAGAGCTCATTGCAGAGGACATCCCAACTGGGAAAGAAATGATGGCTTTGGACACACAGGTTCTTCAAGATTACGAAACAAAATTAGAAGAAATCATCGGCATGGAAACGGTAAAGGAAAGAGTGCAGGATTTCAAAGACATGGTACTCTTTCAGCGAAAAGCAAAGGCGGAAGGCGCCACTATTCCAGCTTCCAATATGCACATGATTTTCACTGGAAATCCAGGAACAGGAAAAACAACCATTGCCCACCTGATGGCAAATATGCTCTATCAAATGGACATTATCTCACGTAATCACGTAGAAGAAGTCAATCCCAGAGAATTGGCAGAAGACCCTTTGTCAAAAACCAGAGATGCGTTGGAAGCAGCAAGGGGAGGAGTGCTTTTCATTGACGAAGCTTATGGTTTGGTGCTCAACGAACAGGATATCAAAGGTCAACAAGTAGTGGATATTTTGCTTAAGGAAATGGAAGAGTTCCAAGATACTCTCATTGTGATTTTTGCTGGATATGAAGATAAAATGAGACAATTCTTAGATTCAAACGCTGGGATTAAGTCTAGAATTGGAGATATATTTCATTTTGACAACTACACTGTGGATCAGTTATATCTCATGTATCGAAACTTGGCAAAGAGAAATGGTTTTACCCTTGGGCCCAATGTGGAACATGAAGTGAAAGATGTGATAAAAGCTTTTTCTACAACTAAATATTTTGGTAATGGTCGTTTTATAGATGAATTATTCCACAAAACCTTGCTTTTACATGGGAAACACTTGAAAAAGGATGAGTCTAATCTATTACGCATCGAAAAAGAGGATATTCCTGATCCTAGATATATGAAAAATAGTCCAAAGGTAACAGAAACTCTCGATTTAGATCATATCATTGGATTAAATAAGGTGAAAGAGCAAATAAAAGCCTTTGAACAACTGGTTAAATTTACCCAGAAAGCAAAAAACCACAAACTAAGGGTTCCTGATTTCAACTATCACATGATTTTCAGTGGCAACCCAGGCACAGGAAAAACCACGGTTGCCAAAGTCTTAGCCAAAAAATTGTATGAAATTGGTGTCATTACAGAAAATAAATGTAAAGTGGTAGAGCGAAAAGATTTGATTGCCACCCATATTGGTCATACAGCCCAAAAGGTGGCTGATGTGATAGAAAGTGCCATGGGAGGGGTGTTATTCATTGATGAAGCCTATTCCCTCGTTGGAAAATCGGAAAACGACTTTGGTGCAGAAGCCATTGAAACTTTGATTACAGCAATGGAAATTTATAAGGATAATTTGATTGTAATTTTTGCTGGATATGAAGATCACATGGAAAAATTCAAAGAAGCAAATCCTGGTATCGCTTCTCGTATTGGCTTCTATTTCCAATTTGAAGACTACACCACAGAAGAATTGTACGATATTTTTGACAGTAAAGTGAAATCCTGTGGATTTTCTCTTGGAAGTTCTGTGGAAGTAGAAGTAAAAAAATTGATGCAATATTTCTCTTCTAAGCCTGCCTTTGGCAATGGCCGCTTTGTGGAAAAAGTGTTTCGAGTGATTTTGGAAAAACACGGTAAAAATTGTGATAGTAGAGACTTTACAGGGAAGCCTGCCCTAGAGAAACAGTATCTTGAAATGATTTTGGCAAAAGATATCCCCTCAATCGAAGAAATGACAAAGCTGATGGATAACGGGAAAAATATGCCATTGGCAGAAAATTATGAGGAAGAAGCCTTCTGGCGTATTGCTGTTCACGAGGTGGGGCATGGCTTGGTACAGATGCGAAACTTCCCTAAGTCGAAAATCGAAAAAATTACCATAAAACCAGAGGCAAACGGTGCTTTGGGTTATATGCAACGGGAATTAGAACTGGGAACCCTTTATACCAAAGAAGAATACTGCAAAAAAATTGCAGTTTCCATGGCAGGACTTGCTGCAGAAACGGTGACTTATGGTAATTATGCCGATGGTGGCAGTAGCGATATCAAGAGTGCAACCAATGTTGCCAAGCATATGATTCAGTCCTTGGGGATGTCAAAGTACGGATTTGCAGGCAGTGGTGATAAGAAAGAGGAAACAGCTGAAATCAATGAAATGTTAGAGCAAGAATACCAAAATGCGATGAAGCTGATTGAAAAAGAAAAGGTCAGTTTTGACAAAGCAGTGGATTACTTAATGGAAAAGAAAGTCATTACAGAAGAGGAGTTTAAAAAATTCTGGTGATGGTCTAAAAACCTCTGTCCTAAAAGACAGGGGTTTTTTCATGTTTTTCTTTTCTATCCGTTTCTTTTGGAACTGTAAATTTTCCCTGATTATGCAATCATTTACAATGAAAATTTTTCTTGCTTTTTCCTTTGCAATATAGTATAATTATAAAAGATGGTTTTGTTATGGCTCAATTTTTTATCCATTTTATACAAAAAACAAACAGAAGAGAGTCACAGAAGCCCTCTGTGCGTGTCAAAATTATTTGTGACACAAAGCCCTGTGTCCCAGAAGGGTGCCTCGTTTAAAATTTTCTTGGAAGATTGGAATATCTTATAGCAGAACAAACTAACATAGACTGATACGATAAAAGAAGGAAGTGATTTTATGCCACAATTTAAATTTCAAAAGCAGTTATACCAAATTTCTCATGTGTTGGAAATCGCCGTGGGTTTATTGGCGACTTTTCCGATTATCCTTGCTATCCTAGGAATGGTGAGCAAAATTTTCACCATCAACTACTTTGAAGAAGGGATGCTCTTAGAGTTTATTCAGAAAACCATTGAAATTATCATTGGTATAGAATTTGTAAAACTGATTTTCATACATACGATGGATAGCACCATCGAGGTGCTGATCATGGCTATCATGCGTCAAATCATCGTGGAACATTCCTCCGCTTGGGATACTCTGGCGCTGGTATCTGCCATCTGTTTACTCTTTTTAGTACGAAAATTCCTCTTTGTTCGTGAACTGGATAAAATGACCTTTGATAAAACGGACCATACAAGGCATGAGGGGAAACACCTGATCAAAAAACAAGAGAAGAAAGACTTAGTGGAAAAATAAAAAGGGAAGGGATTGTTGTGCTTTTTTCTCAGGGCAGAATTACATCATTTTTACCCCACTGCTACAAGTACTTGGTGTCTGGAACACCAGTTATGACTTGTATCCCAAAGAAGCAATAAGCCAAGGTTTTATGTATAAAAAATCGAATCTTGTCAGTAAACAAATGTGTGAGTGGATGATGATAATCCTTTTCTACTTCAAACAAGAACTAAATTGCCCACCCAAGAGATGAAATGACAATGTGCTACGTGATTTTATTTTCATTATTGAGGGGGCTTTTTTCGTCCTGTCTGCACAAAATAGGACTGTTCCTAAAAAATCAAAGCGTTTTTTTTTCTTGCATTTTTAACAAATTTAATGTATAATGTAAGAATACCCTGAGGCGTGTATGCTTCTTTATTATTTATGGAAAAAATGTTGTCATTTTCCGAGAAAGGAGGCAACTATGGTAACTTATGAATGTGAACATTGCCATATAGCCACGACCCAGAGCAACTGCTCGGTTTGTGGTGAAAGAACCACAGTGAAAAGTCAGCTTTATTGGTGTAAACATTGCAATATCCCAACTTATGACCAGATTTGTCCCCTGTGTCAGCACAAGGGCGACTATTTTACTTCAGATGCCAGACCGGTGTTTCCAGAAGAACGCTTACTTCTGGAAATTTTATTAGACAAACCCTTTGCTTTTTTGGAATCTTCTGTCTGGAATGGCGTGGGTAATCGTTATTATATAAACGGCAAAAAACTAAACACACCTCTCTCGGTTTTTTTAGAAAAAGATCCAGATAAAATTCGAACTTTCCTTGCAGAATTGTCTCCTCAAAATTCTTACCACCACTTCGAAAGCTTAATGCAACGTTGGCTAGAGGCAAATCTGCAACATATTCAGTATATTTCTACGGAAGCCAAAGATTATATTCAGAAACGAGCCAAGGGGTTTGTGGGAGAAAAATCAGCCCCGATTTTTGTGTCTTTTTCTGCTGGTAAAGACTCTACAGTGGTCAGTGATTTGGTGCAAAAAGCCCTTTCTACCCCATCAATCATCCATATTTTTGGGAATACCACCTTAGAATTCCCTTATACTTATGAGTACGTGAAAAGATTTAAAGAGCACAACAAAAAACCCCCATGCTGGTCGCTGAAAATAAAGAGCAGGATTTTTTTAAGTTATGCGAAACATTTGGACCTCCCAGTCGTGCCTTGCGTTGGTGTTGCACTTATTTTAAAACAGGCTTAATCGGTGAAAAATTACAAAGAACTTTCGGCGAAGGCAAGAAAGTCCTCACTTTTTATGGTATTCGTCGCAGTGAATCTAACAGCCGAAGCACGTATGACCGTTCCTCCACTGGCAAGAAAATCAGCCAGCAACTGGTTGCCTCACCCATCATAGACTGGTTTGATTATGATATTTGGCTTTATTTATTGTCTACTGGCATTGATTTTAATCAAGCTTATCGTTTGGGATATAGTCGTGTTGGCTGTTGGTGTTGCCCCAATAATAGCAAATGGGCGCAATTTTTAAGTGCGATTTATATGCCAGAACAATCCGCTGATTTCCATAAGATACTTCTGGATTTTGCCATCAAAATGGAGAAAACTGACCCAGAAGAGTACGTAAAATCAGGTGGTTGGAAGGCACGGCAAGGGGGGGCAGGCGTCGAAGGAAGTAAAAATGTTGCCATCGCCTTTAAACCATGTGCCACTGATCACAACATTTTTCACTATACCTTGAACCGCCCAATCAACGAAGAATTATATGAGCTGTTCAAGCCCTTTGGAAAGTTGGATTTTCACATGGGCAACCCTAGATTGGGGGAAGTTTATGTTCTTTCTCCTCAAAATGGTACGCCTTTGATGAAGTTACAGGGTAAAATTGGAACAAAAGAATTACAAATCACCGTTCAAAATATGCCCATCGCTGGAAGAAGCAAAATAGGAGAAATCGAGTTGAAATTTAAGTGTCAAATCTCTAAATTTCAACTTTGTGCTGGCTGTCATGCCTGTGAAACCGTGTGTCAACACCATGCCATTCGCCTCATTAAAAATGGTACAGAAGACACCGCTTATCGTTATCAAATTGACGAGGACAAATGCACCCACTGCTATCAATGCATCAATCACTTTACAGGAGGATGTTATATGCGACGTGTGCTTCGTCCCCGAGGGAAAGGATATAAACCAAATGGAACTGCAAAAAAAAGTACGACTCAAAGCCAATGAATCCTTTAATTTCCGAGAAGGCTGGCTACGGAAAGGCATGAGATGTGTGGGAGAAGATCCTCGCCTCTTCTCACGAAGTGATGCCATGATAACACTGGGGATTGGGAGTAAAATGGTAAAGTCTTTAAAATTCTGGCTACAAGCAACCCACCTGTGTCAAGAGCATAAGGGAACACGAGAGAATCCCAGCCGCACACTTGAAATTACCGATGATTTTGGTGCAATCATAGAACAATACGATCCCTACTTCGATGATTCTTTCACCCTTTGTCTCCTCCACTATCATCTCGTGAAAAACTGGAAATTCGCCATGGTGTGGCATCTTTTTTTCAACGAATTTACTGCCACATCCTTCACAAAGGAAAACATGGTCACAATGTGTACAGAAATACTAAATAAGAAAATGGAAACAGGGGCTGAATTTTCAGAAAAATCTTTTGCCAGCGACTGTTCCAGTGTCTTAGCTATGTATCTGGCAGATCTTGAAGAAAATGACGACCCTGAAGATAACTTAAAATGTCCCTTGGCACAACTGGGGCTACTGCAACGTAACCCAAAACCAGCTCAAGGATATCATCGAACTCCTCCACAGCTAGAAGATTTGTCACCACAAGCCCTTCTCTATGTGATGGTATCTAATTTAGCACCTGACAGAAATTCTGTCAGCTTCGATTCCTTATTAAATGCACCCAACCAAATTGGCAAATTGTTTCACCTAGATCGTATTTTACTCAATGAATATCTAGACCAACTAAGGGTGCAAAATTATGTCTCATTGCAACGCACTGCCAATCTTAATATGGTGAATCTACGACACGAACTCACACCAGAAAAGATTATGAGAGATTACTATGAAAATCAAGCGGGGTAAACCATGAATTACAGTGATTTATTGCAGGTTGATCCTGGGTTTCAAACCTCCATCAACTTGGAATTCGATTTAAACAACAAAGAAAAAATTAAAAGCTATATCCCCACCACCCAGTCTGTCAACATCCTTGGCGACTGTTTATACCCAATCTATCACCAGTCGCCTAATAGTAGACGAGCCAAAGTGTTGGTGGGGCCTTATGGTCGTGGCAAATCCCATCTTATTTTGGTGCTTTCTGCCCTAACCAGTCTGGATACCATGGTGGAAGGGGCAGAATCAAAAAACATTCAAGTAGAATTGTGCGAAAAAATTGGTCGTGTGGATCAAACAGTAGGGGAATTGGCAAAGGCAGTGGTTGAGAGCAAGACACGTCTGCTTCCTGTGATTCTCAGCAGTAACACCACAAATTTTGCTCAAAATTTACTCCTTTCCATGCACCAAGCCCTAGAGCAAGGAAACCTCACACACCTGCTACCCTCTACCCACTTCGAGTCTGCCTTAGACACAATCGAAACGTGGAAAGAAAAATTCCCCTTAGCAATGGAAACCTTGAAAAAAGAACTAAGTAAAGGGAAAAGCACACCCAACAAGCTAATCACAGGGTTAAAACAGTATAATCCAAAAGCCTATAACCAATTTTTAGAGATTTATCCTTTGATTTCTGCTGGTAGCCCCTTTTATCCCCTCAGTCAAAAAAATGTGCTGAAAGTCTATCAAGCTGTGGTGACAGCCTTATGTCAGCAGACAGAATATTCTGGTATTCATATTATTTTTGATGAATTTAGCAAATTTTTAGAGGCAAATGCCAATAATTCTCAAATGTTACAATTTAAAACCATTCAAGACTTGGCAGAACTTGCCACAAGAAGTGGTGAGGAGCAAATTCACTTCACTTGTATTACCCACAAGGCAATCTTAGATTATTCCTCTGGTGACAGCTTTAAAGGGGTGGAGGGTCGCTTTAAAGAAGTGGTATTTTCTGACTCCTCTCAAGAGAGTTATCATCTAATTTCTAGTGCATTGGGGAAAACTGCAAAATTTCGTGTCTTTCGTCAAAAATATAATTCTGTTTTTCGAAAAGTCATCGAATCCACCACGCAACTTGACCTGTTTCAAGAAATTCCAGCAGAAGGTTTTGAGAAAAATCTGTTGGAGGGTTGTTTCCCCTTAAGTCCTCTTTGTGCCTTCGCTCTTTTAGGAGTGAGCCAGTTGGTGGGGCAAAACGAGCGTACACTTTTTACCTTTTTAGCCCAACAAGACCCCCTTGGTCTCTCTGCTTTTCTGGAAAAAGAACGCAGTCAAGCAGATTTTCTTACTCTAGATTATCTATATGATTACTTTGAAGAGCTTTTTAAACGAGAGATTTTCCACGAAAGAATTCATAGTATTTGGAGTAAAACCCGTCGTGCCTTGGGGCAAAGTAACACAGACGTGGAAGTGTCGATTCTAAAAGCTATGGCGATTATTCTGATGATCGAGGATGAACGGCTGAAAACCACCCCTTCTCACATCAAAGCTGCTCTTTTGATGGAGGAGAAAGAGTTTCAAGAAGGAAAAGGTGCTTTAGAGAAAAAACATATCATTTCTCAGCGAGATAATACAGAACTTGTACTTCTTACTGCAAATGGGGTGGATATCAAGAAAAGTATCACCCAATATGTTGCCACCAAAGTTTCTAAAATCAACTCAGCACAAATTCTAAGCCAATGTTATCCTCTGGATTTTGTGCTTCCCCGTGCCTATAACGATCAATATAGAATGATGCGCTATTTCCCAATGATTTATATGGAAGCAGATGTCTTTTTTCATTATGAAACAGGGGAGGAGATTCTGGCAGATTACCCCTATGATGGACTGATTATCCACCTGATCTCCCAAGAGAAAATCTCAGTCAAAGCCTTGAATCAGCAGCTAAAACTTCTGGGAAATTTCTCTCAAATCATCGTCTGCACCACAAATGACCCACTCCATTTAGAGACTCTGCTGAAAGACTTGGTGGCAATTCAAGCACTCAAAAAGCAACACAGTGCCAGTGGCGATTTGCATTATCTGGAAGAACTGGAGATTTTTCAGGGAGATGTGCTGAAACAAGTGGTAACTAAGGTGGATGCCATGTATGCCCCACACAGTCCCTCCAGTGTGTTTTGCAGTGGAAACAACCTGTTGCCCATCACGAAAAAGACTGCGCTGAATCAGGCTATTTCACAAATTTGTCAGCAATGCTACCCGGATACCCCCATCATTAACAATGAAATGGTGAACAAAAATAAATTAAATGCCCAAAATATAAAGGGAAGAAATCTGGCAGTAGACTGGATATTAGAACAAAATCACGCAGAAATTATCCCTTGTATGGAGGGTTCTGGACCAGAGGTGAGTGTCTTTCAATCTGCCTATGTAGCCACTGGTTTAGACCGTAACCAAGCAAACCCAGCATTTTATCTAGAGCCAACGCTCAAAATCATGCAGGACTTTATTCAAGACAGTATGAAAGAACGTCAGGATTTTACAGGACTTTATCAGATTCTTCTGGCGCCCCCCTATGGCTTGCGCAAAGGAATTATTCCACTGCTTTTTGGGTTTGCCCTGCGACACTATCAAACAGAAGCTATTTTCTATTTCAAAGATAAGGAAATTGCCCTCTCTGCCACCCTTCTTTCAGCCATCAACAATGCACCAGAGGGGTATCAACTCTTACTAGAAGCAGGTACACAAGAACGTCAACACTTCTTAACAGAGTTGGACCAACTTTTCCCGCAACAAAGTAGAACAGCCAGAAATCCTGTGTATCATATCATGGAATCCATGCAAATTTGGATGCGCTCTCTTCCAGAATATAGCAAGCACTATACCACAGAAATTTCTGGAGAGCCATTAGATCAATCCATCAAAACACTGCGTAAAGAATTGCTGAAATATGACGTGAATAGTCGAGATTTCCTCTTTGAAACTCTGCCTAAACTAAGTAAAACCAAAGATTTTACAGAGGTATTCCAAGAAGTTGTCCAAATAAAAGAAACCTTAGATACCCATTTAGCACGCAGTACCACAGCACTCCTTCAAGAGACTACTCAGCTGTTCCAGCCCCATTATGAAGGCAGTTTATCACAAGCCATCATCACTTGGTATCAAAGTTTGGATGCTCATGTAAACACAGGTATTTTCCCAGTCAGTGGGAAAACCCTATTACAATTCGCCCAATCCCTCACGTCTTATGATGACCAACGCACCCTTCAGCAACTGATTCTGCGATTTGAAGGCATCGCCCTAGAGGACTGGAAGGACGCAAACTTCTCTTCGTTTTTCAAGAAATTGGAAGAAGCCTTCACGCAAATCACCAAGCCCCAAGCACCAGTCACAGCGTCCTCAGCCAAAGGGAAAATTCTGGTACAGCGAGAGGGGGCAACCTTGGAGCGTAACTTCAGTTCTGACGAGATATCTCCTCTTGGTGAAGCCTTGTCCAACAATCTGAGAGGGAGTTTGGAAGAATTTAACGATTCCATCTCTCCTGAAGAAACCATCGCCATCCTAGTTCAGCTGATGGAAGAGTATCTCTAATACAAGATTCAAAGAAATTCTACAGATAGGAACCACAGCTTATGATTTATTTTGACAATGCTGCCACCACATTCCCAAAGCCAGAGTGCGTATATCAACGAGTCGAACAAGTGCAACGCACGCTGGGGGTCAATGTGGGGCGAGGTGGGTATCAGCTGGCAAGGCAAGCATCTGAACTTCTTGACACCACCAGAGCTCAACTGGCTTCTCTGGTGGGTGCCTCTTCAGAGCAAGTTTATTTTACCCCCTCTGCCACCTATGGGGCAAACCAAGTGCTTTTGGGACTGCCATGGGACGCACAAAAGGTGGTTTTTATCTCCCCCTTCGACCATAACGCTGTGGCTCGCCCGTTAGAACTGCTACGAAAACAATATGGTTTTTCTGTCACGCTCCTCCCTTTTGACCCTAAAACACAAGAACTAGACCAAGCTAAGATGCAACGTCTTTTTGCACAAACCCCTCCTGACTATGTGTTTATCAACCATGTAAGTAACGTCACAGGGGCAATTCTTCCACTGGATATCATTGGCAAGGCAACCCATGAACGTGGCGGGCTTCTCATTGTGGATAGCGCCCAATCTTTGGGGCTACTCCCGTATCGTTTGACAAATTCCCCTGTGGACTTTCTCCTCTTCGCAGGGCACAAAAATCTCTATGGATCCTTTGGTGTGGGGGGATTTCTTTGTAACACCAATTTTCCACTAACACCAGCATTGGCTGGAGGCACAGGATCAGATTCTCGAAATCTCTCCATGGCAGAAGAGGGAAGTGGTCGTTTCGAGATTGGCAGTCCCAATATTCTTGCCATCGCCAGTTTAAATGCTTCTCTTACATGGTTAGAGGAAATTGGTTTGGACACCCTTTATCAACACAAAAAATCACTTACCCAGTCCTTAATCACAGGGCTAGAGGACACAGCTGTGAAGCTCTATCTCCCCAAATCACCTCCCATTGGGACCATATCCTTTACCCACCCAGACTATACCCCTAGCGAGTTAGGGACCATTTTAGACCAAGACTTTCAAATCGCAGTGCGCACAGGTCATCATTGTGCGCCTTATATCCACAGTCTTTTGGGGACAGACCAAGGCACTGTGCGTGTCAGCTTAGGATACTTTAATACGCAAGAAGACATCGACTGCTTGCAAGATGCAATCAACCAATTATAGGAGGCTTTTATGACAAACAATGCTTTTATCGACTACTTGAACTCCACCAACAACATCAGTGGGGACGCCACAGGTTCTTTAGCAGAAAAACAGGTCAAACTCCCTTATTTTCAAGACGTAAAGGTACAGCGAAAACTAGGCAGTGTCATTGCTGAACAAGTGACCTCTGGTCATCATCAGGCATTTCTCTTGACTGGTCACGCAGGGGACGGAAAAACCAGTATTTTAGCTCAGATTCTACAGGAACTGGGGAGATTAAATACGGTTGAAGGTCTTGCTGTGGAAAGAGATTATCCCAATTTTTATTACAGCAAAGACATGAGTGAAATCCCTGTCCATTGTCAAACTGACGTGCTAAAGAAAGCACTGGAAGCTCCTAGCAATGGAAAAACCAGTGTTCTCATTACCAATACAGGCCCCCTTCTCAAGTCCATGATTGCTCTGGCAAAAGAGGAAATCGAAAAAACAGGACAGATTTTTTCTGTTCAAAATGAAGTGGAAATACACAGTAAACTCCTGAAACAATTGGACGAAAACAAAGAAGAACCCTTGGAAATCGCTGGATATTCATTCCATTTAATTAATATCGCTCGTATGGATAATGTGGACTTTGCCACGGAAATCTTAAAGAAAATTCTGAATCCAAAGCTGTGGAGTCCCTGTGCTTCTTGTGGGAAACAAACTGTTTGCCCCATGTATCTGAATTTTCAACAAGTTTCTGAATATCTGCCACAGGTCACCTTTTTCGTCAAGCAGTATTATCGTTATCTCTTCGAGTGTGATAAACGTATGACCATTCGTCAGATGATGGGACATCTTAGCTTTGCATTGACAGGCAATCTGACTTGTCAACAAATCCATCATACCCCTTCTCTGAAACAACCTGGGTTCTCTCACAATTTTGCCAATTTATTTTTTGGTCAGGTGGGGCTGGGGGATGGACAAAAAGGCAAAAGAAAGGCACATATACCAGAAACCACCCAAATCAAAGGGATTGCACAAATCCAAAACTTAAAATTGGATAGCATTGCGTTAAAAGAAGATTATCACCTTTTTGTCAGGCAGGATACCTCTTATTTCCCACGAAATATTGCAGAGGAACTGACAAAATATCAGATTACTTTAAAAGCGCAATTTCCACAACAGGCAGATAACAGCAAAGCCCACGAGCTTAGCCGTAGCAAAGAACGTGGCTTTCGTCAAGCAACTCGTCGTTTTTTCCTCTGTTATCACAAGTCAGAAGAGGTTTCAGGGCAAGAGGCTGTGGCAAATCAGATCTATGGTGGGTTCTATTCTCACTATTGCAATTTGATTTCTGCACCTGCCAAAACTCTGGATTTAACACGTTTGCGTGCCCTTATTTTTAACGCCCTTTACATTCGCAATACTGGTTTTATCCCCAATAGTAATCAACAAAAGCTGTATCTTACCCTTCGCCGTGACGGTAATTCTTATCAAAATGTAATGCTTATTTTAGGTGAAGTGGATCGCCATCAACTGGAAGTGGTGCAGATTCCACTCAGCAGTCGCTACAGTGATAACGACACCAGACAACAGCTTGTGTTGCGCTTTGAAAACACTGATTTCCCATTGAATTATCCTCTCATCGCTTATTTTTATCAGCTGACCCAAGGTGCCATTTTCTGCGATAACAACCCCTCCCTCACCCATGGCATCGCTTCTTTAGATGCCAAGTTAATGGAAGTCTTTGGTAAGAGACAAGAGGGAAAAAAAGAAGATTCCACCATCAATGTCTTTTATCAAACAAGAAATGGTCACGAAACTATGCCACTTTCTCTGGAATCTGATCAGCTCACTTTCCATTAGTCGTCAAAAATGAATCTGAAAGATAATAAGGAGGCCCTCAGTTATGGAAATGTATCCCAATATAGACACATCTCAGTTATCCCTACAAAGTCGACTCTTTGGTCATCGCATGAAATCAAATCAAACCAAATATGAATATTTACTGGAATTTCTTCTCGTTGCCTTATCCCCCAAGTCAGTGGGGAAATCCGACAATGTTCTTGACATTGTAGATGATTTATTCCCCATTGACATAGAAATCAAAGAGAAAAATATCACCTATTACCCAGAGGTGCGCATGGGTTTGAAACGATTTATTTTCTTTCAAAAGGGAAAATTAGATGGTAAAGCAGAGATTGACCGAAAGGCCTATGAAGATGGGAAGATTGCCCTGAAATCCTCCTTTGCTGACGGTAAAAGCTATCAACAAGATAAGGCAGTCCTACTGCTGCAGCATCTGTTAGGTGGATTTTCTGCAACAGGAGAGAATCGCTCTTGGTTTGATCAATGTTTGGTGCCCATTTGTCCTGAGGTCATTTTTCCAGAAAGTATGGGACCACTGAAACTGAGAGCACCTGAGCAAAAGAATGATTCGGCGAAACATCCCAAAGAAGTGGATGTGGATCATGACTTCGACTTTACACAGCATACTTATTTTTGCAGAGGAGGAGAGATTTACTACCTCCATGTCCTTCACGCACTGCAAGAACAACCACAGGAAAAAACAGAATTAGAAGGGTTGATTCGTGGCTTGCTTCACTCCTATCCTGATTTTTCTCATCTTTGCAATCATATCCAGAAAACTTGGGAAGGACAACGAGATACTGACGGAAAGGCTCCTCAAAAAAAGGCACCCAGTCTGACCTTGGGTGGCATCCCAGACTCCTTCGCCTCTCGAGATGCCCATACCCTAGAGGAGCTGAAAAACCTTTTATCCAGTAATTGCCATCCTTTTGAACAAATGGAACTGCTGGCAAATGGCTTGATTCTTCAAATGCTTCGCATGCTGTACAATGCAGCTGCCACCCCAGAAGACCATAATTTCTGGGTAATTGATGTTGACCCTGGAAAAACAGAGCATCAAGAAATGAAAAAATTCGCCCGTGCAGCCTATCAAAAAAATCAACATCTTTTGGTAAATTATCTCCATAAAGGATACGACATTCATCAAAATGAATTAGATCCTAAAAAAGAAGAAAAATCCTTAATCAAAGACGCAGAGTCAGATTCTGTTACCCTGTTTCGTAAATTAGGAAAGGAAATCGGTTTGATTATTCCCATCAAAGGGGCTGATATGCGATTTACCCTATCCGAGGGCTTGATTAAATTTCTGGTGCTTACTTTGATTCCTCCCAATGAAATGATTACGTTAGATCTGTTTTTGGCTCAACTACACAGCCATTTTGCGATGGTGATTGGCCCAGAAGAGTATCGTAAAGAAGTGGGGAATAAAATGACCGAGCGTTCACTTTTAGAAAATAACAAAAAAGCTTTTGCACAAAAAATGAAAGACTGTGGATTTTTACGGGATTTATCCGATGCCACAGCCATAGTCGAGAATCCCTATGGGAAAAAGGAGGCATGTTTATGAAACAATTAGGTACAGTCCTAGTGGATACGATCTTACATCAATGCACAGAAAATCAATGTAATCTGGTGCGTGTGGAACATTTTGACACACCTTTGGTGTATCATGCCCTTTGCCAAGCTCTGGAACAAAATGGAAAATTCGCCTACTTCTATCCCAAAATCACCAAAGAAAAATACGAAGAATTTCAAGGGCATGGAGATCATTTTTGGGCAAGTGCACTGGAATATTTCCATCAAGGAGAAAATGATGCCTTTTCTCCCACGCCTGACCTTGACTATCAAGAAAAAAGCTTTGTGGATTTTCAAAATGCCATGACTAAATGGAGAAATAAAGCGGCAGAAGTAGATGTGCCTGGCACTGGTCTGATTCTTCTTTGGGGACTGAAACTGCCACAGACACAGGCGGCTTAGCGGATACCTCTTTCATGCTTTCTCCCAAAGAATTGGTGGCAGATCTCTCCAAAGACTATAGCAAATGGTTTCAAACTGTCCTAAGAAACAATAATTTGGACTCTGACGAGAATAACCGTGTGATTTCCACCTTATATCACGTCATTTTTTCCAAAGAAACCACAGATATTCTTGTCCTAAGCTCCTTTGTTGATAGCTTGGAGACCGAGAAATTTGACTCTATTGACGAGTTGGTTGCCCATATCTGCCAAACCCTTCCAGACTATTGGGGGATTCCTCCCATCGAAGAAGGTCCCCATATGCCTAAAGTCAGTGCGCTAAAAAAAGAAACCCTAGTTTCTGGTAAGATTATCTCTGATGCTTGGAAATTTATCCATGAAACAGGTGGAGGATTGGGATCTTCAGCCCCTAATAAATTAGTGCAACAACTGGAGGACTATGCCACAGAACACGGTCTTGTCCAATCTGATCCCTTTCCTAAAAACGCTCTCTTTACCAGCTATGAAGAGTTTTCCACTTGTGTCACTGAATTTGTGAATGGGAAAAACAGAAGGGAACATCAGAAAAAACTACTCAAGCTAGATTATGGCATTTTAGTGGATGTTTTTCAAATAAAAAAAGTGAAAAGCAAAGTGAAAAAAGCCAAAACGCTTACTGGGGATCCTGCTGAAGTTTTTTTGAAAATGTTCCTGACTATTATTGAAATGTTTCACGAGCGGGCAAAAAGCTATCCAACGGAAATTAAAGTAAAGGTGCAACACGTTTCCCTGTCTGGTTGTAATTCTGACAAAGATAGCAAAGAAAAAGACGCAAAATATGCAATTGTCTGTCAATATCTAGGAGGACTCCTTCGCTTTTTTGACGAAGCTGCTCTTCAACTTGACACAACACCAATCTCTTTTTCCTATGAAAATAATGGAGGGGTGGATCCCTTTACCTTTGCCACATACACCCCTGACCCTAACTTTTTAACTGGAAAAACAAAATGGGGTGAACCTTGTAGAATTGACTTTGTGCTCTACGCTTCTAACGACAAACAGCATTTAAAAGAAGAATTTCGCTGGGTATTCTCGCCATACAGCGATTGGCTGAATGCTTTTTTCCTTGTTTCCACCCTGTTTCATAGCAACACCTCTCACTATCAGCTACCCTCACTCCTCACCAGTCAAAGTCTCCCTGATTATTTGGGCTGTGAAAGTGTGGACGAATTTTATGCCAAGTTACTCCACTTAGACTTCCAAAATCACCAAATAGAACATAGCAACATCATCAAAGATTATTTCAAAGAAACCCCGATCCATGGACATTTTCTTCTTTTGCAAGAGGCTTACGAGGTCTTTTTACAAGCGTTGGTCACCCAAGGATTTTTCTACTGTTGCAGTGAAAATATAGTGGCAAAAGTTGTGTCTGCTTACAGCGACTTGATGACCACAGTGACCCAATATGAAAGCTTCAATGCCGTACAAAAAGAGAAATTACCCCTGATATTAAACAGCTATCTCATTTTGGGATCGTCAGATTTTCTGGAAACTTATCAGGCAAATCAAGCCCTTCTTCCTCCTTATCACCCTACTATGTTGGAAAAAATTCATGCAAAATTCCTTTTTCTGAGAGATGGTTTCGCTCAATACTTACAAAGTGGCGCCCTGATTACCTTGCAAAAAGGAGAGGCTTTGCTGAAAGATTGGATGGCTCTCTCTTCCATCACACAAGGACTTGATTTCGTGCTAGAAAAAGATTTTGCCCTGTTACAATGTCAAAATATGTGGGAATATTATGGTGTTTACGCCACCAAAGAAGGGGACCCCCATTATATTTCAACCCCAACTTCAGAATGTGCCATCGTCATGGACGATGAAACTTCAGAAACAATCGTAAAACCTACTCCCATGTCCTCTATTGTCCTGCGTAATATCAAAAATTATCAGGAAACCTTCCCTTCTCGTATTGATGGGCTTACCATTTCTTTTGTGGCGCCCTCAGATATGCAGCACATTGTGGCTGCCATTCATAAAATTGCGAAAGAATGGAACGACCAGAAAATTTCTGCCACCATCAATCTGAAAATAATTTCCATTAACAACAAACGCAATTCAGCCACCTATTTACGTCGTTGGCTGGACAGCTATTTCTCTGACCATCATTTGGTGCATGTAAATACATTTCTCCACAACCTCTCAGTGACAGAGCAAGAAGATTTAGAAAATTTGGAAACTCTCTTAGAAGACGATGACCTTTGCTTTGTATATCAGGTGTTGCAAGGGAAAAAGCTGCAATTCGAGCCAACCAGTCAAGAGGATTTTGACGTGCATCAAGCAAAATTCCCCATGACATTTACGCCAGATGCAGTGGCTTCTACCACTGGAAAAACCAGAAAATTCTGTATTTCTCAGTTCCAGTTCAAAGCAACACAAGAGCATACACAAGCTTGCGAACGAGTTGCCTTCCCCAACAATATTCCTGGGAAATATCTCACCTATCAAACCCTAACACTGGAAAAAATTGAACAATCTATTATTGAAAGTACCCATAAGGCTTGTCGCTGGGTGGTTTGTATCGACAAAGCAGTGGATAGAGAACTACTGGAAGATGAAAGCAACACTAAAAATAGCAAAATCGTTGGCTTCACCACAGGAGAAGGGAGTTATGGCGAAGTAAATGTGACAGTTTCTGCCAGAAAAGAAATTCTCAGCGAAATTAAAATCATGTTACGTAGTCGTATTCGTGAAAAATTCCGTAATTGGGATG
Organism: Eubacteriales bacterium; assembly: GCA_044432725.1. Classification (GTDB taxonomy): domain Bacteria; phylum Bacillota; class Clostridia; order Oscillospirales; family Oscillospiraceae; genus JAWXUK01. Next base: position 31,056 of record JAWXUL010000010.1, read on the forward strand.
ATCATCTTTTAAACCAAGCTGCCACCTATTGTGTGGACGAATTGACCACTTTTATGGATGGCGGTCGTATTTTAAAAGCTTTGAATCCTTATGATTACGAGGTTCATAGCTATTTAGCTTATACTTTGATGGTGGAAAAATTAGCCCTTACCAAAAAAGATCCTCAGTTTGCCATGCGTCGTTTGGTCAGTCTTGATTCCTATCAGCACTGGTTCCAAGAGCCAGACCGTCGAAATGGTGGAAATATGCAACCTGATTTTATGCTTCTAGAGATTCCCTTGACTGCTGACAATATGGATGAAAGCAAACCACTCTATCTTGATTTTAAAATCATCGAGTGTAAAATGGGCTATCAAAATGATAATCATGAAGAGAAAGCAAAACACCAATTAGAAAAAGGACTTTCTGACCTGATATCACATTGGGATGGGGACAAGAATGACATGAAGCATCGCTATTGGCTCAATCAGCTTTATCGTGCCATTATTTTCTCTCCATTAGAGTTCCAAGATTCTCAAGCCGAATACGCCTTACTCCGGAAAAAAATTCAAGGAGTCATGTTGGGGCACTATAAAATCAACTGGTCAGGTGCCCTTTATGCTTTTTGGTTGGATTCTAGTGATGACTTCTGGACAGAAGGCGAGATGAAGTCCTATGTACCAGAAAGCTTTCGACTACAAGGTAAATCTGTGGAAGACTTCAAAATCCATCACTGTGGACAGCTGGAAATTCAAAAAATGCTTTTGCCGCCCACAACACGTAGTCAAGTTTTTCAGTATCAAGACCTAAGCCTTCCTGTGGATGTCGTGGCAGAGGACCTTTCTGAGGATGAATTAACACTAGAAAAAATCGTCAATTCCAATGATCCAATGGATGATCCACTAGCAGTGGAAGCTCCTACAGAATTACCTGTCAAAATACCAGTGGGTGTGGCAGTAGAATCCCCTGTGGGAAAATCAGTGGAATACTCTCTCCCTGACACTGTGGACAGCTTAATGGATGGAGCTACAGCCACAGAACCAGCAAAAACGACTGGGGAAAAAATATTGGTAGAGCCAGTCCCTCTGCCTCCCAAGAAACCCTTGGAAGAAGTACGCTTTTTATTGGGGGAAGACCCTCGTTCTCATGAAAAATTCTATTGGGAATTTGGTCATAAAAAATTAAACAATCGACACCTGCTCATCAACGGAAATTCCGGTTGCGGAAAAACTTATTGTATTCAAACGCTTCTGATGGAAGCCACCTTACAGGGGATTTCCTCTGTAGTATTCGATTATACAGGTGGATTTGCCAATAGTAAACTGGAAAACACCTTTAAAGAAACCTTATCAGGACGCATTGTACAACGGGTGGTGCGTCAAAGTGGGGTACCAGTCAATCCCTTTAAAAAGGGAGAAATTCAACTGGATGATAGTTTTTTTGTGGATGAAACACCGGTAGATATTGCCAGTAAAATTTCTGAAATTTTTGCCTCGGTCTACAAATTAGGGGACCAACAAAAAGGTGCTGTGTACTCTGCTGTGACTGCTGGTGTGCCAATCTACGGCGAGAAGATGAGTTTCCCTGTCATGCGTCGCTTGTTAGAAGAACAGGATACAACCTATGGGAAAACTGTTTTGAGTAAAATCCAAGCATTTATCGATATCAATCCTTTTGCGGTGGATGAAGCCTTCGACTGGGCTGATATTCGTGATTCAGAGGGAATGGTTTATGTGGTGCAACTAGCTGGCTATACAAGAGAGGTACAGGTCTTGCTGACAGAACTTCTACTATGGGATATTTGGAATTTCAGTGTGAAAACAGGAAAAGAAAGTAAGCCTTTTATCTTGGTGATGGATGAAGCACAAAATATCAACCATGGCGAAAAATCTCCCAGTGGTAAGTTTCTAACAGAAGGTAGAAAATTCGGCATTTCAGGATGGTATGCCACACAGTTTATGAAACCCCAGTTGTCAGATGATGAAATTCAGCGCTTGCAACAAGCTGGACAAAAATTATACTTCTGTCCTCCTGATGATGGTGTGATGACTGTAGCGAAAAATATTGATATTGCCTCCCAAGGCAGCAAAGATTGGGCAGAACGGCTTAAAAAGTTAAAAAAAGGCGAGTGTGTTACTTGTGGAAATATGTTACATCAAGAAAGTCTTGATAAATATCCACCTCGGGTCATTCAAGTCACCAGTTTGGAGGATAGGACATGATAACCCGCAGTCAACTTGCATTTCACCAAACATTCCAGCCAGAATTTCAGTGCATTGCCAAACTGTTGGCTTTGGGAGAATATACAGGGACTAAGGAAGAAATCAGTGAAATTACGGGTATTCCCACGGGAAAACAAAAGGGCAAGGTGGAACCCAACATCCGTTATGCTGTGTTTATGGGACTGCTCCACCACAGTCTGACCCAAGGGGTGCATGCTCTGTCGCCCACCCCTTTGGGGCAGGAAGTTCTAGCACAAGACTCCTATCTCCAAGAAGATCTTACACGTTGGTTATGCCACGCCAATGTCACAAGCCCTGTATCTGGTGCGCCACAATGGAAATTTTTAGTCCATCAAGCCCACAATGGCTTCCACGAAACACAATCTAATGACTTTTTTATCGAAAAAGGTCAGGAGCTCTTTCCTCTCGCCTTAGGTTTTTCAGAAATTTTTGGTGTCACACGTCGTTGCTATCAAGATGGTTGTTTTGCGCCTCTGGGCTTTTTGGACTGGGAGGAACACCTAAGCTATCTCCCCCAAAACAATCAATATGACCTGTTGTATCTCTATGGTTACACCCTGTTGACCCAGTGGGAACTGTTATTTCCAGATCAAAGAGAAATCACGCTGCCTCTGTTCCAACAGGACATTGGACTTGCCCGTACCTTTGGACTTTCTGAAGAAATAGAGAGCCAAGTATTAGATGATTTGGCAGGGGAGGGCATTCTTTCCGTAAATCGACAACTTCATCCCCCAACATTGATTGCTACCAGCCAGTCTATGGCATTACTCCCAAAACTCTATTCCAGACTTTTATAGTCCAACTGTTCCCTCGTTTCCTACACAAAATTTTCGGAGGTGCCACCATGAAACTTTCTGATTTTTTATCCTTTGACCAACAGCATTATTTCCACGGTGCTGTTCAGGCAGATTGGTTTTACGATCTCAGCAAAAGAGCTGATATTGCCACGAGTTATGTATTCCACGGACGAAAATACTATGGAGTGACCAAAAAAGATGTGGCAACAGCCAACCATAGATTATTGGATACTGCCTCTTTTGTGGCGAACCTGACAGAGAAGCTGGCATCCTCTGCTCCCTCCAACTATTTTCTTATGACTATTGCTGGATATGGGACAGGAAAATCCCATTTAGCGGTCAGTTTGGCATCTCTTTTTTCTGGTGCCTCTCCGCTACAAGATGAAATTCTTCATAATTTAAGCTATGCAGATGCAGAAATCGCTCATTCTGTCACCAGTTCCCTAAAAAAGAAAAACTTTGTCATTGTGTTAAATGGTATGAACAATTTTAATTTAGATGCACAAATTTTTCTGCAAACCAAGGTGGTGTTGGAGGAACATGGCATGGACCCTGCCATGCTACAATCTTTAACAAAATCTTATCAAATTGCACGACATTTTGTAGAAAGAAACTTCCATCGAGAGAAAGATGAGTTTGAACAGGCAGCACAAGCACAGGGAATCCCACAAAAGGGAGAAGCCTTGAAAGAATTGCTCCTCTCTGGCTTAGAGGGGGACAGTAAACTCCTTTCTGTTATCAATCAAGTCTATGCAGAACAAAATGGCGATACGATCCAGTGGGACCGAGGTCTTTGTGGTGCAGATATATTAGCATTCCTAGAAGCAAACTTATGTGGTGAAGGAAAAGCTTTTCACAAAGTACTCCTTCTCTTTGACGAATTTGGACGCTACATCGAATATGTCGCCAGTCATTCAGCAATCGCTGGGGAAGCTGCGTTGCAACAACTGTTCGAGACCATTCAAAGTGCCCAAGGTAATATCCTTTTTGTGGGTTTTATTCAAAATGAATTGACCACTTATCTTTCTCGCATGGAAAAAACCTCCAATATTGTGCGATATGTGGGGCGATATCAGGCAAGCGAAAACCTCTATCTCTCTTCTAATTTTGAGACGATTCTGGCAAGTCGCATTCAAAAATTCAATCCTGATGATTTTGAGCAGATGATGTCTGGACAAATCAGTCGATCTCATCATTTTTTCTCTAAACTCCACCAACATCTGCTACGCTGGACACAAAATAGTCCACAAAAAGGGGTTTGGACAGAGGAATCCCTTTTCTCTTCTGTGATTTTAAAAGGATGTTATCCCCTTCATCCGATTACAGTTTGGTTACTGTCTAATCTGCACCAGTGGTTGCAACAACGCTCTGCCCTTACCTTTGCTGCTGAAATTTTGTCAAAGGCTCAGGACTTGAACGTGAGTGAGAATCACCTTCCCTTTATTCTTCCCATAGAAATAGTGGATTCAGGCATTTATCACGAACTTCTGAGTGCCGAAGAAAAAGGCTTGATTTCAAGCCAATTTTGTATGTTATATCGAGATATTTTAGTGAAATTGGGGAACAAATTAAGTCCTGCAGAACTTTCTGTGCTGAAAGGTATCTTGATTCTCAACATAAGTGGATTTTCTTTCCGTGAAAAAGAGGACGCTCATTTTGCTCTGAGTCAATGCGTCTATTTGTCTAAAGAGGATTTGGAGGAAGCACTGAAAACCTTGGAGCGTTCCCATGGTGTGATTGCTTATGATGACAATGCCAACACCTATGACCTCCTCGCTGAAGCGAGTGGTTTCAACGAGTTCAAACGGATTTGTACACGGTACTACGACTCCTCTGGAAACTCAATCGCCCAATGTGACGAAGCTTTGTTGACGGAATTGGGCTTGACTCGCACAGTAGAAACCTCCTTCGCACAACAACATCATGTCAGCTCTATGGAATGGTGCTTTGGACAAAGGTTGATGGACTCCTATGCCATCACTGAATCTTTCTTAGATAGTTTACTGCGTCAGTTGTCGGGGACACGCAATGGGGAGACACCTCGTGGTCAGGTGTTATTTGCTTATTGTGCAAGTAATGAAGGGGGAGAAGTTGCTCGCTTATCCAATCTCTACCAAAGTTTCAATCTTCAAGATCACCCAGTGCTGATTCTCTTTTTAAACGATGAAGAAGGGGATATTTTGGCTACACTCAACACTAAAATTGCCATTCAAAAGTTTTCTGCCAGTGAACTGGCTCGCTTTCAACAGCATGCCACAGCACAAATTAAGAAGCAAAATTCCAACATCCACCATTATTTTCGTAAGCTCACAACCCAACGATATTATGTTGGAAAAGATGGTTTAGAACATCGCCCTCAACGTCTGAATGCTTTGTGTTTGGAAACTTTTTCCAGACTGTATCCCAGCATCGTCCCCTTCATGTTTGATGGATTTGAGAAGAAAAATGCCTCTCAAGCAAAAAAATATCTCTATACTATTTGCTCTAAACTTCTAGATCACAGCCTCACCAATATGCAAAGTTATCAAGGTTTGACCCAAGAGGAAAAAAATCGGGTGAAAGCAGTCCTTTCAGCAGGGGCACCCACGGCTTGGAAGGTGTTCGATGCCCATTGTCAACTCACTCCACCAGCTTGTCCTGTGCTGTCTGATATGGTAACCTTATTAGACCAATCCATCACTTTAGAACAATCAAAACCAGCTCAGAAAATTTTTGCCCCTCTGATGGAGAGTCCTTATGGTATGAACGAATTTTCCTTGGTTCTTTTTATGGCATATTACATCGAATTCAAAGGAAAAGAATTGCTTTTGTCGTACAAAGGAGAAACATTGCCACCAGCACAACTTTCTAAGCATATTTTCAAACAAGGGAAGCTTGTGAAAACAGAGCTGATGAAGATAGGATTTCAGAAAAATCCATGGGCAAAGGTGGATGTTGTGGCCAAAAAATCCCGTGAAATTCTGTCAAATACGGAAATTGAACAGTGTCAAGGATTTCGCACACAGCTTCAAGAATTGGTGGCAATACATGGCACCAATACAGAAAACCAACTGTTTCATGTGGAAGCAAAATCACATTTGGAAGACGGTATTCGCCTTTATTCTGCCATGTACGATGGACTTAAAAAAGTAGAATTAGTACTTACATCCTCCAAAAATGCGTTCCAACCACTGCCATTGGTGGGGGTGTTTGCACTTTTATCACCCAAAATGGGACTAATCGAAAAAAGTTCCACCTATCAGCACTCTGCTGTTTATGAGAAGAAACGGTCGGACTTATATGAAGTGGCTGACGGCATACTAAAGGAAAAATACCCTGTATTCTTAGAGAAATCCACCTGTAAAATCACCCAACTCACGCAGTATTCGGCGAGTTTTAAAAAATTAGCCAAAGGACTTCGTGGGGCAGGTTATGAAGATTTTGCCCTTGCAACGGAAGTTCGTTTCGCCCAAATAGAGAAAGAAGTGCAATGTCGACAGCAATATGAGTCCTCTTTCGTGGAATTAGAGCGAGATTTGTCTATGTATCAAGATCCAGAACAATATCAAGGAGGACAGTGTAAAGAGGCTTTGGTAAAATTCAATTACTGGACAGAATTTTTTAACGCTGCCACAGACTTACCTTCAGAAGAAAAACTTGCATTGCAGCAAAAAATAGAAAAAGCAACAATTCTTCTGGAAAAACGTCTTCAATCCTTGGAAAAAACACTGGAAAACGCCTTAATCTTACTAGAAGAATCCAATAACTTCACAAACTTTCTGTTTGCTCAAAAAGCATTGGAGCAGTTGGATGTCTGTCATGGGAATCCAGAACTGCAAGAAAAAGTAAAACTGTGCCTTAATCAGGCAGCTGCCATGGAAAAACGCTTGCAAGTGCTCCCAAATCAAATTGACTCACTGGAAGAATTTATGGCAGTTGAGTTACCAGATACTCTGGGACAATTTGAAAAACTTTTTTACACTGTTTGTCAGGAAAAACGAAGTCAACTTCAGAAAGAGGAAGAAGCTTGGTTGAATCAGTATCAGATTACAAAACCAAAGGAACTGAAGTTGTTGGATGCCACTACTTGTACAACTTGGATGAAACAAGCGGGGGATCTGCCCGATTGCCTGAGCAAAGAGGCTATTTCAAGTTATGAAAGCGCCAAAATTTTAGTAGAAGAACGTCTTCACCAACAACGAGTAGATGGTGTGGTCGCCATGTTCCAACACCTTTCGCCAGAGGAGCAAAAGGAATGTCTGGCAAGATTACAACAACAATAAATCAAAGCACCAACTTCTTTATAGATAAGTTGGTGCTTTTTTGAAGTATTTTTTCTTTGGGCAATTCCTGCACTATGATGAAGTTTTTTGAATTGTATTCTTATATAAAATGTTAGGGGGATGGAAAAGTTTTTGGGGGAGAGTTGTTTTATTTGACTTCCAATCTGTTCTGTAGTATAATAGAATCAAATTTTAAGGAGGTTGACTATGATTTTTGATGTTACTAAGCTAAAATGGACAAGAGAACCGAAAGATTATACTGTTTCACAAGAGAAAATCAGTATTACCACCAAGCCACACACAGATTTGTGGCAAAATACCTATTATCACTTTCAAAATGATAATGCACCTGTTTTACAAATGGAAACAGAGGAAAAATTCTTCTCCTTTACAGTGAAAACCAGTTTTGACAGCAATCACAGATTTGACCAATGTGGTGTTGTGATGTATTTGAACAGCGAAAACTGGATAAAAGCTTCGGTTGAATATGAAAACGAAGAATTTCAACACTTGGGAAGTGTTGTGACAAACCATGGGTTTTCCGACTGGGCTACCACAGAAATTCCAGCCAACATGAAGGAAATATGGTATCGTTTCAGTCGCAGGGAAAACGATTTTCGCATAGAACATTCTTTGGACGGAAAAATCTTTCAACAAATGAGAATTTGCCACATCTACGAAGCCAAGGACAAAATTTCATTCGGAATTTATGCTTGTAGTCCAGAGGATTCTTCCTTTGTCGCAACTTTTACAGACTTTAGCTTAGGTGAGTGCCAGTGGCTGGCACACGAGGGGCAACAACCTGATTAACAAAAATATAGCTGGGTCGTTTTCTTGTCTTCCCAAGGGAAGGCATTAGAACCCTTGTCTGCTTGCATGATACTGTAACCATGGGGGAGAAAGCATTGGTTAGAGGATATGTTAGAAATAGAGTTAGAGTTGCAGAAGTAAAAAGAAGCAGTGTCAATTTCATATTTTCATCATATCCTATTGAAAAAAACATTTATAGCGAAAGAGTAAGGGGATATGGCAACAGCAGTGGGCAATTCTTCTTTACCAAAGAAAAACTAGAGAAAACTTAGACATTTAACTCAGACGCTACCGTAGATTTAGTCCACGGTAGTTTTTTTACGGTCAAAGGAGAAATAACAATGGCAACAACTCCATTTATCCCCATGGACATCCACTGCATATTAATAAAAGGAACCATAGCATATAACCGTCAACCAACTGGGGAAGCAGATATAAACCTAAACCAACCAAAAGGAACGCAACTTTTACTGTGACCATTAAGAAGTCTCCATTGGGATAATATTTTTTCTGAAAAGACCATGATTTTGATTCACAGATTTTGTTCCGTCAATTTGTAAGAAAGAAAGCGTAAAAAAATATCAAATTTATGACTTCTCACAAAGAATTACAGGAGTGAATAAATATTCATAAATCTATTGATTATTCCATAAAATGATGTATAATATACATTATCTACAAGGGAACATAGACCCTAGTGAAAAGCAAAATTCATAGGATAAAATAGGGCTTTCCTAGAATATTGTTAATTTTTTTGACAGAACCTTCCAGTACCACTTCATGATTAGGAGAAAAATATGAAATACAACATTTTTATAGATGGTAGCCAAGGCACCACAGGCTTAAAAATACAAGAAAGATTTGAGGGGCGAGAAGATGTCAATCTTCTGACCCTAGCAGAATCTGAAAGAAAAGATCCCGCTTCTCGGAAAGAAATGCTCAATCAAGCAGATTTTGTGTTTCTTTGCCTTCCAGACCAAGCAGCGAGAGAGGCTGTGGCGATGGTAGAGAATCCTTCGGTGAAAATCATTGATGCTTCCACAGCCCATCGCACCTTGGACGATTGGGCTTATGGATTTCCAGAACTTTCTCCCAAACATTTGGAGAAAATCCAAAATTCTCATCGTGTTGCTGTACCAGGCTGTTATGCCAGTGGCTTTTTATCCTTGGTTTATCCCGTGGTTTCTCAGAAAATTCTGCCAGCTGATTTCCCTTTGACTACTTTTGGCATCAGTGGTTACAGTGGGGGAGGGAAAGAGGCAATAAAAATGTATGAAATGGACCAGAGGAAAAAAGAATTGTCTTCTCCTAGAATGTATGCTCTGGCTCTTGGCCATAAGCATTTAGCAGAAATGCAAAAAATCGGAGGACTTAGCCAGAAACCTCTCTTCACCCCCATCATTGATGATTATTACGCCGGTATGTTGGTGAATATCCCCTTGCCTTATGGTTCTACAGGAAAAACAGCAGAGGAAATCCAAGGCTTTTTCCAAGAGTATTACCAAAACCAAGAAATGATTCGTGTGATGCCTTTCTTGGGAGAAGGAGTGCTAGAAGATGGTACTTTACCTGCCAATGCACTGGAAAATCAAGATGGTTTAGAGATTTTCGTCTGTGGTAATCAGGAGCAAACCCTTCTCACAGCCAGATTGGATAATTTGGGGAAAGGTGCTTCTGCAGCAGCGATTCAATGTATGAATTTGATGATGGGTGTGGACCCAAAGCGAGGACTTAGTTGGTGATAAATATTCCATCTATGATATAAAGGAGAAAAAGTATGAAATTTCAAGAAGTAACAAGCGGAGTGTGTGCTGCCAAAGGTTTTTTAGCATCAGGAGTCCATTGTGGTTTGCGTAAAAGCAAACAAAGACCAGATCTTGCCTTGATTTACAGCGAAACCATGTGTAATGCTGCCTCTGTGTATACCCAAAACAAGGTGAAAGGTGCCCCTATTTTTGTCACAAAAAAGAATTTGGAAAATGGGAAAGCCCAAGCAATTATCGTCAACAGTGGAAATGCCAATACCTGTAATCTGGACGGCGAAGAAAAAGCAGAGAAAATGTGCCAGTTGATTGGGGCACAAATGGAGCTCAGCCCAGAAGATGTGATTGTGGCGTCCACTGGTATCATTGGAGAAATCTTGCCTATTCATCTCATTGCAGACCATGTGGGAGAGTTGAAAAAACAGCTTTCTTGTGATGGAAATCCAAACGCAGCCAATGCCATTCTCACCACTGATTTGGTGGAAAAAGTTTATGGTGTTTCTTTTGAATTAAATGGTAAAACCTGTACCTTAGGAGGGATTGCAAAGGGCAGTGGGATGATTCACCCCAACATGGCAACCATGCTTTGCTTCCTGACCACAGATGTCTCTATTTCCACGGCAATGCTTCAAAAAGCCCTGTCTCATGTGGTGGATGATACATTTAATATGATTTCTGTGGATGGCGACACCTCTACCAACGATATGGTCAGTGTCCTTGCCTCTGGACTGGCAGAGAATGAGGAAATTGTCAGTGAATCTTCACCAGAATATAAAGTTTTTGAAGAAGCACTCTTTGAAGTGATGAAAGTTTTGTCCAAAAAAATCGCCCAAGATGGAGAAGGTGCCACCAAATTGTTGGAAGTCCAAGTACACAAGGCAAAGGACATCACCCAAGCAAAGGCAGTGGCGAAATCTGTGGTGACTTCCAGCTTGTTTAAAAGTGCTATTTTTGGGAAAGACCCTAACTGGGGACGTATCTTGTGTGCCGTGGGCTATACAGAAGGGGATTTTGACATCAATCAGGTGGCTGTTTCCTTGCAATCAGTGGTGGGTCAGGTGCAAGTCTGTGAAAAGGGACGTGGACTTTCCTTCGATGGACAAAAAGCCTCTGCTGTTTTGGGGGCAGATGTGGTGGAAATTGTCATCACCATGAATACAGGAACTGAAACAGCCACAGCTTGGGGCTGTGACTTGACTTATGACTATGTGAAAATAAATGCGGATTACCACACATGAACTTCTGAAATGAAGCCAGTTTGGAGGAAAAAAAGAATGATTGATAATAAAGCAAAAGCACAAGTATTGGTGGATGCCTTGCCTTACTTGCAAAAATATAATAATAAAATCGTGGTGGTGAAATATGGTGGCAACGCCATGACCAGCGAAGATTTGAAATCAACGGTGATGTGCGATGTGGTACTCCTCTCTTTGGTGGGCATCAAAGTGGTTCTTGTCCATGGAGGAGGCCCAGAAATCAACGAACAACTGGCAAAAATCAACAAAAAGCCAGAGTTCGTAGATGGAATTCGTTACACAGACAAAGAAACCATGGAAGTGGTTCAGATGGTTCTTTGTGGTAAAATCAATAAAAATTTAGTTTCTCTTCTGGGAGAAAAGGGGGGCAAAGCCATTGGGCTCAGTGGCTTAGACGCTTCGATGTTGGTGGCGAAACAAAAAAGCGAAGCCCTAGGTTATGTCGGGGAAATCACCCAAGTGAACACAGATTGTATTCTAGATGCCTTAGATAAAGGTTATATCCCTGTGATTTCTTCGGTTGCCATGGGGGAAGATTCCCAAGTTTACAATATCAACGCAGATACAGCAGCAGCGAAAATTGCAGCAGCGCTTCATGCAGAAAATCTGATCTTAATGACAGATATCTCTGGATTGTTACGAGATGTGAAAGACCCAAGCTCTCTTCTTTCTATGGTGACCTTAGACGAGGTGGAGCAACTGAAAGCAGAAGGGGTCATCACAGGGGGCATGATTCCAAAAGTAGATTGTTGCGTGGATGCTGTGACCCAAGGACTGGACCGCTCCATCATCATAGATGGGAGAATCCCCCATGCGATTCTAATCGAAATGCTCAGTGAAGAGGGGATAGGCACCATGTTCCATTGGGGAAAAACTAAGAAAAAGAATCTCTTACAAGGGTATTTATAGTCAGAAAGAAGGTAATTTTATGACAACGAAGGAAAAATACGGAAAACACGTCATGAAGACGTATAAACAACTGGAAATGGTAATTGTCAAAGGACAAAATGCCACCTGTTACGACGAAGAAGGAAAAGAATATATTGATTTTGGCAGTGGCATAGGGGTGAATTCCTTGGGCTATGCAAATGCTGATTGGTCAGCTGCAGTGGCAAAACAAGCAAGTACCTTGCAACACGTGTCTAACTTATACTTTTCTCAACCTATGGCAGAACTTTCTGAAAAAGTTTGTGCATTATCTGGTTATTCACGTCTCTTTTTAAGTAACTCTGGGGCAGAAGCAAACGAATGTGCCATCAAAGTGGCAAGAAAATACAGCAGTGACAAGTATGGGGAAAATCGCAATAAAATCCTATCTTTGTATAACTCTTTCCATGGAAGAACCATGGCAACCTTGTCTGCCACAGGGCAAGAAGCCATGCACAAGCACTTTTTCCCTTTTAACGAAGGGTTTGATTTCGCCTCTGCCAGTGATATCGCAGAAGTAAAAGGCAAGCTGGAAGAAGGTGGCTTTTGTGCTGTGATCTTTGAATTCATTCAAGGAGAAGGTGGGGTCGTGCCACTGGAACAAGATTTCATCACAGAACTATTTGCCTATTGCAAGGAAAAAGACATCCTCACCATTGCTGACGAAGTGCAAACAGGAATCGGCAGAACAGGGAAGTTTTTAGCAAGCCAACACTTTGCTGTGAAACCTAATATCACATCTTTGGCAAAAGGCTTGGGGGGAGGTCTTCCCATTGGTGGCGTTTTGGTGGATGATCTGTGTCAAGATGTCTTGGGCTATTCAGACCACGGTTCTACCTTTGGGGGGAATCCTGTTGCCTGTGCAGGGGCAAATGTGGTGATGTCCTATCTCCAAAAGCCAGACTTTTTACCAGAAGTGAGTAAAAAAGGTGCCTATTTGAAAGAAAAACTCCTTGCTATGAAGGAAGTCGAAGGGGTTGACGGCATTGGAATGATGTTAGGGGTACGTTTAAAAACGAAAAAATCACCAGAGGTTTTGGCAGAAGCTGTCAGCCGTGGCTTGATTCCTTTGACAGCAAAAGAAAAAATACGTCTCTTACCACCTTTGACCATTAGCATGGAAGAATTGGAAAAAGGCTTGGAAATTTTAGGGGAAGTGTTGAATTGATTGACAAGTATCTTTACTTGTTCTGCTCAATGAACCGTTCCACCCCATCGGTTTCAAAAAAGAAATCACAAGACTCCTTCACCTGATATGTCTGAAAATAGCGATTTTCTCGGGGAATCCATTCTTTCTCGAATTGTGTCAGTAATTCTTCTCCTCCTCGTGCTAAGAGACGTTTTTTACGCTCTTCCCAAGAAGCAGAGAGAAATACTTTCATTTGATAAAAATCACGAAACTGTGGCAACAGGCTATATACCCCCTCGACCACCAAAAGTGGAGAGGGGGGGAGTGTGATTTCTGCCCCATATTCCCCAGAATGGCAGAGATAGGGGGCATATTTCACCTCTTTCCCCATAGAAAGGGGCAGAAGTACTTGGTTTAGAAATCTTTCTTTGTCAATATTTCCACCAATGTCATCACTGCGTTTTTCTGGTGAGAGAAAAAAGTCATCCATGGAAACACAGGGGAAGCCGAGTTCTTTTCCGAAGGTGGTTTTCCCAGAGGCACAAGGGCCTTCTAGGGCAAGGAGACAAGGGGAGTCCCTTTCTTCTAATAAAGTATTGATTTTTGTGTTGAATGATTCTTTTGTCATAAAGTCTGCCTACTTTCTTTTTAGAGGTTCCCTTTTGTTCCAGTCTTCTAAAAGCCCAATCGCCTTCGGGGCAAGACATACAAGGGCAAGTAAATTGGGGATAGCAATCCAAATGATGGAAAAGTCTACCCAAAGCCATAAACTTGCTGTTTCGCCTTTGCTTCCCCAGAAAATACAGATTGCCGTAACTACATAATACAGTTTTTGTGCCTTTTGATTCCTTGTTAGATAGGAAAGACACTGTGCCCCATAGCATGACCAACCTAAAATAGAAGTAAAGGCAAATAAGATGAGAGAGAATAGCACAATCCCACTGCCCCACTGTCCCAGTAGGACAGAAAAAGCGGCTTGGGTCATGGGCACGCCAATGGGAATGGGTGGGGGCTCTCCTGAAAGTAGATACTGCTGGGCGAGGGAATGCGTATAAATGCCAGAGGTTAAAATCACCAAAGCTGTCAAAGTACAAACAATCATCGTGGCAAAAAAAACTTCTACAATCCCCCATAGTCCCTGTCTTGCAGGGTGGTCTACTTTGGCATTGCCATGGGCCATTGCAGAAGCCCCTAAACCAGCTTCGTTAGAGAAAATCCCCCGAGCCATGCCATAACGAATGGCTGTGTACATTCCTCCCCCTAGTACGGCTTCTGTGGAAAAAGCTGAACGGAAAATTTCTTTCCACACAGTCCACAGCGTGGGTAAATCCTGAAGAATACAAAAAAGTCCTGCCCCAAGATAAATGGTCGCCATCAGTGGGACCAAGACATTGCTGATTTTCCCTACATAGTCAAGCCCACCCTTTAATGCGAGGAAAACCAAAGCCATCAGCACAAATCCGACCCATAATTTTGGTAGAGAAAAAAGATGGTGCATTCCTTGGGCGATTGCCGAAGATTGCACCAAATTACCGCCAATCAATGTGGCAAAGAGACAGGCAACTGCATAAAATTTAGCAAGAAAATGCCAACCAAGCCCTCGTTCCATATAATACATGGGGCCACCCACAAATTGGTCTTTCCAAATTTCTTTCCGATATTCTATGGTCAGGATTTTTTCGCAAGCAGAAATCATCATGCCGAAAAAAGCAGAGACCCACATCCAAAAAACAGCTCCAGCACCACCGAACCAAATCGCCGTTGCCACCCCTGCAATGCTTCCTGTGCCTATGGTAGTGGCAAGGGCAGTGAAAAGGGCAGTGACTTGACTTTTGGTATCCTTGTGCCCGATGGTTCCTTTCCACCACAGGGGAAATTTCCCTTGGAAAAATCCCGAGAGTAAAGAAAGATAGATCCCTACCCCAAGAAAAAATAGAAGTAAATAGGGATTCCAAATCATTTCCACAATATGTTCCATTCTTCCCCTCCTTTTTTGCTGTGTCAAACAAATGACAAGATAAGTTATCTTATGCAAAAAAGGAGGGGATAGAACTACCAAGAGCTTTGGCCAGCATTAAAATCTGATACCATGTTGTTAAAGTTTTCCATGATTTCGTCAAAAGAATCTGTGTTTAGCTCAGGGACAGGGTCTGTTTCCGGAGGGATTGGCTCTGGTTCTAGGACAGCCGGCGCCACTGTTTTTTCGTTTTTCAGAATTTCTCCTGTGGTTCCAGAGATTTCATAGTAAAAGTTGAAATTAGAGAAGGAAAAAGCCACTTGAAATTGATTGTTCTCACCTTTGGTGATGTCAAAGCTTTCAATCATCACTTCTTTTAAATTGGCATCTGCAAGAGCCACTCTCTTTGCCACTTCTTCGGTGATTTCAGAAGAGTCTCCTTGGAGTTCTTCGGGCTTTTCTTGCTTTTCATAAGAGAGGACTTCCTTTGTTTGGGCAGATATTTCATAATGATAAATAAAGTCTCCCATAACAAATTCTACGATAAAGTTTTCCTCTTCATCGGTAGAGGCAGAAATCTGTGTTATCTGTGAAAAAGAAACCCCTGCATGGTCTAGTGCCAAGTCTTTGGCTTCTGTTTCTGTCAAGCTACTGCTCTCTTCCTCTGGTGGTTCTTCTTCCTCGCCATGGTTGATTTGTTTGGCAAACAAGATGGTCCCATCTCCTGTGATTTCATAGAAAAATTCACGGGCACCAGCCAGAAAATTCAGGTCATAGACTGCCACACCCTCTACGATATTTCGTTGAAAGTCCATGGCTGTAATGGCAGAACGGGTAACACCCGCATCTGAAAAAACCAAATCTTGGATTTGTGTCTGTCCTAAATCTGTAATGGATTCTGGAGGCACTGCCCCTGTGGTATAGGACATGATTTCTCCTGTTACACCGTGAACGACGATTTTGTGTTGTTGGTTTTCCAGTTGAAAAGTGACGATATATTGCAACCACCCCTCTGCCCAGTCTTGTTTCAAGGCAAGCTTCTCCACGTGTATGGCAAGCTTCTGGGCATGGGACAGAGCGATTTCCTTCGCTTCTTGTCCAGTCAGCCCCAAAGAAAGGGTAGAGGAAGTCATTTCTCGCTGTAGGCTGTCTTGAATATTTCCAGAAAAGCCATGAACCTTGACCATATACTCCATGGTTTCCAGTTGGAAATGCACCTGATAATAGGGGGTGCTTTCTGTAAGATGTGCTTGGATTTCGATGGCGAAATTGTCTTGGTCCCAGAGGGAGACAGCCTCTTGGGCAAGGGAAGAAGCTTTCTCCATGCCAATGGGAATGGTGGTGGCGCCAGATGCATAGAGTTGGTACAGCTCACCATTGGTAAAGGGGAGAAGAGTCTGGGTTTGAAAAAAATAATTCACTTGACTCAGTTCTTCCAGTAAAATCATCTTTCCCAAGGAAATATCCAAGGCTTCGGCATCGGAGAGTTGATCAAGCTCTGGCGCTGTCCACATGCCCATTACAGAGATGTTGCTGTTGGGCGTGTTTCTATCTAACATCTCTTTCACTTCAATGGAAAGTGCTTCCCCACGGCTTTGTTTTTCATCTTGAATGGTGGCAAGAATGGTGCAGTTGTTTTGCAGATAACCTTGGTCATTCAACAGATCTAAAAGAGAAACGAGGGTATCTTCTAGGGGCAAGCCTTGGAAATTTGTGGATTGTAACAGAGTTTCTCCTTCTGTATTTAAGGGGGATAGTTCAATGACTTCATTGTTTTTGTTCAGAGAAATCATCATACTAGGGTTTACATCTAAATAAAGAAGAGAAGTGACATTGGCATCCGCCTTGGAAAAATATTGCACCAAGGTAAAAGTGAAGGCAAGAAGCACGCTCACCACAAGCCCCATGGCAAGAAGACGATATTGCTTTTGTTGCTCTTGGGATAGTATCGCATCTAATTCTGCTGCTTCCTTTGGGGAGGGAGGGGTTCTTTTGGGACGTGGGAGAGGTTTCGTTTGGGCATTTTTCTCCTTAGCAGCCTCAATTTTTTGTCTTATTTTTTTTTCGGTCTCTTCAGAAAGAGAGAGAGGATTTTTTGGGGCAGCCGCTGACTCCCCAGTGGGGTTTAGAAGTTCTGCCCTATTATCCAGCAAAGTTTTCCCTTTGGATTCATTTTCAGCCAGTAGTTTAGACAGCTGGTTTGTGAGCAAGCTGGCATTTTCTCCGGCAGAGATCTTGGGCTTTTTTGGGGGAAGGATAAGGGTTTCTGGCTCTTCTGATCCTTGCACGGGGGGAGAGATGGGAACATTTTCTTCAGAAGGCTTTTTTTCTGGGGGAGAGAGGGGAGGGGCAGTGCTTTCTTCTTTGGCACGCCTTTGGGCAATAATTTCAGCACGTTCTTTGGAAATCGCACGTCTTGTTGCCTTTTTTTTGATTGGTGTTGAAGTTTTTTTCTGTTTTTCCATGAAGATAACTCCTTAGAACAATTCTTAAAATAATTCTAATGTGACTGGGCAGTGGTCACTTCCCAATACTTCAGCATAGATTGCAGCCTCTTTCAGCTCTGGGACCAGTCTTTGAGAAATTAAAAAATAATCAATTCTCCAACCAGTGTTTTTGGCTCTTGCCCCTGCTCGATAAGACCACCAAGAATAGGCACCTTCTTGCTCTGGATAGAGATGACGAAAACTATCCACAAAGCCATTGTCCAGTAGTGTGGATATCTTTTCTCGTTCCTGATCTGAAAATCCAGGGTTAAAATGGTTTGTTTTTGGGTTCTTCAGATCGATTTCTTGGTGCGCTACATTTAAGTCACCGCAATAAATCACTGGCTTGTCCTTGTCTAAGTTTAAAAGATATTCTCTCAGGGCATCCTCCCAAGACATACGATAGGGGAGGCGTTTTAACTCGCCTTGTGCATTTGGGGTATAGCAACAGACCAGATAGAAATCGGGGTATTCCAAGGTGATAAGCCTTCCTTCGTGGTCATGTTCTTCTTGTCCCATGCCATAAGCAACGGACAGGGGTTTTTCTTTCACCAAAATAGCGGTGCCGGAATAACCTTTTTTTTCTGCAGAGTTCCAAAAGATTTGATATTCCTCAGGAATGACGAAATCAGCTTGCTCAGCTTGCATTTTTGTCTCCTGTAAACATAGGAAATCGGGGGACTCCTGAGCCAAAAATTCTAAAAAACCTTTTTTGACACAGGCACGTAGACCATTGACATTCCATGATATGAACTTCATAAGAGCTCCTTTCTGGGCATTTTGCCCAAGGAAAATTGTAGGATTTAGGGATTTTTTATATTATACCATAAAAATCAAAAAAATGCAAGAAAAGACTTGCCTTTCTTTCATTTCTCTGTTATGATGAAAGAGGATAAAGCGAAAGGAAATTTGCTTTTCACATTGAAAGGAGATGCACAACATGGATTTACAAGTAAAAACCCAAATGGCAGATGGATACAGCTCTTTGTTATCTGTCTATGAAACACAACGTGCCATTGGCACACTCAAACGACTATTCGAGGACAAACTTTGTGCTAATTTATCCCTTTATCGGGTATCTGCACCACTTTTTGTTGCTTCTAATACAGGACTCAATGACGATTTAAATGGTGTGGAATCTCCAGTTTCTTTTGAAATTGATCGTGTGCCAGACAAAGCAGTCGTAGTGCACTCATTGGCAAAATGGAAACGTATGGCATTACATCAATATGGCTTTGAAATGGGCACAGGAATCGTCACAGATATGAATGCCATTCGTCGTAACGAGATTCAAGATACCATTCACTCTGCTTATGTGGACCAATGGGATTGGGAAAAAATCATAAAATTAGAAGATAGAAGCTTGGATACCTTAAAAGCCACAGCACAAGCAATTGTGAACGCTGTGGCAGAGACACAAGCTGCTTTAAAAGCAATGTTCCCACAACTGACTTCTTTGTCAGACATCAAAACAGATATCAAATTTGTCACAACCCAAGAACTGGAAGATTTGTATCCTGATGCCATTCGTAAAGAAAGAGAAAATCTGATTGCCAAAGAATATGGCACTGTGTTCATTATGGGCGTGGGTCATAAGTTGAAATCAGGAGAAGCTCATGACGGTCGTGCACCTGACTATGATGACTGGAACCTGAACGGCGATATCGTTGTTTGGAACGAAACTTTGCAAATCGGCTTAGAACTGTCCTCTATGGGGATCCGTGTCAGCCCTGAATCTTTGGCAGAGCAGTTGAAATTGGCAGGCTGTGAAGATCGCAAATCCTTGCCTTTCCACTCTAAATTATTGGCTGGCGAATTGCCTTATACCATGGGTGGTGGGATTGGACAATCTCGTATCTCCATGCAACTTTTGGGCAAAGCACACATCGGTGAAGTGCAAGTATCCTTATGGGATCCAGACAACCACGAAGCTTGTGAAAAAGCTGGTGTCAAATTACTGTAATATAGTATTTTCTATTCCCCTCATCTTGATGAGGGGAATTTTTTATGCAATAAAACAAATAGAGAGAAGGCTGTCGGTACTTCTTTTTAATCTTTTACCAGAACGCCGTTGACAAAAACAGCTTTGATTTCACCCATGAAATCAAGAGGGTCTTTGGTAGAGACCACAACATCAGCGTCTTTTCCCTCAGCCAGAGAGCCAACACGACTGTCTATACCCAAAATTTCAGCTGGGGTGATGGTTATGGCTCGGAGCGCCTCTTCAGGGGATAGTCCACCTTTCACAGCAAGACTGGCACAAAGGGGGAGGTATTGGATGGGGATCACAGGATGGTCCGTACAGATTGCCACTTTCACCCCTGCTTTGTGGAGAATATGGGTATTGTGAATGGAGAGGTTTTTCAGCTCTGGTTTAGAGCGGTCACCCAGATTGGGACCTGTGATAACAGAAGCCCCTAATTCCCCCAAAGAATCTGCAATCAAATGTCCTTCTGTTCCGTGGACGATGACATATTTCAAAGAAAATTCCTCTGCCACACGGATTCCTGTGAAAATATCGTCTGCACGATGGGCATGAATGTGGATGGGAAGTTCTCCTCGCAAAACAGGGAGCAACGCTTCTAATTTTGCATCAAAGTCTGGACGGTCTTCCTCTTCATCTTCCGTTGCTTTGTTGATTTTGTTTAGATATTCCTGTGCCAGAGCCAAGTTTTCCCGTTGGATACTGGCAATCGCCATACGAGTGATGGGGGTCTCGTCACGACCATGATAGACGCTTTTGGGGTTTTCTCCCATGGCAAATTTCATGGCGATGGGGGATTGGAGGATCATTTTATCCACCCAAGAGCCTTGGGTTTTTATGGCGACAAATTGACCAGAGATGGCGTTTGCCGAACCTGGACCAGTTGCCACGGTGCTGACACCATTTTGTCGTGCTTCTTGGAAGCAACGGTCAAGGGGGTTGATGGCATCAATGGCACGGAGATGGGGGGTACAAGGGTCGGTGGATTCGTTGCCGTCATCAGCTTCAAACCCCAGTGCATCTCCGAACACACCTAGATGACAATGGGCATCTACGAAGCCAGGGAAGATATGTCCACCTTGGACATCCATTTTCTCCCCTATGTCATTTTGGGGGCAATCTTTCATCTCGCCGATGGCTTTGATTTTCCCTTCTTCCATCAGGACAAATCCTTGTGGAATGGTACCTTTTTCGCTTAGGCTGTGGACAGTGCCGTTGTATAATAGCATAGTGCTTTGCTCCTTTTCGTAAGCTGTTGTTCCGTCTCAAATAGATGAGATCAATTCGACAAAACTTCCCATTGACTTCATTGGAAAAGTTTGGTATATTAAACTTGTGACTCATCCAAATAGTTTTGTTTATGGGCATCTGTTTCTTTCGCTAAGGAACAGATGTCTTTTTTATTTTTGTAGGGGAGGAATAGGGCTTCTGATTCTTTGACAAGGAGAAAGAGAGACGATTCTGAAAAGAGACGAGTCTGGGTGTTGCCTTGATGACAGGGAAAAAAGAGGTGATGGAATCACCCCTTTTAAAAAGGAAAACATGTGTCGTAACAAGGTTAGACCTATTTTGTATCATAGAAAAATGCCATCCTTTGCATATCCAGATATTTCACGAGATTCCTGATACCCATGTCATTCCAAAACAAACAAGACCTCTTTTCGGTGATTTTGACTTGTGGTCACGTGCTGCCAAGGATTTTCACCTTTTTGAATCATCATAGAACCACCAAAGGCAGCGTTCTGTGGCACAAAAATCTGTAAGCTCATCACCCATGGGGGCGAGGGTATCTTCTTATTTTCTGCCTCGACGAGTTCCCTTTTTCTCCATATGACGAATTTCAGCTAGTTTGCTGTCAGAAGATTGCATAAAAACTTTTAGTTTATCTTCGAATTCGGTGGGTTCTTTGGGGGCAGGGCGAGGGGCATAAACAGGGGGACGAGAATGAAATTCTTTGTTCTGTTTTTGGGGACGTTCCTTGTTAACGGGAGGTTCTGTTGCTTTTTTGATGGACAAGTTAATACGATTGGACTCGTCAATGCCAATGACTTTTACTTTGACTTCTTGACCTTCGGATAAATGCTCTGATACTTCGCTGACGTATGTATGGGCAATTTCCGAAATGTGTACAAGACCAGATTTCCCCTCTGGCAAAGAGACGAAGGCACCAAATTTTGTGATACCTGATACTTTTCCATCAACGATGGATCCTACTCCAAACTCCATAATGAACTGACTTTACTCCTTTTTGTTATTCTTTTTTGATTATCCAGCCATATCAATGTACAAGGTTTCGCCGACTTTGATGTATCCACGTTCTCTTGCTACTTGTTCTAGCATATCAGGGTCATCTTTGTTGGCAAGGGCATAAGACATCTTATCGTTGGTTTCTGTCATGGCTTCTACCTGTGTTTGTAATTGGTCGCTGACGGCTTGTGTTTCTTGTAGTTCGCTTGATACGGACATGAGCATGGTTACAAGATATACCATGGTGGATACGATGACGACTCTCGTCCAGATGCCTGCTGTAATGAGTTTCAAGCTCATTCCTCCCTTTGTACTGTGTTTTGATTCTCCCCTCTATTTTATACCATTTCAGCCAGAAAAGAAAGAGATTTTTTATAAATTTTTTAAAAATTTTTTCAAGGTAAATCAAAGCAGATATGGGAAGGTAGATCACTTGCCATAGAAAGTGGGTGAAATCAGCTAATTTAAAAGCAATCACCTGAGTTATACCAGTGAAAGTTAGAAAATAGAAGAATGCACCGTTGCCAAGGGACAACACGCCGTATAGACGAATATAACCACCCCAAGCTGTTTGGGACCATAGAAAAATCACCATGGTGATGATCAGCCAAAAAAGGAGATCTAGGAACTGCCCCAGAAAAGGAATTTTCACTCGAAAACGAAGGACACGAAAGAGGTCATATAAAACTCCTGCAAAAAGTCCTAGAAAAAAACCTTCTAACAGAGCGGTGCCTTGGGCTAAGGTTTCTCCTGTCATCGCTGTTTACCCAAAGAGACGAGAGAAGAAATTACTTCCTCTGGGGAGGTTCTCTTCATAAGAAAGAGAATCCACTTGTCCTTCTACTTTTAAGTCACCACCATCTAAGGAAAGTTTTTCGATGTGCAGTCCTTCTCCTGTGACGACCAAAACCCCTTGGTTTGTATACATGGTGATGTTGTTCTCGTCAAAGCTTTCCACCTCTTCCACGCCAGAGATGGTAAGACTTTTTCTGGATTCTAATAAAATGTGGTGCTCTGCCAGTTCTTTGTCCATTGTTTTCATATTGATTGCTCCTCTCATATTTGCTTGTAAATTATTCTATGAGAGGTGGGGAGGGATTAGACCACTTTTATTTGACACATTCCCATGGCTGACAGAGCATTTTTGTGGCTGTCAGGGGTAACACCAGCGCAACAATCACCAATCACTTCTACACTTGCTTCTGGAAAAGCTGGTTTTAAGATGATGGCATTGGACAAGACACAGATATCTGTACAAAGTCCAATGAGGGTGATGGTGAGCTCTGATTCTGGGGTGTTCCCTTGTAGTTCCCGTAGGCGAGGCACAAGATCTAAACTACCAAAATTAGGTTTATCCAAAGGAGGGAGGGTGACAAATTCTTGTAAATCACTGGCAATTTCCCAGCCTTTTGTATCACGGATACAATGAGGGACAGGAAGGTGCTTGCCTTCTTGACTTTCCAGATAGTTGTCACCATGGGTATCTCTGGTGAAAAGGATAGGGCCGTTCCATGATTTGGTTGTTTCCACGACTTTGGGGAGAATCATTTGTGCTTCTTGGGTACCCAGTGCACCATCAATAAAGTCATTTTGCATATCAACCACCACTAAAATATTCATCTTTTTTCCTTCTTTCAAAAAAATTCTACTTTTTCTCTCTTCAGTATACTACATCAATAGACAGGTGTCAAGACAGAAAAACGCCAAAAAATCCAAATAAAGGATTTTTTGGCGTTGGGTATTATTTTTATGAAACATAAACCAAGGGGTATCTTTTGTCTTAGACAAGAGATTTATTTTCCATTAGAAAGGTAAGTTCAAACCACCAGTCAGTTGTTGCATATTGGAAGAGGAATCTGCTTCTGCAGAACGAAGGGCTTCGTTGACAGCAGCAAGAATTAAATCTTCCAGCATTTCCACATCATCAGGGTCCACTGCATCAGGGTCAATGGAAATTTTCTCTAAGACTCTTTTGCCAGTGACGATTGCTGTGACCACACCACCACCAGATTGTGCTTCATAGGTTTTGGTTTCCAATTCCTCTTGCATTTTCAGCATATCTTGTTGCATTTTTTGGGCTTGTTTGATCATGTTCATATTCATGCCACCGCCACCCATGCCTCCACGGTTTCCGTATCCTTTTGCCATTGTTCATTCTCCTTTTGAAACGATTTTATTGAAATAATTTTTCCAGAGCAAGTAAATCCTCTAGGGGGTCTGCATTTGCTTCGGTTGCTTGGTTCATTGGTTCTGCCACAGCCTCCGTCATGGGAGGAGCCACAGCCTCTGTCATAGGAGGAGCCACAGCCTCTGTCATAGGAGGAGCCACAGCTTCTGTCATAGGAGGAGCCACAGCCTCTGTCATGGGAGGAGCTACAGCCTCTGCCATGGGAGGAGCCACAGGTGCAACTATGGGAGAAGCTATCGGTGTTTGAGCGGAAGGAATGGAACCTGGGCTTCCAACTTGTAGGGTCACTCTGATGGAAGCACCAAAGAATTCTGCTGCGACTTGGGTAACTGCATCGATACAACCGGGGAGTTCCAGTCGTTTTTTTACAAAAGCACTGCTTACCCACAAAATAAGTCCACTTTCTCCATACTGTCCCAGTACTTTAGGTGGTTGCTCCACAAGATAAGGCCATATAGAAGGAGGAACCCGTCCTTTTAGTTTGCCTAAGAAATTTCCCCAAAACTCACTTCCTTGGCTTCCCACCATAGGAGGAGCTTGTGTCATAGGAGGAGCTTGTGTCATGGGAGGTGCTTGTGTCATGGGGGATGCTTGTGTCATAGGGGGTGCTTGCGTCATGGGAGGTGCTGTGGGATTGGTATTAGGTAAAGATTTCCCCGCTTTGGGGAAAGGCTTTTTCGGAGGTGCATTCATGGGAGGTGCATTCATGGGAGGGGATGCCATAGAAGGTTGTTCTGGTTCAAAGCTTGCAAATAAACCATCTGGCACAATATTGTCACCATATTCTGGTGGAGGTTGATTGAATAAGTCCTCTTCTCGAAAGGAAGGAGGGGACTGGGGAGGTGCATTCATAGGAGGTGCATTCATGGGAGGTGCATTCATGGGAGGTGCGTTCATGGGAGATGCATTCATAGGAGGTGCGTTCATGGGAGGTGCGTTCATGGGAGGTGCGTTCATGGGAGGTGCATTCATGGGAGGGGGAGACTGCACAGGACGCTGTGTGGTGATTCCAGCCTCTAATTGGGCAATACGAGCAGAAAGTGCTAGGGTATTGTCCTCTAATTGAGGATCAGCAATGCGAAGAAGGCATAATTCCCCATGGGTACGACGTAGATTTTTTCCCGTTTTCTCGGTTAAGACTGAGAGGGTATAGAGAAGGTGGGCTTTTGGAAAAAGTGCAGAGAGTTTCTCTAACGTTTGGCTGTCATAACCACCTGTGAGTAGGGCTGCCCCATGTTTTGGGGCTGTTTGTAAGAGTAATAAATCTCGGGCAAGGCTTGCTAATTCCCCTAGAATAGAGGAGATGTCCCGACCATTTTCATAAAGCTTTGCCAAAAGGGTCAGGGCTGTTTCACTGTCCTTTTCCCCCAAGGCAACCATGATTTTGGCTGTATCTTGGTTACCCGCTAAGCCCAGTATGTTCAAAATGTGGCTCTCGTCCACAGATTCATCGTTGCGACATTGGTCCAGAAGGGAGAGACCGTCACGCAAACCACCATCAGCAAGACGAGCGAGCAGAGTGGCACCCTCTTCTGTCAAAGGGATATTTTCTTCCTTTGCAACGAAACGAAGTCTGTCGCTAATGACTTGGGGGAGGATGCGTTTGAAGGTGAATAGCTGACAACGAGAGCGAATGGTGGCAAGGATTTTGTGTTGCTCTGTGGTGGCAAGGAGAAAGAGGAGATGGTCAGGAGGTTCTTCTAAGATTTTCAGTAGTGCATTCTCTGCAGCATCGGTGAGCATGTGCACCTCGTCGATGATATAGACTCTTTTTTTCACAGAACCAGGGGTATAAACAGCTTCATCTCGAAGGGTACGTACTTGGTCCACCCCATTGTTAGAGGCAGCATCCAGCTCCACCACATCAAGGATAGAACCATTGTCAATGCCAATGCAAGAAGGGCATTGGTTACAAGGATTGCCATCGATTAAATTCTCGCAGTTGACAGCTTTGGACAAAACTTTAGCACAGGTGGTTTTTCCTGTGCCACGGGTGCCTGTGAAGAGATAAGCGTGAGAAAGACGTTCTTGTTTCACCTGTTGTACCAAGGTACGGGTGATATGTTCTTGTCCCACCATGTCAGAGAAGGTTTTAGGACGCCATTTTCGATACAAAGCTTGATACATGAAGCATTCTCCTTCATTTTTTGGGATTTGTTCATTTTCAGGAACCCTAGAAAATTCCTGAGAGTTGCTCTTTTTTTGAGAAAAGAGTTTTTTGGTATATTGCAAGATCCCACACCCATTGTTGAAGCGTAATTTATAACCGTTACCATCCAAAGCCAGCTCCAGAACAGCTACCCCACGGCACACAAAGACATCCGCTTAGTGCTGCTTGGTTCCCCACCTGACACGGTTCACGGGGCTCTGTTGCGTAGGACCGATCTTTCCACACTGTTTTGCATGGGCAGACAATACAAATTACGTCCGAAAATGGGAATTCATCCCTACTGTAGCGGATTGTAGGTGACAGGGCACCGCTATCTCCCCAACTAGTGAGACCTTGCAATAAACCAAAATGATACCTAATCTACTTTACTATGCTTCAAATAGTTTACTATACTTTCAAGATATTTGCAAGATTTTTTTGCAAATTTAATGAAAAAATTTTTCCGTGATTCTGTGTGACAGCTGTGTAGCTGTTTCCTTGACACTCTTTTCAATACTTGTCTCTTGCTGTTCTTATAAAGGCAGAGCATCCATAACTCTTGGTGGATTGTAGGTGATAAGAAGAATCACAAGGACGAATCAGAAGCGAAAAGAGAGGGCAAAAAAATATTGGCACCCTTTGCCAAAGAGGCAAGGATACCAATACTTATTTGTAGAAGGATTAACCTTCAGCAATCGCAGACACAGGACAAGTTCCTGCACAAGCACCACAATCCACGCAAGAATCTGCGTTGATGTCGTATTGTGCATCACCTTGTGCAATCGCACCCACTGGGCAAGAATCTGCACACGCACCACAACTGATGCAAGCATCACTAATTACATAAGCCATTATAAATACACCTCCATTTAATTCAGAGAAAAAGTAGTTTGTCCACTCACTCTCTTGTACTGGATATATTCTAACACAAATTTAAAAAAAAGCAAGATATATTTTGAAAAAATAAAAAAATTACCGATTGCTAACGTGTTTTTTGCTGATATTTGACGATTTTTGAAAAAGGAAAGTTTTGTTGTTACCCGCTCCTTATTGTATCAGTTTACCAAACTATGGAAAGAATAGAGGGAAATACTTTTGTCGAGGTGAACTATGTCAAACATTCAATTTAGTCATAAAGCGTTAGAAGCAATCCGTTTTGCCCAAGAAACAGCGTCACAAATGGGGCACAGTTATGTGGGAAGTGAGCATTTACTTTTGGGGCTTTCCATGCAAGAAAACACCCATGCCAAGGATTGTTTAGGGCGGGCAGGGATTGGACAAGGGGAATTGCGTCAGGATATTGTCAGGCAAGTGGGGACAGGGATGCCAGTCCCAGCCTTGCAACAAGGCTTGACCCCACGTTGTTCCAAAGCGATTTCCCAAGGTGCCCAAGAGGCAAAGACACAGGGGAGTGTGGAAGTTCACGCAGAGCATTTGTTGTTGGGTTTGCTCCATGACCGCAATGGCTCTGCCCGAAAGCTATTAGAACAGCACAGGGTGGATTGTGTTGCCTTGGCTCGTTCGTTAGAGCAGTGTATTTCCATGGGAGGGGCAAGTCCTGCCCCTTCGAAAGTATCTCCTTCCAAAGAACCAGAGACCAAACAGCTGGATCTTTGTGCCAGAGATTTGAGCCAAATGGCACAGGAAGGGGGGCTTGACCCTGTGATTGGGCGAGAGGTAGAGTTAGAACGAGTGATTCAGATTTTGTCTCGTCGCAGTAAAAACAATCCTATTTTAATTGGAGAAGCAGGGGTCGGGAAAACAGCTGTGGTCGAAGGGCTCGCCACGGCAATCGCCAAGGGAGAAGCCCCTCAGCACTTGCTGTCTATGCGTATTTGTGCTTTGGATTTGTCAGCCATGGTGGCAGGTACCAAGTATCGTGGGGAATTTGAAGAGAAGCTACGGGCTATTTTGGAAGAAGTGCAAAAGGCAGGTAATGTGATTTTATTCATTGATGAAGTCCACAGCATTGTGGGAGCAGGGTCAGCAGAGGGCGCCATTGATGCGGCAAATATTTTAAAGCCAGCCTTGTCTCGTGGGGAGATTCAGCTGATTGGTGCCACTACTTTAGATGAATATAGTAAATATATTGAAAAGGACTGTGCCTTAGAGCGTCGCTTTCAGCCAGTGACAGTGAAAGAGCCTAGCCGAGAGGATACCCTTGGGATTTTAAAAGGCTTGTTAAGTCGCTATGAAAGCCATCATCAAATTAATATTACCCCAGAGGCAGTGACAGCTGCAGTGGACTTGTCCCACCGTTATTTGCCCCATCGCTTTTGGCCAGACAAGGCGATTGACTTAATCGACGAAGCCGCTTCTCAGGCTCGTCTCAGTCCTAGTAATGAGCTGATACAAAATTTGTCTTTTCGGGTGCGACAAGCAGAGGAACAGCTTGCCCAAGCTGTTGCCCAAAAGGAGTTTGACCGAGTGACAATGCTACGTCATGTGGTGCAAGATTTTTCTCAGGAACTACAAAGGGAACAGGAACAATGCAAAGAAAAGGTGTTTGAGGTCTTGCCCAGTCATATTCAAATTGTACTCAGCCAGTGGACGGGGATACCTGTCAGTGATTTGACCTTGCAAGACAAAGAGGCATTGCGAAAACTGGAAGAGAAGTTACGAGAAAGCTTGGTGGGGCAAGAAGAAGCTGTGACAGAGGTGGCACGGGCAATACGGCGAGGGCGATTGGGATTGAAAGACCCCAATCGTCCTGTGGGGGCTTTTTTGCTTTTAGGTCCTAGTGGGGTGGGGAAAACCCAACTTTGTCGCTCCCTTGCCCGTACCCTCTTTGGCAGTGAAGAGGCATTGCTTCGCTTTGATATGTCAGAATATATGGAAGCACATTCGGTGTCACGGCTCATTGGCTCTCCCCCTGGATATGTAGGACATGGAGAGGGGGGACAGTTGACCACTCGTGTGAAACGAAATCCTTGGTCAGTGGTGTTATTAGATGAATTGGAAAAGGCACACTCTGATATTTGGGCGATTTTGTTGCAAGTGATGGAAGAGGGGGTGTTGACAGACAGTCAAGGGAGACAGGTGGATTTTCGAAATACCGTTCTTGTGATGACCTCGAATCTGGGCTCACGGCGATTTGCTCAAAAACAACAGTTGGGCTTTGCCCCTGATGCTGTGGTGCAACGGTCTGTGATGGAGGAAGAGGTGAAGGGGGATGCAAGAAAGACCTTCTCTCCTGAGTTTTTGAATCGTTTGGATCATTTGTTGGTGTTCCATCCCTTGGAACAAGAGTCCCTCCACAGCATTGTGCGACAGTTGTTAGAGCAAACCAAGGAACGACTGAACCCCTATCAGATCACCTTAGAGGTGTCAGAATCTGCTGTGGAATTTCTTGCCAGACGGGGACAGGATAAGAATTACGGTGCAAGACCCATTCGCCGAGCCATTGCCACGTGGGTGGAAAATCAGGTGGCTGATTTGTTGTTACAAGAAAAAATCCCACAAGGGGCAGTGGTACAGGTTTATGCAGAGAACAATAAAATGCAAGTGGTAGAGGTATAGTGGTACAGGTTTATGCTGAGAACAATAAAATACAAGTGGTAGAGGGATAAAAATAGTCTAGCAAGTGGAGAATCTGTTCAGGGGTTCTCCACTTTTTCACAGACCTTTTTTATTGCAATTTGAAAAGGGGAATGATAAGAGATTGCCTTAATGTTCATAATTTTCTGGGGCTTTCACCACATAGCTTCGTTGGGTGAGATGATCTATTTTGCTTTGAATTTGGGGGAAGTCTTTGAAAAAATGATTGTAATTTTGGTTTAACAGTAAATTTGCCACAAATAAATCATCTTTCAGGTTGCGTCTTTGGACCCGCAAATTTTGGAGCTTTTCTGTGAATTTTAAGGTTTGCTCTTGATCCAGTTCATTAAATTCTAAAAAGTGTAATTCATCTTGTATTTGGCCTTCGATGTTTTTCAGCAGTGCTTCATTGTTTTTTTGAATCTCTTGCCCTTGTATTATGATATTCTTTAAATTTTCCATGGTGTCTAAAGTTGCCATAATAAAATCAGCATTTTCCATGGGGACTTCTCTTTGGATACGAAGGATGTTGCTTTCTTCTTTGGAGAGAGGGGGTGCTTCCATGACTTGAATATCACTTAAAAGCACCAAAGGCAAAGGCTCTGCTGTGGGCTGATTTGATTGGTTGTTTGTATTTTTAGGGAGAGATTTTTCTGTGACAGGAAACAGGACAGCAGAGGATTGCGTACAGGTTTTTTTGTGCGAAGAGAGGAAAGCCACCAAAGACAGATAACCATTTCGAATCACATTCGCTTCAGTATCGCTTATTTTTAGTTTTTTGGGTCGCTTGTTACATAAGTTTTTTTCCACTAAAAGTACTGTTTGTTTTGCTGAGGTTTTGCCGTATTTTTTCAGAAATTCTTGATAGACATCTGTTGGTTTGTTCTTTTTTTCCACAGCAAATAGCTTGTAATCCCCTTTGCTGATCTGTTTGTATTCGATCCAACCACTTGTGGTTAAGACGCTGTCAATTCCACGATTGAAGAAATAATACATCTTGATTCACTCCTTGTATTTTAATGTTATTTATTTAAATGCTATTTTTAATATAAATGATACCACATTCCATGGGCGAAATCAAGGAGAAAAACCACTGCTATCGCTCTGACCCTTTTTATCCCCAAATGTTCCCGAAAGTTTTTTCAATAATTTTGAAAAAACTTCTTGCACTTTTTGGTGGTAGGGAGTATAATAGTTGTGGTCATAGATTGTTAGGATTTTGACAAAGTACGATAAAGAGTCAAAATGCAAGCTATGATTATAAAATACTGTATAAAGGTGGAAATTTAAAATGGGAAGATTTACTTTACCAAGAGACATTTATTTTGGAGCGGGCTCACTGTCTGAGCTGAAAAACCTAAAAGGCAAAAAGGCTATGTTGGTCGTGGGTGGCGGTTCTATGAAACGCTTTGGTTTTTTGGATAAAGCACAAGGTTATTTAAAAGAAGCAGGGATTGAAGTAAAGCTTTTTGAAAATGTCGAGCCTGATCCTTCTGTGGAAACAGTCATGAAGGGCGCAAAAATGATGGAAGAATTTCAACCTGATTTGATCATTTCAATGGGTGGTGGTTCTCCTATCGATGCAGCCAAAGCAATGTGGGTGTTTTATGAATATCCAGAAACAAAATTTGATGATATCAAAGATCCATTTACATTGCCTTTGCTTCGTCAAAAAGCTACTTTCGTGGCAATCCCTTCTACTTCTGGGACAGCTACAGAAGTGACAGCTTTTTCTGTGATTACTGATTATTCTACAGGGATAAAATATCCACTTGCTGACTATAATATCACACCAGATATTGCCATTGTGGATTCTGAATTGGCAGAAACTATGCCTAAAACTTTGACAGCACACACAGGGATGGATGCATTGACCCATGCCATTGAAGCTTATGTCTCTACCTGTGCAAACGACTTCACAGATCCTTTGGCATTGCAAGCCATTAAAATGGTGTATGAGTATCTCTATACTTCTTGCGAAGGGGATAAAGTCAGCCGTGAGAAAATGCACTATGCACAATGTCTTGCAGGGATGGCGTTTTCCAACGCACTTTTGGGGATTGTTCACTCTATGGCACACAAAACAGGGGCAGCTTTTGAAAAAGGACACATTCCTCATGGTTGTGCCAATGCCATGTATTTGCCACAAGTGATTCGTTTTAACGGAAAAGACGAAACAGCAGCCAAACGTTATGGGGAAATTGCTAAATATGTGGGACTTTCTGGTTCTACAACAGAAGAATTGATGAATTCTTTGATTGCTTCTATTGAAGATTGCAACAAAAAACTTGACATTCCTTCTTGCATCAAAGATTTTAATGATGGCATGGTAACAGCAGAAGAGTTCGAGAAAAAAGTGGATCGCATTGCAGAGCTTGCAATTTCTGACGCTTGTACTGGATCCAATCCACGTATCCCAAGCCAAGCTGAGATGGTCGAAATTTTGAAAGCTTGCTACTACGGACATCCTTGCAAAGCATAAGAACATTCATGCTCTGTCTATTTGTCATAGAACCTCCTCCCCCTTTTGGGGGAGGATACATAAAGGGAAGCGAAACGATTGTTTGTACTTGTTTTTGAAAGAGTTTCAAATTTGAAAGGAGCATATATTTATGCGTATACTTGTGTGCCTATTGTCCTTGTGCTGTTTGACTGCTTGTAGTAGTCAGGACTCCGAGGATTTTGATTTGTCCAAATATGGAAAGGAAAACTCAGGAAAGCTGCCTTCCAGTGATACCAGCGTTTCTGGGACAGTGATTACACCTGAAGAAATCGCTGCTTTGGATATCATCTCCTCAGATGTGGCAAAACAAGTTGCCTTGCGTCGTGCCTCTGTGTCAGAGAGCAATATCCAAGGGTATTTGATCGAGCTGGTAGACAATGGTGGTCTGATGGAATATCATATCAATTTTTGGGTGGATAAAGTGGAACATTTCTATTCCATTGCAGGGTCAGATGGCTCTGTCTTGACTTTTTCTACAGTCTTTCATGAAACAGGCTATGTAGAGCCAGAAGTAGAGGAAGAAGAAGAGGTGGAAGAAGAGGAAGAATTTGTGGCAACCGTTGGGAATTTGACCATGGACGAGGCAAAGCTGGTGGTTACCTTACATGCAGGGGTAGACATGACAGAGGTCTACACCATCAAAATTCTGGAGGGATTCAACGGAACGATTCCCCAATATCAAATTAATTTCACCACAGAAAATGCCAATTACGAGTATTTTATTGCAGCCAATACAGGGATGATCTTCTCCTTCACCAAGGAAGACATCGAACGAGAAGAAATTACGCCAGATCTTGATTTTGTAATCCCTAGTATACCAGATCAAAGCGAGCCAAGTATTCCAGAAGTAAGTGTACCAGATACTGAGACAGCGCCAAGTGAGCCTGAAATTCCAGATACAAGCGTACCAGAAAACACCGAGCCTAGTACGCCAGATTCTCCCCCTTCCACTGCACCACCTGTTTATGGCGCAGGATAAAAAAAGAGAGTTCCCTTTTTGGGAGCTCTCTTTTTCTATTCGGAAATCTCAATACGCTTTAGGAAATCTCGATGACCACTAGCTCTGGTCTATTCCAAATTCTGGGTACAATAGTGGTTTCTCTTGCCAAACCACGACTGACAATGAAGTCCATTTCTTCAAAGGGATAATGACCACCAGCAAACTTTGGAAACAAACCTTGGTTTGGGGAAAAGACACCATTGCATAAAAAGGGGATTCTCCACTGACCACCATGGGCATGACCTGCAAGGCTTAAATCATAGGGAGAGTATAAATACTCCTGAATCAGTTCAGGTCGATGGGTGAGTAAAATGGAATAAAACTCTGGTTGAAGGAGGGTTTCCAGATGTTTTAATTGTTTTTGTACAGAGTCTTGATTTTGGACATAGTGTGTAGCACTTGGGTCAGCAATGCCACAGATTTGAATCAAGTTTCCTTCTATTTCTAAAACATCACAGGTACCATTTAAGGTGGTCACCCCAAAGCTGTCTACAATCTTTAAAATTTCTTGAATATTATGTCCTCGGTATTCGTGATTTCCTGTGACATAATAACAAGGAAAAAGAGCAGCGATTTCAGCCAATAAGATTTCTGTGTTGTCATAGGGGATGATGTCATCAAAGATATCACCACCCAAAAGAATCAAATGAGGATTTGCCTTTTTGATTGCTTTGACCAAAGTGGATTGATTTTCCCCATAATAACAGCCATGCAAATCAGCGATGAATACAATTTTGAAGGGATTTTTTATTTTTGGGGAAGAGAGTCTATAAGTGACTGTTTTTAACCTTTGATCCAAAGCAGAAAGTGTGAGCAGTGAAGTAAGAAGAAGCTTATTTTG
Source organism: Eubacteriales bacterium (assembly GCA_044432725.1). Lineage (GTDB taxonomy): Bacteria > Bacillota > Clostridia > Oscillospirales > Oscillospiraceae > JAWXUK01. The sequence continues at coordinate 65,114 of JAWXUL010000010.1, forward strand.
TTGTTTCATATGGTCATGACTCCTTTTCCTCTCCTGTGGGAGGGGCATCAATTTCTTCTTCCAAACGTTGTTGCAAGGCACTGTATCGGCGAGTTTGTTGATAATTTTCCGTCATTTGTGCCAATACATAAGGATTCCCTACACCAACGAAAAGAGTTTTGCTTCTTGTGATTGCCGTGTATAAAATGCCTCGTGTCAAAAGCATGGGGGCACCATCAAATGCAGAAAAGATTACCACATCATATTCACTGCCTTGTGCTTTGTGGACAGTGATGGCATAGGCAGGTTCCAGTTGCGCAAGGAAATCTGTGCTATATTCCACCATACGTCCTTCAAAAGAAACCACAATCAAGTCAGAACGGACTTCGTCAATGGTGCCGATGTCTCCATTGAAAATCCCAACCCCTGATTTCTCGTCGCTTTTCCACTGGATATCATAGTTGTTTTTCACTTGCATCACCCGATCACCTTCTCTGAAAATCCATTTACCATAAGTTCTTTGGTTTTTGTTTTTACTGGGAGGGTTCAAGGCATTTTGCAAGGCAAGATTCAAGGATTCTGTGCCAGTCGTGTTTTTACGAGTGGGGGAGAGGACTTGGATTTGCTCTGGGGTGACCCCCATATTTTTCGGCAGACGATGGAGGCAGAGCTCCACAATGGTGTCCAAGGTGTCTTGGGGGGAGTGTCTGGGAAGGAAGAAAAAGTCTCCAGCTCGCTGTGCCATGTCTGGGGTAATCCCTTGGTTGACCATGTGGGCGTTACTGATGATATTACTTTCTTGTGCTTGTCTGAAAATACGAGAAAGACGTACCATGGGGATGAGACCAGAGGAAATGAGATCAGAGAACAAATTTCCAGGCCCCACAGAGGGGAGCTGGTCAGGGTCGCCCACTAAAATCAAACGGCAACCATTGGGGAGTGCGTCCAGCAAATGGGACATCAGCAACACATCTACCATAGAGGTTTCGTCCACAATGACAGCATCAGCTGAGATGGGCTCGTCTCCATTACGCTGAAAGACAAGGGTGCCTGATACTTGGTCAAAAGCCACTTCCAGCAGTCTGTGAATGGTGGAGGCTTCGCTTTGGCAAAGATCTCCCAGACGTTTTGCCGCTCTGCCAGTGGGTGCCACAAGGACAGTGGAGAGTTCTAAGGTATCAAAAAGCGCCAGAACAGCTTTGAGAGAGGTGGTTTTTCCTGTACCAGGTCCCCCTGTGAGGAGAAGGATTTGGTGTTTTGCCGCTAGTTCCACAGCATAGCATTGTTCTGGGGAGTAAGTGATATTTTGCTGAGTTTGAATGTTTTTGATGATGGTTTTTAATTTTTTAGGAGGTTTCAGATGAGACTGACACATCTCTCCAATGCGAAGACTGATTTCGCACTCCGCTTCATAGAGAGGGGGGAGATAGACTAAATTAATTCCCTCTTGTGGGTCTAGTATGATGGCGCCGTTGTCTTCTAGGGTGCTTAAGCTGTCCTCTAAATCGGAAAGTTGGCAGTGAAGGAGTTTGGCACCTTGGAACAGAAGCTCTTCTTGTGGGAGATAGCAGTGACCATTTCTTTGACTATCCGTAAGAGAGAAGAGGAGACCTGCTTCCATACGTTTGGGATTATCAGGAGGCAAGTGAAGGGACTTGGCCAGTTGGTCAGCACGTTGAAAGGGCAAGCCGAAATCCTCTTGGGTCAGGAGATAGGGATTATCTTGAATTAAATTCAAGGCAAGATCACCATAATATTTTGTCAGAGGAGGGGCAAGGGACAAAGGCAGGTCATGGAGGGTTAAAAAGGTGAGAAGCATGCGAGTACCGATTTGCTTGCAATAGGATTCGTGGATTTTTTGGGCTCGTTTTAATGTGATGCCTTTGATTTCAGTCAATTTTTCATAATCTTTTTCCATGACTTCCAGCACATCATCTCCGAATGCTTCCAGTAATTGCTTGGCTGTTTTGGCTCTGACCCCTTCGATTGTGCCAGAGGATAAATAACGAAACAGCTCGTTTTTTCCTTCTGGCTGTTTCTTTTCATACACCAAGGCTTTCAGTTGTTTTCCATAGGTTTGGTGGGTGACCCATTCTCCTTGAAATTTTACCGAGTCCCCCACAGCGATGTCAGGCATGGTGCCCACGACAGTATGTATGTCCTCGCCCTGATTGATAGATATAATCGCATAGCCATTGGCTTGGTTTTGAAAAACAATGGCATTGACGGTACCTTCTAGATGTTCCAGTTCCATATAGTTCCTCCTTTCGTCAAGTTTCTGGGTCATGTTTGTGGGATATGATAAGGGCAGATGATTGAGGGTCTCATTCTTTGGCATAAAGGAAGAAAATTGCCCCCGTAGGGGCAATCATGGGGAGGGGGGGAAGGTTTCACATAATTTAAGATCCACCCAACGACTGGTCAGGTGTGACACCAGTGTCTGTCCCTCGCCCGACAATCCTTGGTCAAGGATATAGATGGGGCAGCGAATGATCCCCAGTGTTTTCAGCCAGATCAGGGCATACAGTCGTTGCTCTAAGTCCTCTGCCTTGTCTTTGACAGGAAGCAGGATAAAGGCTTTGCGTAAGGGGAGCAAGGCTCTGCCAAGGCAGAATGCTAGAAATAAAAAGAAAAAAAACACCAAGGAAAAAGCCAGATAGTAATCCATATTTCATCACCTCTTTCCTCATTCTATGCAAAAGAGGGGAAAGGTGCTTCAATTTTAATCATTTTTAAGTTGCTCTATCAGGAGAAATTTATTTTTTTGTTTTCAGCAATGGTTTTAGATATTTCCCTGTATAGGATTCTGGGCATTTTGCAATTTGTTCTGGAGTGCCAGCACAAACGATATAACCCCCACCACTCCCACCTTCAGGGCCAAGGTCAATGAGATGGTCAGCAGTTTTAATTACATCTAAGTTATGCTCGATGACGACCACAGTATTCCCTGTTTCCACCAATCGTTGAATCACTTCAATCAAGCGATGGACATCATAGCTGTGGAGTCCTGTGGTGGGTTCATCCAGAATATAGATGGTAGAGCCAGTAGAGCGTTTAGAGAGTTCTGTGGCAAGTTTCACACGTTGCGCTTCTCCTCCTGACAAAGTGGTAGAAGCTTGCCCTAGTTTCACATAACTTAATCCCACATCCAAAAGTGTTTGGAGCTTTTTTGCCAGCTTGGGGATATTTTCAAAGAAGGGGAGTGCTTCTTCCACTGTCATTTCCAAGACTTCGTAGATGTTTTTGCCTTTATACTTCACTTCTAGGGTTTCACGGTTATAGCGTTTCCCTTTACACACTTCACAGGGGACATAGATATCAGGGAGAAAGTGCATTTCAATTTTCAACAAGCCATCCCCAGAACAAGCCTCGCAACGTCCACCACGGACATTAAAGGAAAAGCGTCCTGCTGCATACGCACGGGTCTTGGCATCAGGGGTAGAGGCAAAGAGATCACGGATATCGGTGAAAATGCCTGTATAGGTGGCTGGATTGCTCCGTGGTGTGCGACCAATGGGGCTTTGGTCGATGTTAATGACTTTGTCCAGATATTCCAGTCCTGTTAGCTTTTTGTGTTTTCCAGGACGTTGTTTGCTGTGGTTGAGTTCAGCAGCAAGTTTTTTATAAAGGATTTCGTTGATCAGAGAGGACTTCCCAGAGCCAGAGACCCCTGTGACACAGGTCAGCGTGCCTAAGGGGAATTTGACGTTTACTTTTTGTAAATTATTTTCTTCTGCACCTAGAATTTCTAAGAAAGTGCCGTTGCCTTTTCTGCGAGTGCTGGGCACAGGGATTTTTTTTCGTCCAGAGAGATAGTCCCCAGTCAGGGAGTTGGTATTTGCCATGACTTCTTGTGCTGTGCCAGCAGCCACGACCTCACCACCCTGTAGCCCCGCTCCCGGACCAATATCCACGATATAGTCAGCCGCTCGCATGGTGTCTTCGTCATGTTCCACCACCAGAAGGGTGTTGCCCAAATCACGGAGACGTTGCATGGTGGCAAGGAGCATATCGTTGTCCCGTTGGTGGAGACCGATGGAAGGCTCGTCCAAGATATACAGCACCCCCATGAGAGAAGAGCCGATTTGTGTGGCAAGGCGAATCCGTTGGCTTTCTCCTCCAGACAGAGAGCCCGCAGAACGAGACAGGGTCAGATATTGCAGTCCTACAGCTTGTAAAAAGCCCAATCTTTCTCGGATTTCTTTTAAGATTCTTTCGGCAATCATGGTTTTTGTATCAGAAAGCATCAAGGTATCGAAGAAGGCAAGGGCTTCGTCCACCGAGAGGTGACAATAACTGTCAATATCCATATCCCCCACAGTGACAGCAAGGGATTCAGGGCGAAGTCGTTTGCCTTGACAATCAGGACAGGGACAGTGGGACATACTTTCTTCCAGTTCACGACGCATGGCATCAGATTGGGTTTCACGATAGCGTCGTTCCAGATTATTGCAAATGCCTTCAAAGGGTTGGCGCAACGTGCCAGAGCCTCTTGCTTGTTCATAATGCAGGGTCAGATCTTCGTCCCCTGTGCCACGGAGAATGATCTCCAGAATTTCAGGCGAAAGATTTTTCACAGGGGTATTCAATTTGAATTTGTATTTTTTCGCCAGAGCGTCAAAATACATACGAGAAATCCCACCTCCTGAGATATTTCCCCAGCCAGAGGCAACCACAGCCCCTTCTAACAGAGACAAATTGTGGTTTGGGATAATCAAATCAGGGTCAACTTTCAGCTGTGCCCCTAAGCCTGTGCAGTTGGGACAGGCGCCATAGGGGTTATTGAAAGAGAACATACGAGGGGTCAGTTCTTCAATGGAAATGCCACAATCTTCACAGGCATAGTTTTGAGAGAAGAGCAAGTCCTCGTCTTTGTCCAAAACATTGACAATCACAAGGCCACCAGCCAGTGTCGTAGCTGTTTCGATAGAGTCTGTGAGACGACGGGCAATGTCCTCTTTTAAAATCAATCTGTCCACAGTGATGTCGATGTTGTGCTTTTTATTCTTTTCAGGCTTGATTTCTTCAGAGAGATCATAGGCAATGCCGTCCACACGGCAACGGACATAACCTGATTTTCGGGCATCTTCAAAGATTTTTTGATGTTCCCCTTTTCTTGCTCTGACCACAGGGGAGAGCACTTGGATCTTGGTCCCTGTGGGGAGCGCCATCACTTGGTCTATGATTTGGTCGATGGTTTGTTGCATGATTTCTTTCCCACATTTGGGACAGTGGGGGGTTCCCACCCTAGCCCAGAGCAAACGGAGATAGTCATAGATTTCTGTGACAGTCCCAACGGTGGAGCGAGGGTTTTTGGAAGTGGTCTTTTGGTCGATGGAAATCGCAGGGGATAGGCCTTCGATATAATCCACGTCTGGTTTTTCCATTTGTCCTAAAAATTGCCGTGCATAGGCAGAGAGGGACTCCACATAGCGACGCTGTCCCTCTGCATAGATGGTGTCAAAGGCAAGAGAGGATTTTCCCGAACCTGATAAACCGGTCAAAACCACCAACTGGTCACGGGGGATTTTCAGTTCGATGTTTTTCAGGTTGTTTTCTCTGGCACCTTTGATGTGAATATGGTCTTGCATAAGTTCTCCTTCGTGTGGGATTTCATCATATATTCTTTTGAATCAACAAGTTCTAATTTTTCATGCCTCGTATTTGAATAATCTGGTCACGCAAAGTGGCAGCAAGCTCGAATTCTAACATTTTAGAAGCCTCTTTCATGGCTTTTTCCAAACGATGAATTTCTATGGCTCGCTCTTGCTTGTTCATTGCTTTTACTTTGCCTTCACGCTGCGCTGTGTCTTCTGTTGCAGAAGAAGACACTTCCAGTAGTTCTCGAATGGACTTGATGACTGTTTTGGGCTCAATGCCATGTTTTTTGTTGAAGTCATCTTGCAAGGCACGGCGACGTTTTGTCTCGGTGATGGCTCTGTCCATAGAGGGGGTGATTTTGTCTGCATACATAACAACCACACCCTTGGCATTCCGAGCCGCTCGGCCGATGGTTTGAATGAGAGAGGTTTCTGAACGGAGAAAGCCCTCTTTGTCTGCATCTAAAATCGCTACAAAGGAAACTTCAGGCAGGTCTAGCCCCTCACGGAGGAGGTTAATGCCTACAAGAACATCAAAAGTCCCCAATCGTAAATCACGGATGATCTCCATTCTTTCGATGGTGTCAATGTCGTGGTGCATATAACGGACTTTGATGCTGGCTTTTTGGAGATAGCCTGTCAAATCCTCTGCCATTTTTTTGGTCAGCGTGGTCACAAGGACCCTTTCTTCTAGCTTGATTCTTTCCTTGATTTCGTGAATCAAATCATCAATTTGTCCTTCCACTGGACGGACTTCGATGATGGGGTCAAGGAGTCCTGTGGGACGAATCACCTGTTCTACAATTTGCCCAGAGCGTTCTTTTTCATAGGCAGAAGGGGTGGCAGAGACATAGACAGTCTGCCCGATTCTTTCTTGAAATTCGTGGAATTGGAGGGGGCGATTGTCATAGGCACAGGGCAGCCTGAAGCCATAGTCAATGAGAGAGGTTTTTCTTGCCCTGTCCCCATTGTACATGGCACGTACTTGGGGGAGCATGACATGACTCTCGTCCACAAAGAGCAGAAAATCATCGGGGAAGTAATCCAGAAGGGTGAGGGGGGGAGAGCCCACAGGGCGACCAGAAATCACTCTGGAATAGTTTTCAATCCCAGAACAAAAACCAATTTCTTGCAACATTTCAATGTCATACATGGTACGTTCTTTGATGCGTTGTTCTTCGATGAGTTTATTTTCACTACGGAAGAAGGCTGTTTGCCGTTCTAGTTCTTGATAGATTTCTTCGATGGCGCCCTTCATCTTTTCAGGGGGTGTCACATAGTGACTGGCGGGATAAATGGCAATATGGTTTAGCACACAGTTTGCTTTTCCTGTGACAATGTTAATTTCTGAGATACGGTCGATTTCGTCTCCAAAAAACTCTACCCGAATGCCTGTATCTTGGGAATAGGTGGGGTATATCTCCACTGTGTCTCCACGGACACGGAACATATTCCGATCAAAGGCGATGTCGTTTCGCTCGTAACGGATTTCCACCAATTTCGCCAGTAAATCATCTCTGGATTTTTCCATCCCTGTGCGCAGAGAGATGACCATGTTGGCATAGTCAATGGGGTCACCCAAGCCATAGATGCAAGAGACAGAAGCCACTACAATGACATCACGTCGCTCGAAGAGTGCTGCTGTAGAGGAGTGGCGAAGACGCTCTATTTCTGCATTGATGGAGGAGTCTTTTTCAATAAAGGTATCTGTATGGGGAATATAAGCTTCTGGTTGATAGTAATCGTAATAGGAAACGAAATATTCCACAGCGTTATTGGGGAAAAACTCTTTAAATTCAGCACAAAGTTGGGCTGCTAATATTTTATTATGTGCCAAGACAAGGGTCGGGCGGTTCAATGCTTCGATGGTCTTTGCCATGGTAAAGGTTTTTCCTGAACCTGTGACCCCTAGGAGGGTTTGTTCGTCCAGACCCATATTGATGCCATCTACCAGAGCTTTGATCGCCTGTGGCTGATCGCCAGCAGGGGAATAAGAGGAAATTACTTCAAAGTTTGCCATATATCAAGATTCCTTTCAGGGGGAAGAAACGTTGGGACAGTTGCAAGAGCGAGGAGAGATAGATTCCCTTATCTAGGCCAAGGGAGAGGGAAGCGTTTTTCTTGAGAAATTTGTCGCATAGAGGCAGCTTCTTGTCTGCCGATGATTAAATGGTCTTCCACGTAAATTTCAAAGGGGTGGAGGGCTTCCAGCAAACGTTGGGTGGCATTCCAGTCAGCAGCCGAGGGTTCTAAGGTGCCTGTGACATGATTGTGTGCCACATAAACCCGAACAGCTCCTAATGTGAGTGCTTCAGTGGCAATTTGACGGAAGTTGAAGCCCACTGAGAGCAAACTGCCTTCCCCTGCAGGACGAGTACCAATTTGACGTTTTTGTGCGTCGAGGTAAAGGACAAAAACCTTTTCCACTTTGGCATTTAAGAAATAGCTTGACAGAATTTCGAAGGCAGTTTGGGAATTATGAACAAAGACAATGGATTCTGATTCTTTCAAACCATTATAAACCTGCATGGCTGTGACCAGTTTGATTAGGGTAGCAGAGTGGTCACCCATGCCTTTTACCTTGCATAATTCTTGGTGAGAAGCTTTTAGCACCGAGGGGAAATCCCCAAAGGTGCGAATCAGATCCCGTGCGACATCTGCCACATCCCCTTGGGGGATGCCAAAAAACAGAAGGAGTTCCAGAGCACGATGTTCCGAAAAGCCTTGGATACCACTTTTCTGAAAGTGCTTTTTCACCCGTTGACGATGTTGTGCATTGGGATGAGGCTCTTTTTTCGGCTTTTTCGCCACCTTTGTCTCTGCTTTTATCGGTTCTAATTCTTGGATTGTGACTTCTGCTTCTTTGCTGTCCATGTTTAATTCTATCTTTGTTGTATCTTTCTTTGCCATATAAAAATCCCACTTCTGTTTCTATTTGGGTGATTAGTTTGCCCCATATTCTTTCAAATAGGCTTCCATTTTTGATTTCATCTCATCATCAATATAAACTTTTCCAGCCACAGGATGGTTGTGGAGATGGGCGATGATTTCTTTCACGGTGACAATGGGATAAACGGCAATGCCTAAATCGTCTCGTAATTCATCTAAAGTAGAGCAGTCTTTGCTGCCACGTTCCATACGGTCTACAGAGACCAAAAGTGCTTTGATGTTCACAGGAGCGATGTGTTTGAACAATTCGATGGATTCACGGACAGCTGTACCGGCTGTGACCACATCTTCAATGATCACCACCTGATCCCCTTCTTTGGGTTGATAGCCCACCATGGTGCCACCTTCCCCATGGTCTTTTGCTTCTTTTCTGTTGAAACAATAGGGGAGGTCTCTGTCATGTTTTTGGTACAGGGCAGTTGCTGCTGCTACTACAAGGGGAATCCCTTTATAGGCAGGGCCAAAAAGGCAATCAATTTCTTGGGGAATATTTTCTTGTAAACAGGCGGCATAGTATTCCCCTAGTTTGGCAGCTTGGGCACCTGTTTTATAGTTTCCTGTGTTGACGAAATAGGGGGTTTTTCGTCCTGATTTTGTGGTGAAGTCCCCAAATGTCAGCACCCCTGCCCCTACCATAAATTCAATAAATTCTTCTTTATATGTCATCGTTTTCATACTCCTATGACGCTCCATGAAAAACAAACACTCTTCAACCCGAATATTCCTGAACCTTGTCAAGGAAGCAATCGGGGAAGATAGATGGAATCTTTTCATGGAATCAGTTTATGGGAACCTCTCAAAACGCCGAAACAACAATAAAACAATTCCTTCGCCCTAATTTTTTCAGAACAATCTAAGAACAAAAAATTTGTACTCTTGTCCCCCAAAGCATTTTTGAGATTCTCTTATTTTACAAGTATATAGTATAGCACAAAGCTTGTCTTTTCGCAAGAGAAATTTTATTTCTTGACAAAAGACCTTTTTTTCGTTATACTTGTTTGAGTGAAATTTTCAAAGAAATCTTTGAAAAAAGGGAAAGAATCCTTTCCCTAGTAGAGACGGAGAGTGAAAAAATGAAAAAAGAGTTACCAAAGGTATATAGTCCTCAGGAATCAGAGGAGAAAATCTATCAAAAATGGGAAGAATCTGGCTGTTTTCGTGGCGTTCGAGACGAGAGTAAAGAGTCCTTTACCATTGTCATGCCCCCTCCTAATGTAACAGGACAGCTTCACATGGGGCATGCCATGGATTGTACTTTGCAAGATGTGTTGATTCGCTTCAAGAGAATGCAGGGTTATGCAGCTTTGTGGGTGCCTGGGACTGACCATGCAGGGATTGCCACACAAATTAAGGTAGAGCAAGAACTGCGAGAAACCGAAGGTCTGACCAAACATGATTTGGGCAGAGAGAAGTTTTTAGAGAAGGTCTGGGAGTGGAAAGAGAAGTACGGCAATCGTATTGTAGAGCAGCAAAAGAAAATCGGCTCTTCTTGCGATTGGGAGCGTTCTCGCTTTACCATGGACGAAGGTTGTTCCAAGGCTGTGAAGAAAACCTTTATTGATATGTACAATGATGGACTGATTTATAAAGGTAGCAGAATCATCAACTGGTGTCCTCATTGTGTTACTGCATTAAGTGATGCAGAAGTGGATTATCAAGAGAAAGATGGACATCTTTGGCATTTACGCTATCCCATTGCAGGGCAAGAGAATCAGTATGTGATTGTCGCCACCACCCGTCCTGAAACCATGTTTGGCGATACAGCAGTGGCTGTTCACCCAGAAGATGAGCGTTATGCTGATTTGATTGGAAAACAGTGTGTTCTACCTTTAATGAATCGCTTGATTCCCATTGTGGCAGATGAATTTGTGGACCGAGAATTTGGGACAGGCTGTGTGAAAATCACCCCAGCCCATGACCCCAATGACTTTGAAGTGGGACAACGTCATGATCTAGAGCAACTGCGTGTGTTAGATGACAATGGTTGTGTCAATGCAGAGGGACGTAGCTATGCTGGGATGGACCGTCTAGAAGCTCGTAAAAAAATCATCAAAGACTTGGAAGCTATGGGCTTGGTGGAGAAAATAGAGAAGCATCGTCACAATGTGGGAACTTGCTATCGTTGCTCTACAGATGTGGAACCTATTTTATCCAGTCAATGGTTTGTGAAGATGGATGCCTTTGGTAAAATGGCTTTGGGGGTTATGGAGCGGGAAGAAACTAAGTTTGTTCCAGATCGTTTTTCCAAAATCTTTACCAACTGGATGGAAAATGTCCATGATTGGTGTATCAGCCGTCAACTTTGGTGGGGACACCAGATTCCAGTGTATTACTGTGAAAAATGTCACACCATGGTCGCTGGGGAAGAGACTCCTAAAAGTTGTCCTCATTGTTCTTGCGAGCATTTCCAACAAGACACCGATGTGCTGGATACTTGGTTTTCTTCTGCTTTGTGGCCTTTTTCTACTTTGGGCTGGCCAGAAACCACAGAAGATTATGATTACTTCTATCCCACAGATGTTTTGGTCACAGGCTATGATATTATTTTCTTCTGGGTGGCGAGAATGGTGTTCTCTGCTTATTATCATACCGGAAAGACTCCGTTCCACACTGTCTTTATCCACGGCTTGGTCAGAGATGAACAAGGGAGAAAAATGTCAAAAACCTTGAACAATGGCATAGACCCCTTGGAAGTGGCAAAAGAGTACGGCGCAGATGCGTTGCGTTTTAACTTGGTCACAGGGATTGGACCAGGAAATGATACACGCTTTTTCCGTGACCGTTGCGAAGCGATGGGGAAATTTGCCAATAAGATTTGGAATGCCAGTCGCTTTTTAATGATGAATTTGACCATAGAAGAATGTAAACTTCCCTCTATGGAAAAATTGAAATTAGAAGATAAGTGGATTTTGCATAAGCTGAATGAATTGATTCCACAAGTCGTGGACAATATGGAGAAGTTTGAGCTGGGTGTGGCAGCACAAAATATTTATGACTTTATCTGGGATAGCTATTGTGATTGGTATATCGAATTGACCAAAACTCGTTTGTTGGGGGATGGGGAAGAAGAGAAAATCGTGGCACAACAAGTGCTGTGTTATGTCTTAACCGATATGCTGAAACTGCTACATCCCTTTATGCCTTATATCACCGAAGAGATTTGGCAGGCGCTGCCCCATGAAGGTGAATTTTTGATGCTCTCCTCTTTCCCTACCTTTAAAGAGGAATTCCAGTTCCCAGAAGAAGCAGGGGCAATGGAAGAGATTATGACAGCAATCTCTGCTGTGCGTACCCGTCGGGCAGAGATGAATGTGCCTCCTTCTAAAAAGGCACAACTTGTGCTGGTGACAGAAAAAGGGGAAACCTTTGCCTTGGGGATTCCATTTTTCTTGAAGCTTGCTTCTGTGTCCGAGGTAAAAATCCTCTCCTCTCAAGAGACAGTGGATATGACAGGCATGGTGACAGCGATTACCCCTTCAGCTAATCTGTATATTCCTTTGTCAGAATTAGTAGATTTAGACAAAGAGAAGGCTCGTATAGAAAAGGAAATGAAAAAGAATCAAGAAGAGTTGGGCAAGTTGCTGAAGAAATTAGAAAACCCAGGTTTTACAGAAAAAGCCCCAGCTGCTGTGGTAGAAGGGGAAAGAAATCGTTGTACCGAATTAGAAAACTTGATAAAAAAATTAGAAGAACAGCTGAAAACGATGTAATATCAAAATAAACAACCCTTTGAAGTGTTGTACAATAGATTAAAAGAACTTGTCCTCTGGGAAACAACAGGGGGCAAGTTTTCCTTTTTTTTTCAAAAAAACAAGAAAACTTTACAAAGATTTAACACAAAATAGCTTTCAGATTTAACATAAAGGGTGTATTATAAATATTGTCAAACAAAGTTTGACTATACTTAAACAAAGTTAAAGCAAAAGCCAACTAAAGTTTAAGGGAAACTGAATTTAGAAAGGAGAACACACAATGAAATTATTTGATATGGTTATGGATGCTTTCGAAGGCATGACAGAACATGCTGAAACAACAGCAGTTGCAAACCTGTATTCTTGCAACAACGACTTATTTTAATGAGATCCCTAGGTTTTCCTAGGGGTTTCAATTAAAAAGAAAGGAGAGTTTAGATATGAAATTATTTGATATTGTAATGGACGCTTTTGACAACATGGTCGAAGAATCAGGGGCTATGGCACTTGCCAATTTCTTCTCTGATGGAAACGACTTATTCTAAGAGCAAAAACAAAGACCTAAAATCAGTCATATTTGAAATGGAGGTTTCACAATGAAATTATTTGATATTGTAATGGACGCTTTTGACAACATGGTCGAAGAATCAGGGGCTATGGCGCTTGCCAACTTCTTCTCTGATGGAAATGACCTTTTTTAGGAAAGGCATTTCATTCCAAGGCGCAATCTCATTTTTCTGAAAGGGAGGTAATATTGAGATGAAATTATTTGATAAAGTCATGTTCGCATTGGATCAGCTGATTGAAGCTAAAATCCAGCAAGTAGAATTTTTTTGCGATGAATATCAGGACTAAAGGAAGTGTATAAGATGAAAAGAGCAGCAAATCGTTATTTGGTCATGCTGATGTCTGATATAGAACTTTTAGAAACCCAAGAACACCAGCACAGCATTTTATGCCAACAGGATTTTTACCATAAAGGAGCAAGCAATTTATGACAACAGCAACAATAGAAAAAAAACTTTCGGCACTCTGTTATCCCATGCACCCAACCGTAATCGATCAACTTTATGTTTCATAATGTTGGTCGATTTTTTCTTTTGTTAATAATTTGTAAAAAACTCGTTTCCTCTTTGTATATTCTCTTTCCCCTTGGAAAAAATATTTAACTTTTATTTTACCCAAAATTACTTGTGACCTTTACATAAAAAAAGTAAGATTATATTTGTCGAGGGGAGAGACGCTAAATCCTCCCTTGAAATAAAATTTTGATTTGGAATAACAAGGAGAAAACGATTATGAAAAGAACACTCACATTTTTACTTTCCACCATGATGCTCACAGCAGCACTTTCAAGCTGTAGCAGCGAGGACACAGAAGGCAGTGCAACCCCAGCAGCTGGTGTAGAGGTCAGCGATCCCGCAACACCTAACACAGGCAACGAAGGCAACGAAGGGACTGAGGTAGCAGAAGATGGTGTCATTTCTATGGGCGGATCTACTTCTGTGGAAGAAATCGTCTCTGCCATGATGCAAGTGTACATGGGTGAAAATGAAGGTTTGAGCATGACATATTCTGGGACTGGCTCCAGTACAGGGGTGGCAGATGTCCTTGCTGATAAAATTGATGTGGGGCTTGCCAGTCGAGCTTTGAAAGATTCTGAAATGAGCGAAGGTGCTGTAGCACACGTCTTTGCCTTTGACGGAATTGCACTGATTGTCAACACAGACAACGGTATCACAGACATCTCTTCTGAAGATTTGGCAAAAATCTTTACCAAAGAAGTGACCAACTGGAGCGAGCTTGGTGGTAATGATGGGCAAATCGTTGTGGTGGGACGTGACGCTGCTTCTGGCACAAGAGGTGCTTTTGAAGAAATCCTTGGTGTCACAGATAATACCGCTTATGATTCAGAACTAGACGCAACAGGGGCTGTGATTTCTACAGTGGCAGGGAATGCCAATGCCATTGGTTACGTGTCTCTCTCTGCTGTAAGCGACCAAGTGACAGCTATCAATGTGGATGGCGTGTCTCCTTCTGAAGAAACCATCAAAGATGAAAGCTATCCCATCCAAAGACCTTTTATCTTTGTCACCAGTAGCAACATTGCAGATCCAGAAATGGAAGCTTTTGTAGCATGGGCAACCAGTGAAGCTGTGGCTGAATTGGTCAGTTCCAAAGGTGCTGTTGCTCCAACTGCTCCTTAAGAGAAATATAGGGGCTCTGTCTCCAGACCCTACTTCTATTGGTAAAAAGGAAGTAGGGTCTGGGGTATCGTTTTAGTGGATAACATAAAAAAGGGGCAAGTTTATGAAAAAGATGTTACAGCGGAAAGCAATCACAGAAGGCATTATGTATTTGTTTTTCTTACTTTGTGGGATGGTTTCTATTTTATTTGTTGTGATTATCACAGGATTTATGATACAAAAGGGGACACCTGCCTTTCTGGAAGTGGGGGTAATTGATTTTCTCTTTGGGAAAGTATGGAAACCCACCCACAGCACAGACCCACAATTTGGGATTTTCCCCATTATTCTTTCCAGTTTATATGGAACAGCAGGGGCTGTTTGCTTGGGTGTGCCGATTGGGGTTTTGATGGCGATTTTCCTGTCAAAAATTGCCCCTCCCTCTGTTGCAACTATCTTGCGTTCGGCTGTGACCTTGTTGGCGGGGATTCCTTCGGTGGTCTATGGCTTGATTGGGGCGATCTTACTCGTTCCCAATGTGATGAAAATCTTTGATTTGCCCTATGGATTTAATCTTTTTTCGGCGATTATTGTGCTGGCAGTGATGATTTTGCCCTCCATTGTTTCTGTCAGTGAAACAGCACTGAAAGCTGTGCCCAGAGAGTATGAAGAGGCAAGCCTTGCCCTTGGGGGGAGTCATATGGAGACTGTGTTCAAAGTCTCTGTGCCAGCGGCTCGCTCTGGCATCACAGCAGGTATTGTTTTGGGGATTGGTCGTGCCTTGGGTGAGGCAATGGCTGTGATGATGGTGGCAGGTAATGTGGCAAATATGCCGGAACTTTTCACCTCTGTTGCATTTTTGACCACAACAGTGGCAAAGGAAATGGCGTATTCCTCTGGACTTCATCGAGATGCACTCTTTTCCATTGCTTTGGTCTTGCTGTTTTTCATTTTGGTCACCAATACCATAGTGAACATTTTCTTCAAAAAGGAGGGGCATAAACGATGAGCAATAAACGGAAACTTCAGGATTCCTTTCGTTATTTTCTGGTTTTTGGTGCAGCTTTTTTTGTGGTGAGTATGTTGGTTTTCATCATTGGATATATTTTGTACCGTGGCCTTGGCTTTGTGACATGGGAATTTCTAACCACCTCTTCTGATGCCTTAGAAGGGACCGTGGGGATTTTACCTGCGATTTTAAATACCCTTTATGTGATTCTGTTAACTTTGCTCATTGCCTTGCCACTGGGCATTGGGGCAGCGATTTATTTGACAGAATATTCTACCAACAAAGTATTAAAACGAGTGATTGAAGCGATGGTGGAAACTTTGGCAGCCATTCCCTCTATCATCTATGGACTTGTGGGGATTACTCTGTTTACAGAGATTTTAGGCTTTGGCTTGTCACTTTATTCTGGTTGTTTCACCATGGTGATTATGATTTTACCCACTGTGATACGTACCACACAGGAAAGCTTGAAAACTGTGCCTATGTCCTATCGAGAAGGTGCTTTGGGTCTTGGTTCTACCAAATGGCATATGATTCGCACCATTGTCCTCCCCAGTTCTTTGGACGGCGTGGTGACAGGAGGGATTCTAGCCGTGGGACGCATTGTGGGAGAGAGTGCAGCCTTGCTGTTTACAGCTGGTGTGGTGGAAGGCGTGGTCAGCAACATCTGGACTGCTTATGGCAAAAGTGGTAGTACTCTTTCTGTGGTGCTGTATCTTTATGCCAACAATCGAGCCAATTTTGATGTTGCCTTTGCCATTGCCTCTGTGCTGATGGTCATTGTTTTGGTCATCAATATCAGTGCCTTGTTGGTACAGAGAAAGAAAAGAAGTTAGGAGAATCATATGAGCAGTATCATCAAAGCAAAAGACTTAAATTTACACTATGGGGACTTTCACGCCCTGAAAAACATCAATATGGAGATGGAAGAAAAGAAAATCACAGCTTTTATCGGCCCTTCTGGTTGTGGAAAATCCACTTATCTGAAAACTTTGAATCGGATGAATGATTTGGTGCAAGGGGTCAAGGTAGATGGCTTGGTAGAGTTTGCAGGACAGAATATCTATGCCCCAGATATGGACGTGAACTTGCTACGAAAAAGAGTGGGTATGGTATTTCAAAAACCAAATCCCTTTCCCATGTCAGTGTATGATAACATAGCTTATGGCCCCAGATTGCATGGCACAAAAAATAAGATGAAGCTAGATGAAATTGTGGAAAAATCACTACGTGATGCAGCGATTTGGGAAGAGTTAAAGGATAGATTGAAAAAGTCTGCCTTGGGGCTTTCTGGTGGACAGCAACAGCGTCTGTGTATTGCCCGTGCCCTTGCTGTGGTGCCAGAGGTGTTATTGATGGATGAGCCTACCTCGGCATTGGACCCCATTTCCACAGCAAAAGTAGAGGAACTTGCCCAAGAATTGAAAAAAGATTACACCATTATTATTGTGACCCATAATATGCAACAGGCAGTGAGACTGTCTGATTATACTGCTTTTTTCCTCATGGGAGAGGTGGTAGAATTTAACAAAACGGACAAATTATTCTCTATGCCTGAACATCAAAAAACAGAAGATTATATCACAGGGAGGTTTGGATAATGAGATCAAGATTTGACAGACAATTAGAAGTTTTGCACACAGAGCTGATTGCCATGGGGGGCTTGTGCGAAACAGTGATTTCCATGGCAACAAAGGCATTGTTGGACAGTGACAGTGCCCTTGCTAAGAAAGTTTCAGAAGTGGGCGCAGAAATTGATTTGAAAGAACGAGATATCGAGCGTTTGTGTTTGAAATTACTGCTACAGCAACAACCCGTGGCGAAAGATTTACGGCTGATTTCCTCTGCACTGAAAATGATTACGGATATGGAACGCATCGGCGACCAAGCAGAGGACATTGCAGAGATTGTCTATGAACAAAAAATCAGCGCCAACGAAAATATGCCACAAATTGCAGAGATGGCAAAGGCAACAATCTATATGGTGACAGAAAGCATTGATGCCTTTGTGAAAACAGATATCGACATCGCCCAAGCAGTGGTGGTTTATGACGATGTGGTTGACAAACATTTTGATGAAATCAAGGCGAAGTTGATGGAGTCTATCGGGAAAGAAGGGGGCGAGAGAGCCATTGATTTGCTGATGATTGCGAAATACTTCGAGCGAATTGGGGACCACGCCACCAATGTTGCAGAGTGGGTTGTGTTCTCTATCACTGGAGAGCATAGTACGAATGCTATCTAAAGTGAACAACTAAAACAAAACCACATACATCCTGATAATATTTTATCATAAAAAAGAATAATATATAAACACCACCGTTGTGTAAACTGGGTGGTGTTTTTTTAACTATCCACCTTTTGTTTTCAAATAGAATGAGAAGTTCCCATAAGAAAGAAATGAGGTTATAGATATGATTTATTGTGTAGAAGACGATGCCGGTATTCGCAATATGATGGTATATACGTTAAAGGCTTCTGGTTTGGATGCCTTGGGACTGTCTGATGGTGCTGAACTGGAAGCACAGCTAGAGAAAGAGTTGCCGCAACTCTTACTACTAGACGTCATGCTCCCTGGGAAAGATGGTTTGACCATTTTGAAAGAGCTTCGAGAGAGAAAAGATACTGCAAAACTCCCCATCATCATGGCAACGGCAAAAGGGACAGAGTATGACAAGGTGACAGGTCTGGACCTAGGGGCAGATGATTATCTGTCAAAGCCCTTTGGTATGATGGAAATGGTATCTCGGGTCAAAGCAGTCCTTCGACGAATCGCCCCTGTGGAAGCAGAGCCTACCATGATTTTGGAAATGGGAGATTTGGTTTTGAATATCTCAGCCCATACTGCCACAGTGGGGGGAGAGTCTGTGGTGCTTGCCTTGAAAGAGTTTCAGCTCCTGGAGATGTTTCTCAGTCAAAAGGGCATGGTGTTTACCCGTGACCAAATACTCAGTCATATATGGGACATGGACTATGATGGAGAGACCCGCACAGTGGATGTCCATATCCGTAGTTTGCGCACCAAAATAGGGGATTGTGGCAAATACATTCAAACAGTTCGTGGGGTGGGCTATCGCATGGAGGAAAAAGAATGACAAAGCGAATCTTCCTTGCTCATTTTATTTCAGCCATCCTGACACTTTGTGTTACAGCATTGCTTGTGACTGTGGTGACCTATACCCATTTTTTAGAAACCCAAACAGAAGAAATGTTTGTGCAAACAAAGCTTGTTTCTTTGGGGGTGGAAAAAATGGGTATTTCTTTTTTAGAAGAAACCAAGACAAGCCTTCGGCTGACTTGGATTGACCAAGAGGGCGAAGTCTTGTATGATAGCGATAAAGAGGCTGAAATGATGGAAAACCATTTGGATCGCAAAGAGGTGGTCCAAGCCTTAGAACAGGGGACAGGGACCAGTAGCAGACAGTCAGAAACCCTTTTCGTTGATTTGCTTTATGTGGCTGTGCGATTAGAGGATGGTACAGTGTTAAGGACTTCTACCTTACAAAGTAATCTGAAAGCCTTTATTTTCTCTATTTTTTATCCATTGTTCTTGGTCATGTTTCTTGCAGGTGTGATGGCGTTGGTGCTTGCTTTTGCCCAAACAAGAAGCATTATGAAGCCGTTGACCACTTTGGATTTAGAACATCCCTTAGAAAATGCCAAGGCTTACGAAGAAATCACCCCTTTTTTACAGCAAATTCAGAAACAGTATGAAAAAATAGAAGGTCAGATTTTAGAATTGTCCCACAGACAAGAAGAATTCACCATCATCACCAAAAATATGGGGGAAGGACTGGTGCTTTTGGATGCCCAGGGGCATATTCTCAGTATCAATGACGCTGCTTCTCGTTTGTTTCAAGTAGAGAATCAGGATATTTTAGGCCGTAATATTCTGACCCTACATCGCTCTTTAGAGATGATGCAAATTGTGGAGGAAGCATTGACAGGGGAGCCAGTGGAGGGGAGTATTGTCCTAGAAAGTCAGATTTACCAAGTCAATCTCAGCCCTATTTTTCAAGAAAATAGGCTTTCTGGCTTTGCTATTTTATTGGTCAATACCACAGAAAAGTCAGAATCTGAAAAAATCAGGCGAGAATTTACGGCGAATGTATCCCACGAGTTGAAAACTCCCCTTCATTCTATTTCTGGCTGTGCAGAGTTGATGAGCCATAATTTAGTCAAGGAAGAGGATATTCCCAGTTTTTCACAGCAAATTTACACAGAGGCACAGCGTTTGATCCGTTTGGTGGACGAAATCATTAGTCTGTCACGCTTGGAAGAAGGAATGGAGCAGATAGGCTGGGAGATGTTAGATTTGACCTCTATCGCCAAAGAAGTGTGTAAAACTTTAGGAGAAATGGCGAAAGAGAATGAAATTACCCTCCACTGTATGGGAGAACCTCTTCAAATACGTGGGAGTTATACCCTTTTATCTGTCATTGTTCGGAATTTGTGCGAGAATGCCATCAAATACAATCGCCAAGGAGGAAAAGTGGATATTTCTGTGAGAGATGAGGGGGAATCTCTCTCTCTTGTTGTGAAAGATACAGGGATTGGGGTCTCTGTTAAGGATAAGGATTTGATTTTTCAACGTTTTTATCGTGTGGATAAAAGTCGCTCCAAAGAGATTGGTGGAACAGGCTTGGGGCTTTCGATTGTGAAGCATGCTGTTTCTCTCCATCAAGGGAAAATTTCCGTGGAAAGCACCTTGGGGGAAGGCACAAGGATACAAATCGACTTTCCTAAGAGTAAAGGCAACACCTCACATTAGAATCAGAGAAAAGAGAAATATTCTACTTGTTATTGTCAAAAAAATATGATATAATGAAAGTCAACAGAAATAGTTTGTTCTTTTGCTGAGAAAGAACAGGAAGAAGTGACTTTTTCTAAAAAACAGTAGAAGGAGTATTTTATGATAAATTTTGACCAAGCGATGGTGTCATCCACGACTGCATTACTACAAGACGGGGATGTGATTCAGGCACTGCGTTCTCTTTTACAGATAACATCTTCTTTTTATGGCGGTTCTACTTGTTTTTTACTGGAAAATCAAGTGGAAACCAATGAATTTAATAATATTTGTCAATACACACCAGAGGGAGAGGTTGTTAAAATAACGACTCTGCCTCGAGATAGTTTTTCGCATATGGAAGAATCTTTTGCAAAAGACGAAGTAGTGACACAGCCAGCTTTTCACAACGACTGTCCACATTGTTTTTATGCACCCATTCGAGAAGAGGGAAGCCTTCTGGCTGTGTTGGTGCTAGAAAATCCCCAAAAATCAGAGATAGATTGGCGTTTACTCCAATCCATGATGCTCTTTTTCCAAGGGGCTTTGCAAAAAAGAAAGCTGATGCAAGAAGTGGAAAGTATTTATGATCGAGATTTGTTGACAGGTTTTTATAACTATCAGCGATATTTGGCAAAGCTTGACAAGCTTCTTGCCAATCCTCCTAAAAAATTAGGGGTTGTTTTTGTGGATATGGATTCAAAGTTGAAAAAGCTGAATCCCTTTGCCCTAGCCCCAGGGGAAGATGATATCATCCAAGGGGCAAATCTGGTGGAAACCTTTTTCAAACAGCCCTTTTATCGGGTGGCAGAGACACAATTTCTCTGTTTTGCCTCGAATATCCCCCGTGAAACCTTTGTTTCACAGGTCAATAGCTTGAGAATGGATCAGTCAGCCAGAGGTTTTTCGGTTGCTTATAGCTGGAAATCAGGGGAAGAGGCTGTGTTACATCAAGTGAAGGAAATCAACGCCTTTATGGAAGAAGAGATGGAACAAGGGGAAATCTCGGATATTTCAGTGCAAAAAGACTTGCTCAACGCCATACAAAGTAAGGAATTTGAGATTTATTTTCAGCCAAAGGTAGAGTTAAAAACAAAAAGAGTTGTAGGGGCTGAAGCCTTGGTTCGCCGTAAAACCACAAGAGAGGATTCTTCCTTACTTTATCCAGCCATCTTCGTTCAATTATACGAAGATCAGGCAATTATTCGTCATTTAGACCTGTATGTGGTAGATTTTGTGTGTAAAACATTGGCAGAGTGGATGGAACAAGGGATAGAAATTCCGATTTCTGTTAATTTTAGCCGTGTTACTTTGACAGAATATGGCATTGTGGATACCATCAGTGATATTTGCGAAAAATATGGGGTGCCACATCGTTTGTTGGTGATTGAATTCACAGAACGTATCGCAATGATGAATGACAGAGCATATGAACATTTGGCAGAAGAATTCGAGAGGAGAGGGTTTCGGCTTTCCTTGGATGATTTTGGGGTTGCTTATTCCAATTTGATTACTTTAGCCAAAATTGACATCGGTGAAATTAAAATAGATAAGGTTTTAATCCATCAGATGGAAGAAAATGAAAAAAATCAGATCATCCTGAGAAGTATCATTGAAATGTGTCTTTCCCTAGAGACCACTGCATCTTTGGCAGAGGGGATAGAGAATGAAGCACAAGTCGAAAAACTTTTAGAATTTGGTTGCGTGTATGGTCAGGGGAATTATTTTTCCCCGCCTGTGGATGCAGAGGAATTTTATTGTGAATTTTTGCAGAAGGAAAAAAAGGTATGAAGAAAAAAACAGTGCTTTTGGGGGTAACTGGGAGTATTGCCGCTTATAAAATGGCGAATGTGGCAAGTAGCTTGGTGAAAATGGGCATAGATGTTCATGTGATTTTGACCAAGAATGGTGCTGAGTTTATAACACCTACCACCTTTGAAACGATTACATCCAATAAATGTTTGGTGGATACCTTTGACCGAGATTTTCAATTTGATGTAACCCATATTTCCTTAGCCAAACGTGCGGATATCCTTCTTATCGCACCGGCAACGGCAAATATCATTGGAAAACTTGCCCACGGCATTGCTGACGATATGCTCAGCACCACAGCCATGGCTTGCACCTGTAAGAAAATCTTTGCCCCAGCCATGAACACCAATATGTATCAAAATAATGTGGTGCAAAAGAATATGGCTTTGTTGGAAGAATATGGATACGATAAGATCTCTCCTGCTTCAGGTCGCCTTGCCTGTGGCGATGTGGGGGAGGGGAAGCTACCCAGTGAAGAAGTGATTTTGTCCTATCTTGTAGATCATTTACAAGAAAAACAGGATTTGTTCGGAAAAAAAGTTTTGGTCACAGCTGGTGCAACACAAGAAAAGCTGGATCCTGTGCGTTACCTGACCAATCATTCCACAGGAAAGATGGGCTATGCCCTTGCGAAAGTGGCTAAAAAAAGAGGGGCAGAAGTTGTTCTTCTTTCTGGAAAAACAAATTTACCCGCACCAGAGGGGGTGGAGTTTGTTTCCGTGGTCTCTGCTGAAGAGATGTTTCAGGCAGTGAAAGCAGTAGAGGATTGGGATATTGTCATCAAGGCAGCTGCTGTGGCTGATTATCGTCCTGTGTCCATTGCTACAGAGAAAATGAAAAAAACAGGGGATAATCTCACCCTTAGCTTGGAAAGAACCACAGATATACTGGCATATTTGGGCGCTCATCGGAAAGAAGGACAAATTATCTGTGGTTTTGCCATGGAGACAGAAAATCTCATGGCAAATAGCCGAGAGAAATTGCTGAAGAAAAATGTGGACATGATTGTGGCAAATAATCTGAAAGAACAAGGGGCTGGTTTTGGCGTAGATAGTAATTTGGTAACGATTTTGAGCCCAACAGAAGAAAAAACGCTCCCACTCCTGTCCAAGGAAGAAGTGGCAGAGGAGATTTTCAACGAGATTGTCCAACATCAGAACTTCAAGAAAAATAAATGAGGATAACTCTGTTCTCTTCATCAATAATAATAAAAAAACGACTCATATGAGTCGTTTTTTCTTTTGTTCTTTCTTTTTAGGTGTTTTTTTGATTCTCTGCTAATGCTTCTAAAAAGTCATTTTCTTGGAGAGGGCGATTGAAAAAGTATCCTTGCCCCACATCACAGCCCAGATTTTTCAAAAAGTCAAGTTGTTCTTGGGTTTCGATGCCCTCTGCCACTGTTTCTACCTTTAAATCCTTTGCCATTCTGACCACATTGTGGATAATAATAGCACCTTTTTTATTTTCTAGGGAGTCAATGATAAATTCTCGATCAATTTTCAGAATATCAATGGGAATTTCCTTCAGACGACCAAGGGAGGAAATGCCCGCGCCAAAATCGTCCATAGAGATGGTGAACCCCAGCTCTCGCAAGAAATCAAGTTTACTCACAGCATTTTCGAAGTTTTCCACAAAAGCACTTTCTGTGATTTCGATATCAATTTCCTTTGGCGTGACATTATGCCGTTCTAAGACTTCCATTAAATTTTCCACTAAATGTTCACGTATAGCAGAAATCCCAGAGAGGTTGACAGAAATGCGTGGTAGATTCTTCTCTCTATGAGTGGTGATAAATTGACAAACAGCATCTAACACATAATAGTCTAATTTCTCAATGAAACCATTTCTCTCGAAAAGAGGAATAAAATCATTAGGAGGCACCACTTTTCCCTCACGAATCCAGCGCACCAGTGCTTCGGTCCCTGTGAGTTTTCCGGAATTTAGGTCAATCTTTGGTTGATAGTACATCACAAATTCGTGATTGGTCAGTGCATTATCTGTTTGAGAAATGATTTCGTTGCTGTTATCACGCTCATATCGCATGGTTTCTGTGAATTGATGGAAGGTATTGCCCATGGTGCCTTTGCCTAAAGAACGAGCGCCATTGGCACAATCTACCATATAGTTGACTTTTAATTCACGGTTGGTGATCTCATACATCCCCATACTTAAGCTAAAATGATAATATCCAGATAAATGTTTGTTACAAAGTGGCACTACCAAGCTGTCATAGTCCATACTTTCTTGAATTTGTTGTGCGATGGTACCAGTTTCCAGAAAAAAGAGGAAAATGTCAGAGGAGGGACGTGCAGAGAGGAGAGGTCTTGGGTTAAAATCTTTTAAGTATTCAGCAAACTCTAAGAGTACAGCTGTCCCAGCTTCATATCCATAAACCTCGTTGATATATTTGAAATTATCAATATCAATGGAGACAATACTGTATTCTTTTTCCGGATTTTTCTCTAGTATTTTCACTGTTTGTTCTAAAAAGCTACGCTCTGTTAAAAATCCTGTTAATTCATCCTGATTTAACAGGTGGAGCAACACTTTCTTTTTACTTTTTTCTTCCCAAATGACAGCAAAAAGAATGACGCCCAGTAAGCCCAGAAAAACATTGATAATAATGGGGTTGTTTTCCAAAATCTCAGCAAAGGTAGAGGGTTTTTCCTCTGGTTGGGTATGGCTTGCTAAAATATACTCTAGGTCAGAGGGATTTAAGCGAGCAATGAATTTGTTGATGATTTCTATTTTAGTTTTTGGAAATGAGTCGCTATAACAAAGAGTAGGGCTGAGATAATATTCCAAATAAACAGTGAAATAAGAGGAAAAATCCAGTGTCATCAAATTAAAATCAGAAGAGGTGAGGAACATACAGTCTATTTCTCCTGATTCATAGGCAAGTTGTAAGTCTGCTGGGCTTTGGTATTCTATGAAAGAGGCAAACGGAAGGAAAAATTCGATTTCTTCTTCACTGAGACCATAATAAGAGAGGGTACCCACTTTGGGTAATTCTGTATTGTTGGGATTGTAAATAACTAAAAAAGGGATTTGCATGAGAGGGTCACTTTCCTTCATGGAAAGTCGTTTTTCATCATCGAAGGGCAGGATAGAGAAATCAAGAGCGTTTAAAATTTGTTCCTCTGTATTTTCATCTATGATTTGATATTGAAAGTTTACCCCAATATCTTGGGCAATCTGATCTAAAATATCTCGATAGATACCGATAAATTCATTGTTTTCGTCTATTTTTGCCATAGCAGAGTTGAAATCAGAGACACCTACGGTATAAATAGATTTAAACTTCATAAATTCATAATCTGCACTGAAAATATGGCTGTTTAAGTTATAATCTGTGTGAAAATACTTTAAATAGGTACGCTCTTGGTACATGAATTCTTCTGTTTGAATTCTTTGGATGGCTTCGTCAAAATCATTCAAGATTTCTTGATGTGTCTCTGTCGCCATGATATAGCTAGGGGTAGAAGAAAGAATGAAAGCAGGGGTCAGATCCTCTAACATCAAAAAAGAACTTGCCATGACATAGTCATACTGTTCATTACGTAATACTTCGTGAAAGCTTGTGATTTCTAATGGATGCACCTGTGCTGTCAGGTTATTCTCTGCCAGAAAGTTGTGAAGTTCCTCTATCATCCCATCCCCTTTTTGCACAGCGATGTTGCTATTTTGCAGATTTCGATAATCCCCAGTCAATATATAGTCAGGGTCAGTGGAGGAGAGAAAACGAATTTCCCGACCAATACTTTCTTGAGAAAAGAGGAAAGTTTCTTCCAGTTCCAGAGAATGGGGAGAAGGAAGGAATAAATCAATTTCTCCATTTTCCAGCATTTCCATGGCATCAGAAAGGAGACACTCGACAAATTCTAGTTGATAGTTTCCGTTGGTATATTCTAATATTTTGTACAAATATTCATATCCATAACCTTCCAGTCCATTGATTCTGGGAGTTTTTAGAACACCATAGTTATCACAATATCCCACTTTTAGTGTAGCAGAATCTGCAGCATATGTATTTTGAGTACACAGCAGAAAAACGAAGCAGAGGAATAATAATTTTATTTTTTTCATAAAAAACTCCTTATCTGATTAGTTTAGGGATAAAACTTCTTTCATTTAAGAATCAAAGAGAGAAAATTTGAGTTTCTATATTATATCACATTTGATCAAAAAATACAATGGAAAAAGAGGGGGAAAGAGTTTTAATGAGAGAAAAAATTCTCTCCCTTTGGGGGAGAGAATTGAGGTTATGGCTGAAAATATTTTTGATAGAACTCTTCCCTTGGTATAGGAGGGGAATAGAAAAATCCCTGACCCACTTGGCAATTTAGTTCTGCCAAAATATCTCTTTGTTCTTGGGTTTCGATGCCTTCAGCAAGAGATCTGGTGTCTTTTAAAGCATGACACATATTGATAATGCTTTTTAATATTTTTCTGTTTTTTGAATTATTTTGCATATTTTCAATTAAACTATGGTCGATTTTGATTTCTTTCACGTCAATTTTTGTCAAAGTGAGGAAATTTGAATAAGTAGAGCCAAAATCATCCAGCACAAGGCTGAGTCCCTCTTTTTGGAAGCCGTCCACAATCAAAGTATCATCTTCGGTGGCACCCAGTCGCTCGGTGATTTCAATTTCCACCAAATGCCGTGGGACAGCATAGTTGTCACAAATTTGGGCAATTTCTTTTTCTATCCCTGTTTCTAAGAGGGTAACACGGCTGAAATTAACAGAAATCGGTATTTCTATTTGTTCTTTTTGCCAAGAAGCAAGGATTTGACAAACTTTTTCTAAGACGTGCAAATCCAAATTGCGAATGATACTGTGATTTTCATAGAGAGGCACAAAGGTGTCCGGAGGCACTAACAGTTCATTTTTCAGTAGCAGACGTCGCACCAAAGCTTCTGCACCATGGATTTTCCCTGTTGCAATGGTGACTTTGGGTTGTAGATAAATCTGAAAACAATCCCCTTGGATGGCATTGGTCAAATCATTAGAGAGACATTCTGTGGGGGAGAGGAAGCTTTTTCCTTTGGAAGAAGCCACATTTTGCGCAAGACCAGAGTTGCTACGGGTGATTTCTTGGTGAATATCAATGGTACCACTGCACCAAGTATGCCCCACGGTAAAGCAAGCGTCGCTGTTAGAAGAACTTTCCATGCGCAGTTGGTCCACCACAGAGAGGAACGAGGCTTTTTCATCATTCAATACAAAGCAAATAAATTTTTGTTGTTCGATACGATAAAAGGGATAATCAAAAAATTGGCACATAATATTCGCTGCATTTTTGATTTTCACATCTACATATTTCGAACCATAGATTTCCCCTGTTTTTTCTAAACCAGTCAGTTGGAGAAAGACAATCCCCAGTTGTTTGGGTGGTTTTTCTTCCAGTAGTTTCAGCTTTTTTCCATATTGTGCTTTGTTAAAGAAACCAGTCAGCGGATCCAGATTATGAATCATGGCAAGTTGTAGTTGCATTTCTCTTTTTTGTAGACATTCTTGAATAAACAAGATGGCACAGGAAAAGAGACGGCTGTCAAATTCTTGAAAATTGACATTTGTAATCCCCACAAAACCTGTGGTGACACCTTTTCGAAACATGGGAGAAATCAGGATATTATTGACTCCGTGGAAGAATTGAGAGAGAGGGGATTCGGGAAATTCTTCAGGGAGAAAGGTCATCAAGGGAGGGTCGTTGTCAGGGAAAGTTTCTGTTGAGAAGTATTCTAGGGCATAAAAGGGTAAATCCCCAAAAGTATTAGAAAACTCTACTTCTTCTTTGGAATTCCACTGATAATTACTTTCAAATATTTGTTTTTCCTCTTCAAATTCAAAGATATAAGAAGAGTCTGCCTGATAAAATTCTCCTAAGATTTTCAAAAGCGTTGTGAGAGATTGTTCAGGGTCGGTGCCTGCTTGGAGCGTTTGAGTGCATTGGATCATCGCCTGATCAAAGGATAGGATAGAAGTTTGATTCATCGTCAGGCTCCTTTCTTTTTTCTCAACAAAATGGAGTGGGAGATGTTCCATGAGAAAATTACTTAGTTTGATTATACTATAAAAAAAAGGAAAAAGCAAGTAGTCAGGGCTAATTTTTTAGAACCCTCGACTACCACCACCAGAAAAGCTACCTCTGCCGCCACCGCCACCGCCGCCACCACTGCTGTTGTTTTGTTGGCGAGGGACTTTGCTGATATTTCGATAGAGAAAAGTTTCACGGTCATGGGTTAAATGAAAGCCCCCTTGGCTGACATAGGCAGAGGCATTTTTTTGGTCTTTTACATTATTCATTGATTTGATAAAGTAAATCACCACCACAAGGGCAAAAACAAAGGCAAAAATGATAGAACCTGTGATCATGGGCATAATTTGTTCCAGATGTTCTTCTCGTACCCGTTCTGCTTCTGCTTCTGTGACAATCCCCAGACAAATACTTTCGGTCATAGAAAGAAAGACATTGATGCCAGCGCCATAGTTTCCAGCAGAGAAATAAGGGGCGACCTCGTCCAGAATCAGGTCCACTTCCCAGTCGTCCATGGAGGTATAAGCAGAGCCAGACAGGTCAATGACCATTTCTCTGGTATTCAGGTTCAGGGCAATGAGAATGCGATCAGAGCCGAAATAAAGGGGACCATCTCCTGATTTGATGTCAGAGAGAAGGTTTCCATAAATCCCAGATTGGTTGTATAAAATCGCACCAACAGGATAGCCAATGGATTGGGAAACACGGTTTATTTCTGTTTTCAGGCTTGCTTCTTGGCTGTCCGTGATCAAATCTCCAAAATCCAGAATAGGTGCTTCATAGGCAGAAGATTCCCACAACAGGAAATTAGGTGTCAGAAAGAGACCAAGGAGGAAGGATAAAATCAATATTTTTTTCATCATACCACGCTCCTTACATCAAGAAATAGATAATCGAGGAAGCGAAGAGGGAAAATCCAGCGAAAATCCCACAAAACATCCCCACTGCTCGCCCCATATCCACAGGTAATTTCCCCACCATTTTTCCTGTTTGACCATTCATCATAAAGGTATGAAGTTCCCCCCGATATTGGGTGTTCAGTACCCAGACAGGGAGCAGAGCATAATGCACTTGGTTTTTGGTGGAACGAATGTTTGCCGAAGTGGATTGGACCGTGGCATAACCTCTGGGGTGGAATGCCTCTACCACAGAAGTGCGTATGCGATCATTGACACGTTTTTGCAGTTGGTTGGCAGAGACATCATATTTATCAGCTAGAAATCCAGCCATATAGGCAGGGGTGAATTTTTTTAAATCTTGATAGAAATAAGGCTCGACAGCTTCCATATAAGTATCGTCCATCTTAGAAGAGCCATCTGCTGGGATTTTGGTGAAACTCATTGTGCCAGCCCGATGGATGGAATAGTGTTTCGTTTCTGTATAGTGATATCTGGAATCGCTATAGCTACGGACTTTGGTGCCTTTGTAGTGCAATTCGTTTTGGGTATCACAGTCATAAAGCCAAAAGGGGACATACAGCCCTTTGATTTCGTCTAAATGATTTTCGTTTTTAAAACAGGGGTTCAGAAGGGGCTTTCCCTTGTAAAATTCTCGCAAGGCTGCTTTGGCTTGCTCTTTGCTTAATTGAAAGGGGATGACATAATCAGGCTTTAGCTCGTCTGCAAATTGTTGTGGGATAAACACATTATTATCGCAATAGGGGCAAGCTGTGACCGCTGTGTTTTTGTCAGCGATGATTTGCCCGTTGCAAGATTTGCAGATGTGGGTGACAAGGTTGTCTGTTTCCTCTTGCGCCCAACCACCTTCTCCCGAGTCAGACTGATAGGTTTCCCACTGACAGTCTTGTGATTTTGTGGCGTTGATTGCCTCGTTATATTCTTGAACGCTTTGGGCTTCTAGTTCTGTATCACAAAAGGGACAGGTCAGTTTTTGGGTGTTACTGGAAAAGCTAAGGGTGCCGTCACAGTTGGGACAGCGATATTCTAAGGTGGTCGTCATTGTTTCACCTCTCTATCTTAAGAAACGACGTCTTGATCATCAAAGGTATCCCCACATTCAGGGCAAAATTTAGGTGGGTTTTTAGGGTCAGGAGGATTGAATCCACATTTATCACAACGATAGAGAGGGGCGCCAGAGGGTTTTGCCTTGCCACAATCTTGACAAAATTTCCCAGGATTGGTGGCACCACAAGAACAAGTCCAACCTTGTTCCATGGGTTGGGGTTTCCCACAGTTAGAGCAGAACTTACTGCTGTTTACCGTGGAGCAAGAACATTGCCAAGTGCCAGCAGGGGCAGGTTTTCCAGTGCCACAGCTAGAGCAGAATTTCCCTGTGTTACTGGTGCCACAAGTGCATTGCCAAGCATCAGGAGAGGGGGCTACTTGGGGAGGCATCTGTCCTTGGTTGGGAGGCATTTGTTGCCCGTACATGGGCTGTTGTTGTTGACCTTGTTGAAAGAGAGAAGCAGCATTCATGCCCCCCATACCACCTGCCATATTCATTCCCATAAATCCATGGAGGGAGCCAGCAGAGTTGCCAGCGGCTGTTTTCATGGCTTCTGCCTGTGCAGCTGCTAGATTTGCTGCAGCCAGATTGGGATTTTCGTTCAGTTGAAGCTGACGGATTTGGGCTGCATCCTCTTCAGGGATAGAAACAGAGTTCATGCCAAAAGAGACTACTTTTATCCCACGGGTTTCTGTCCATGTTTTCGAGAGAATTTCGTTGAGAGAATTGGTGATTTCCATGGTATGGGCGGGGATATCAGAGTGGCGAATGCCCAGTGCAGATAGTTTGCCCAAAGCTGGTTGCAGCGCTGTGAGGAGTTCTGATTTCAGGGTGCTGTCGATTTCGCTGCGTTGATATTGACTGGATACGTTACCACAAACATTGGTATAGAATAAAATGGGGTCTACAATACGATAGGAGTATTGCCCATTACATTTCACAGAAGTGTCCAGATCAAAGCTGTTGTTTCTGCCCACCACACGAAAAGGAATGGGGGTAGAGGTACCATAGCGATTTTCCATGATTTCTTTTAAATTGAAGTAATAGACTCGTTGGTCAGAACCAGTGCTACCACCACCCATGGCGAATCTTGCACCAATGGTTTTAAAGCTGTTTGCAATGCTTTCTCCTAAATTCCCAGTAAAGACAGAGGGAGCTGTTTTGTTGCTATAGGTAAAAACACCAGGTTCAGCACAAAATTCCACAATTTTCCCTTGTTCCACAATGATGGCACATTGTCCATCTGCAATGGAAATCCCAGAGCCATCGCTGATTACGTTATTACTGCTGCTGTTGGCAGATTTGCCATTGACTATTTTTTGCCCTGCACAGACAAGAACTTCTTTTGGCATGGAGTTGATGGCAAAGTATTCCTTCCATTGGTCAGCTAGGGTAGAGGATACAGCAGAAGTAGCTGCTGTGAAAGTTGATTTAATTAGACCCATAAGTATTATTCTCCTTTATCATGGTACCTCTCTCATATATACATAAAACACTGTAGAAGTCCTGATTCTTTTTCATTTGGGCAATCCCTTTTTTCTCTCTCATATTTCTTGGTTTCATCAAATATTAAAGGCGAAAAGGTCTTACCTAAAAGATACTACTTCTATTATATAATGAAAAAGAATTTTCTGCAAGAGGAAAAGTGGATTTTCTGAAAGAGAAAAAATTTTCTCTTGTGCGGTAAGTTGTATAATTAAGTGTCCAAAATAAAATATCCCATAGAGCAAATCTATGATATAATGTAAGTGACGAAACAAACATGAATCAGAGGTGCTCTATGGAACAAACTAATCATACCAC
>JAWXUL010000011.1:0-82912 GCA_044432725.1 Eubacteriales bacterium
AAAAGGCTGTCCTTACGACAATGCAGTGGCGGAGGCGACCTATAAAGTGGTGAAGACAGAGTTTGCTTTTGACAGGATTTTTAATAGCCTGGAGGAGTTAGATAGGGAGTTATTTGACTATGTGAATTGGTATAATACCAAGAGGTTGCATGGCAGTTTAGGGTATGTGGCTCCCTGTGATTTTAGGGGGAGCAGTTCGATAAAAAGTTGTGCAGAAAAGGGTTGACAATCCAAACAGCAGAAAACGGCACTGTTACCATGAATCCTTCCAAACCAAAATCAGGTGAAACTGTAACTTTGACAGTCACTCCAGACGAAGGTTATGAGGTAAGCGAAGTTCTGGTGGAAAATGTGAGTACAGGAGAAAAAAATTAAGGTTACATTAGAGGAAGATGGTACTTATACTTTCACACAGCCATCAGAAATTATAAACTTGGAAGTGATTTTTGTAGAGGTAATGCAAGAGGAAAAAGAAACAATCATCGACCTGCCCATCATCAACAATATGAGCATAAGCACCTTTAGTGATATTTCTGATACTCTTGTGTGGTACTATGAGTCAGTGAAATTTATTTATGACCGTGGTTTGATGGCAGGAACAAGTGGAGGCTATTTCGGCCCAGAAACAATCACAAACCGTGGCATGATCGTACAAATTCTCTATAAATTAGCAGGTTCTCCCGCAGTAACAGGAACAAATTTCACGGATGTAACTTCTATTGACTACTACGCAAACGCCGTGGCTTGGGCAAGTTCTGTGGGCGTGTCTACAGGAACAGGCAATAATCAATTCTCTCCAAACAAAGATATGAGTAGAGAAGAATTAGTCGTTATGTTGTATGCTTACGAGAAAATCTATGGAAATGGTGGATTCACTGGAATGTGGTCGTTCCCATTGGACTTCTCTGACGGCAATCATATTAGCGATTGGGCATATGAAGCAACAGCTTGGTGTTTCATGAACGGAATTATTGTAGGAAGAGAAGGCAATACCTTTGACCCACAAGGCTCAGCCAAACGATGTGAAGTGGCTCAAATTTTGAAAAACTTCATCGAGTTTTATTCCTAAAAAGTCTTAGTGAAAATTTATGTAGGCAGTGTCATAGACACTGTCTACTTTTTATTACACGAAATCAAAGTGGCATCAAATAGTTCCATTTCCTTTAACTCTACAAAAAAAGTAAGAGGTAAGACGTGATGTCCTACCTCTTTTCTTGACCTAGTAAAAGTTGCACTTTTCCACCATTACCCCATTTTCATTGACAAAAAAATACAATATGATAAACTATAACCAAGATAAGGAGGGGATATTGATGACTTGGACAGTGATTTCCGGATATTTAGATACACATTTCAACTATATCGGTACTCTGGGTGAGGATGTATTTTCAGAAATTTTGTGGGATAAAGAATGTGCGCTTAGCACAAAGGGGATCCTTAGCTTGACATCATTTTCAGAAGAGCTCCCCACTCCCCCGTAAACGAATAACAGGAATTCCTTTCTCCAATAAACATTCTCATACCATAAACAAAGGGGATATCCTTGGTCGAACCACACTACGATGCAGGAAAAAGAGGAAACAAACCCTACGATTTAGAACTTATGTTACGAATTCACATCCTCCAAAATTTTTACGATTGTTCAGATGATGGAGCTCAACAGAAGAGCCAGATAGCCGTGCATTCTCTGATTTTTGCGATGGTTCTTCTAGCAATCAAGAGCCAGAAAGTTCATGTAAAACTATCACATCATGTTCCTTTGATTAGGTTGTTATGTTGCTGTGAATCAAGCCTGTTTTTAAGGATATATTAAAGGGACCTCTAAAAACCCTAAACAACAATAAAATAATTCCTTCGCCCTTATTTTCGCCATGAAAAGTTCTGAATCCACCAAGGATTAAGAACTTTTTCAGAACAATCTAAGAACAAAAAATTTTGTACTCTTGTCCCCCAAGAGTTTTTAGAGGTCCCCTAAACTAAGTGATAAGCCAGAATTAGGGAAAGAAGTGGCCGAAATCTGTTTAGAACATCTGACCATATGATGGTAGTTAAGAAGCACCTGCCTTACGCTATGAGGATGGCACTGTGGCACGTTGCTAGTCCAGAGATTTCTTGCGTTATCCTGTTTTTCTTTTTGGATGAACCACTAGGAGCATATCTCTAAAGAGTATTGCATCGAACGAAGGTGTAACTTCATATATTGGAATGCACTGCCTCCATTTTTGCTTTTTATTGCGTTTAAAATCCGTTGATGAAATTGATTTGCCTCATCTTTGGACATTTTATTCATTAAAATGCTTTCTTCTTGTAAAATAGGAAAATAAGCATCGACGAGAGTATGCTGTATCCTATTACCGGAAGCCTTAGCAATCAAACTGTGAAATCCTAAGTCAGCTTTTTGATATTCTTTCTCAGAAATACGATTGGATTTCATGGTTTCCACATACTCCTCCATCTTTAAAATGTCCTCAGAAGAAGCCGACTTTGCAGCTGTTTTTGCAAAAAATGGTTCAAGTTCCAATGATAATTCAAAAATATCTAAGAGTAAATCTTTTTCTTTTTGAAACATATCAGCAAAAGTACGTTTCATGACTTCGTTGGTACTATCTACAATGAACAAGCCTTTTCCAGGACAACGTTGTAAAAAACCTCGAACTTCTAAAGACAGAACTGCTTGCCGCACTGTTGTACGAGAAACACCAAGGATTTTGACTAGTTCCCCTTCACATGGAAAATAATCTTTTTTATGATAAATGTTATTTTTGATCATTTCTATCAAGGTTTCTTCCGTAATATCTGCTAACTTTTTTTTCATTGACTTCCCTTTCTCATAGCTATAACAAGCATTTGTTACAATGGGATAGAATTGGCGTATTCACAAAAACACCAGTCGTTGCATGTTCTAAACCTAATCCAGAGGCTTTTATTTCTAGCAGTCCAGTCTCCTTCCCCCTTGCCACAGCAACACACTGACCATAAAAA
Organism: Eubacteriales bacterium; assembly: GCA_044432725.1. Classification (GTDB taxonomy): domain Bacteria; phylum Bacillota; class Clostridia; order Oscillospirales; family Oscillospiraceae; genus JAWXUK01. The sequence goes on from JAWXUL010000011.1 coordinate 2,983, forward strand.
GCAGGACAAGTATCAGAATAAAAAGGACGAATGGATGTTTGAGAGCCGTTGTCTGCAACCACGTATTCCCCTGCACCAGTGACTGAAAAAATTATTTTGTGTGAAGCATTGGGGCATAGGTTACCTTCTTTATCCACAATTTGGACACGAACAAAAGCTAGTTCATCACTAAATATACTTGTTTTTTCAGGAATCAATACAATTTTAAAAGGGTCACCTGCTGTTTTGACCAAATGTTTTCCTAGTATATCTCCTTTTTCATCAAACCCTACCGCTAGAATTTCTCCTGATTCATAAGGAACTTCTTTCCAGATAAAGCGATATCGTGGAATTTCATGGCATTTTTCTGAGTCAATCGTAAGAATTCTATTGAAATCTCTTTTAGCCACCCCTTGTGATTTGCCATTGACAAACAACTCCACTGAATCTGCATTACTGTGGCAATGCACTTCTATTTTTGTATATCCTTCCCAATTCCAATGGGGAAGAAGATGAACGACTGGTTCTTCACTCCATCTCGCTTTATAGATATAATAACGATCTTTCGGGATTCCTGCTAAATCAAAAATGCCAAAATAAGAAACATGAGCAGGCCACTGATTACGAAATGGTGTTGGTTCTCCTAGATAGTCGAAGCCTGTCCATGTAAATTGCCCCAAAATTTCTGGAGATTGGTCTTGTCCTGCAAATTCTTTCTCCACAGAATACCCCCAATGAGGACCTACGTTATCATAAGAACTAAGTTTCCCAGTAGGGTTGGGGCTAGTTGTAAAGTCTTCTACTACTGGCTGTGGATAATAACCACGAGTACTTCTGGTACTTTCAGTTTCGCTACCATAGATAATTCAATTAGGATGCTCTTTTAAGTATTTTTCATACTTAAAGGCATGATAATTAAAGCCAATGACATCCACTTGATCACAAAAACCTAAACTGATCGCCTTATCAGGGTTGTTGATGCCAAAAGTTGTATACCATCTATCAACCTAGAACTTACAAAAGTTCCATTAAAGTCCACATAAGCTTCTTGGGTTTCAAGCAAACGAACAGGACGATAAATACCAGCACCTGTGTACCAACGAGAGGCACTTTCTTTTGGGTTAGCCACAACAACTAACAAGTTTTCTTCAGAAAATTTCACTGCTTTTGTACAATCTACAGAAAAGGAGCTGTATCCATAAGGACGCCCCCCAACATAGATTCTGTTGACATAAATTTCGGAGTTTGACATGACACCATCAAATTCTATAAAAACATTTTTTGTATCTCTTTGCAGCATAAACTTTCTGCGATAAATACCAAAACCATAGATGGGCAGTCCCCCTGTTCGTCCTATGTGGGTTGTTTCACTCAGGATGCCATCAGCAATCACTTTTTCGTACTGAGCGTCATGCTCAGGAGAAAAGTTTCCTTCTATCGCCCAAACGTGGGGGACTTTTACCTCTTTCCATGTGTTGTCATCAAAATCAAATGTCTTAGATTGCGTAACCCAAGGTTCACGTTCCGTGGAAAGACTGTGATGAAATTTCCAAAAATCAGATAATACGGTTATTTTTCTTGTGGACATAGCCTTCATCTTTTTTTTCTTAATTATATATTTTTTAAGTACTCGAGTGCATACTCATTAAAATAGCACCTGAGCAGATTTTTTCTACTCAGGTAAGGTGGAATCTCTAAAAATTAACTTAGGACTAATTTGTACATCATAAACTTTTTCGTTTTGGCACTTTTTAATCAGTACTTCTGTTGCTAATTGGCTAATATAGGATGCCTCTAAATCAACTACTGTGAGTTTAGGAACACAAATGCGTGAGTAGGTAGTATCGTCATAGGCGATCACCTCTACATCCTCAGGAGGAGAAATTCCTAATTCGGCCAAGGAATTCAGCACCACCAAGGCAATAGAATTATTCAAACACAGCAATAATTCTGGCTTTTTATTTTTTTTCGTAAATAGCTCTTGCATCAAGTGGGTCACTGATTCGATATCCTGAATATTAACGAAAACTTTTTGTAATGATAATGGTATCTTGTTTGTTTTCGCAATATTTTCGAGAACTTCAAGTTTTGCATCTGTGTATTCTTCTGTGGAGTTATCCTCCTCATATGCAATATATGCAAGTTTCTTTTTATGATACTTTTTCATGTGTGCTAGTATTTCTTCAGTGGCAATTTGATAATTGAAAGTAATTCTTGAAACCAGAGGGCTTTCAAAATTTGTCGGACTGCTTCCTAAAATCACAACAGGGATTTTCATTTCATCGGCTATTTTTTTTAAGGCTTCCTCTGATACATCATAGGTACACACCAAAACGCCACTTATCATATAACTGCATAAATCAAGGACATACTCATCATCTACATAATTCGCAACCAAGGTGGTGTAACCATTGTTTTTGGCAGTCACCATAGCTGTATCGGCTAATTGGGAGTGATAGGGATTTGAAAATTCAGTAAATAGAAAAGCAAGTTGTTTTGAATTTTTCATTTTCAAATTTTTGGCAACAGGATTTGGTTTGTATCCAAGTTTTTGAATTGCCACTTTAATTCTCTGTCTCTTCTCTTCACTGACATATCCGTTACCATTGGTATAATAGGAAACAGCAGTGGTAGAAACGTTGGCTTCTTTCGCCACATCTTTTCTATTTGCCATATAAAACACCTCTCACTTATAAATCCGAGTTTAGTTATTTACAACTAATTTAGCACATATTTCTTTTTCTGTCAAGAACAAAAAAGAAATATTTCGATTCTGGTTAAAAATAGATAAATGTCTCATCAAAATTTGTATCATTATGATAAATAAAAAAATTTTGACCAAACGACCTTTGTTGCTGTCGTTTAGAATCAATCTCGTTATTTATCTATGGACTTAGTGACAATGCACAATTTCTATCTTCTATTTTTGTTTATTGTGTCATTTTTTTCTTATTTTTAATTTTTTCTTGACAGTATAATCTTTCTATGCTAAAGTAAACACATGAAAACTGTACTCGGGTTTACATTGCAAGAAAAATCAAATGCCAAAGAAGAGTACATATTTTTTTGAGCAATGTGGACTCGTGTCCAGTCTGCCCTTGTTTGAGTCGTATTCCATGGTTTGAAGATTTATTTTTTATGAGGAAGAAAAGAGGTTTGTTATGAGTTTATCTAAAAAGAATCAGCAGGGTGGAATCAATCATGACACCACGCTTCGTTACGTGATGAAGCACCCCATGCTCTATATCATGATGATTCCCGGTCTTGTGTATTATTTCGTATTCGCTTATATGCCCATGGAAGGACTGCTACTGGCTTTTCATGAATATTCTCCTATGGGCTCTATACGTGGAGAGGAATTTGTTGCGCTGAAATACTTTGAAATGATGTTCAAAAGCTCGGACTTTACTCGTATTTTATATAATACATTAATTATTTCTTTCCTAAATCTGGGGATTGGTTTCTTTGTTCCCATTATTTTAGGGTAACACCTTATAATTCCCGTTTTCAAATTTCAAGAAAAAATGGTTCGCAAAAAGTTGAAATTTGAGCGTAATCCTTTGTGGATTGCCGAAAATTTCAGCGAATTTGTGGGACATTTTTTGAAGTAATTTGGAAATGAGGGATTGTGAGGTGTTGCCTTAGTTCTTTTACTAAACGAGGTACGGACAGCTTGGTTCAAAAGTACGGTGCAAAGTATTATCTATATCCCACATTTTTTCTCTTGGGTGATTGTGGCGAGTATTACTTACCAAATGTTTTCCTTGGATGGTGGCATCAATACCCTTTTATTTGAATTGACAGGAGAAAAAACACCTTTTTTAATTAGTAATGACTGGTTTCGTCCTTTGGTTGTGGGTCAAAGCATCTGGAAGAGTGCTGGTTGGGGTTCTATTATTTATCTTGCTTCCATTGCTTCTATTGATTCTTCTCTTTATGAAGCCGCAGATATCGACGGTGCGAATCGCTGGCAAAAAATGTTTTATATCACAATCCCTGGAATCAGCTTAACCATTTCTACTATGTTGATTCTAAGTGTGGGGGCTGTGATGAGTTCAAATTTTGATCAACTATTTTTGATGGTGAATACTTCTAATTCCAGTGTTGGCGATGTGTTTGATACCTTTATCTATGGTCAAGGAATTGGCGCAGGACGTTTTTCCTTTGCAACAGCCATGGGGATGTTCAAATCAGTTGTGGGACTTATTTTAGTTTTAACTGCAAACTGGATTTCAGGAAAAATTAGCGACAATAAAATTATTTAAGAGAGTGAGGCTACATGTTATGAAAAATAAAAAGATTGAGATTGCTGATGTCATCATCTATATTCTACTGTCAATGAGTGCATTATCCTGTTTAATTCCATTGATTCATGTGGTGGCTTGCGCCATTGCTTCCCCAGCTGATATGGCTTCAAGTAGTTTTTTGCTCTTTCCAAAAGAGTTTTCTTTTTCTGCGATTCAATATATTTTAGATACACCTACTTTCCCTAGATCTCTTTGGAATTCTACTTGGACAACAATGGTTGCAACCACATTTTCTATGATTGCAACCACATTACTAGCATATCCTTTGGCACATACTGATTTGCATGGTCGGTCACTGATTATGTTTCTTCTTGTATTTACCATGATTTTCAACCCTGGACTCATTCCTGGTTATCTGAACGTGAAGCGTTTAAATCTATTAGATACATGGTGGTCCTTGTTGATTCCACAAAAGATTTCTACTTACAACTTAATTTTGGTAAAGAATTATTTTCAATCTATTCCAACAGAACTAAGAGAATCTGCAAAATGTGATGGTGCAGGTGATTTTCGTATTTACTGGCAAATCATTTTACCTCTTGCCAAGCCTGTGCTTGCCACTGTTGCTTTGTTTTATGCAGTAGGAAATTGGAATTCCTATTTGAACGCTATTTTATTTGTATTGGTTCTAATGACTATGTGATGGGGGTCATTGACCAAGGAACTTTGGAAGGAATTTATGATGAGTGGTACAGCGAAAAAGGTGGATCAGACTTTGTGAGGATTATACAGAACAGTATAAAGTATTAACTGCTGACTAATGCCCTGAAGTGAACCTCTATTAAAAGCAATTTCCTTTCACGAGGAGATTGCTTTTTTTAGAAAGAATCTGGTTCATGATTCTGTTTTGATACTCTTTCTATTTAATTTACTATATTTAATGGAATTAGTGTTTGGAAAATCTAAATTTATGTAAGGAATCATATTATGTCGTATCAAAATTTCGTAAAACAAGTAGGTGCTGTTGCACTTTCTGGATTATTGATCACAAGTGCCGTTCAAAATACCCAAGCTCATTGGGCAGATACTACGCTAACAAACTGGGTAAGTGCTGGACTACTAGAGGAAGAGGGTTCATCTCCTGAAAGAGTCATAACTACTGCTGAGTTTGTTGAAATGGCAAATAAAATCACTGAAAAAGATTTTACCCTTGAAACAATACAAGAAATCAATGGCTTGCAGGATTTAAAAGAACATTCCTCCATCACAAGAGAGCAAGTGGCTGTTTTTATTACGCTTCTTACGGATATCAAAGGGAGTGAAGAAGTTTATTTTCAAGATCATGATGCGATAAGTCCATGGGCAAAAGAAAGCGTTTCTGCTGTGAAAGAGAAAGGTTATTTACTTGGAAAAGGAAATAACACCTTCGCAGGGAAAGACGTACTCAATCTGGGGGAGGCGGTTGTGATTTTGGATAAAGTCAGAGAGGAATTATTGGATATGAGAAGCAGTGATCAAGAAAACAGTAAGGAAACGATCGCAAGAGAAAAAATTGCTGTTTTAGAAGACTTGATGGAACAAGCCAAAGAAAAAGAAATTGACTTTTTCAAAGAGGAATCCACCATCTTTTTTGCCAACGAATTTTTAAAGTATGCCAGTTGGGACGCAGCGAATAAAGACATTATCAAATTACAATATGAGCGATTTACCCAAGCCATGGGCTTAACTGTGAATGCTGACGGCAGTAAACTCAGTGGCAATCCTGAAGATTATCTGCCAGAATTTCAGCGTGACGAGGTAATCGCCATGGTAGAAACATCCATTGCAGAGCTTCAACAGGTGTTATCAGGTGCAATCACAAGACCTGATTACCCAAGAGTCCCTTGGGAGGAAGTATCTTTTGTGGATGGCAACATCCAAGCAAATGGGCAAGTTTACTTTCTTCATGATTATTTCTCAAAACCCTTTGAAACTCCAGAAAATGATCCAACTTTATACAATGATTTCTTAGGTAATGTGATTTCCCCACCAGCTTTGGCGCCAAATTCTGTGCTGAATCAGGAAGGAGATCTTGACACCTATCGCTTAGAGGAAATGAAAAACACAGAGGATACAGGCGTGGGGTTTGGGATGTTATGGCATGGCCCTCTTCCACAGTGGATACTAGAAATGGACTCAGAAGCAAATAAGGGAACAAGTTATTTTTCCGCCTATGACATTGATAATCCATTGATTCGAGATGCTTGGTCTACTGTTTTTGAAAATTATATTCCTGTTATGGACGAAAAAAATTATATCAATCTTGGATATGTTTTGCATAATGAACCACATTGGGTCAGCGGCACTGGGCATTGGGCAGTGACTGCAGATGTTTCCACACACACCATTGCCAAGTTCCAAGAATGGCTTCATGCCCGCTATGAAACCATAGAAAAACTCAATGAAAATTGGGGCAGTGAATATAAAATTTTCAAGAAGTAAATGTAAAAGTACCAATGGCAAAAGGGGATTTATACTACCCTGCAGGCTCAGACCAATTATATGAGCGTCCTATTGTCAATTCTGCCACAGAAGGTTCCATTATTGACCTCATTTCTCTCCCCACTGCAGAAGAAGAAGGAAAAACCTTTGTTGAAGTAGACACAAGCATTGCTTTTGATCAATATTTTTATCTAACACCGGAACAAGTGGCAGAAGCAAGTGAAAAAGGTCTTGTGATTTCGATGAAAATGGATACGACTTTAAAGGGAAATAACTTGTGCATTAATGTGTCTGGTGCAGAAGGACAAGGGCGTATTCAAGCGATGAGCTGGTTTAATCTAGGTTCTGAGAGTGTTTCTGTGTTTGTTCCTCCTTCCCATTTTATCTCTGGAGAAGAAAATAAAGTGGAAGTATGGTTTGGGAAAGAAATAACTGATAAAGTCTATGAATTAAATTTCCGAATTGGAGAATTTATTTCTCCTGTTTATTATGATTATTGTATGTTCAATATGGATCGAGGGATGGAATGGTTCACTTTCTTGCAAGATGGCATTTTAGAATATGACCCCAATGCCCTTACTTCTATCAAAGCAATGCCTGATTTATTTGTGGAAGAAAACCATAGCCATGGTATAAATTTTGAGGCTATGAGCGAATTGACCACAATTTTAGGGGATATGTGAAAATAAGATAAAGAGATTTACGACAAACAACCACGCAGTCTTGGGAAAATCGTTATGCCTATTACTGGCAAGAACTGATGACTTATGATTTTACTTCTAGTGTGGCACCTGAAAAAGGCAGATTAAATTCAGAAGGTCACTTTCTCTCAACAACACAATATCGAGATTTAGAAATGACTGCTGAATATGTAGAGTCTACTATTTGGCTTGGGACCGTTTTGGGCATGGATGCAAATTTGCATTGGTATTGGTCACGAAATCCTGATGGTTCTTTGGATGAACATATGACACAAGTGGGGCATGAAAGTGGACTAAGCAATGCCTTTCCTGGATCTGTTTCTTCTCAACCTAGAGTTGTAAACGCTGTTTCACAAACAATGATGGATTTAAATGCTTACTCTGATATTTTTTTAAACTTTCAAGAAGCCGAAAAGCCAATGCGCGTGTTTTATTCAGAGACTTCTGTCTTGAATAAACACGACCATATGGAAAAAGTGTTTAAACTTATGGAAATCTCTATTTTGATGGTCTGTCTGTTGGGTTTGCCACAGAAAATATCATAAACCAACAAGATAATTCTCTGTGGGATGTCATCATTGTGAGAGAAACCCAATATGTGACAGATGGTGAGGTCCAAGCACTACAAAGTTACTTAGATGCAGGTGGCACCATTGTGATTGATGATGTCAGTTTAAAGTACAATGAATATCAAGTACCAAGAACAACTTCTCTTTCTGTAAGTAATGGAAATATCATTACGGCTAATACATCAGCAGAGGTGCGAGAAGAAGCTTTGAAACAAGTGACTCAACCTGAATTGATACTGAGCGAAACAAATGGTAATGATTTAGATGCCTGTTTGTGGCGAGTAACCACAAATGCGCAAGGAGAAAACGTTATGGTTATTTTAAATCTTGGCAACACTACTGGGAAAATTAGTATTACAGAGAATGGAAACAAAGTAGATATGACAGATCTGTACACAGGAAATCAACTAGGGGAAGAATTTGAAATACCTTCAGAGGGTGTTCTTGTCTTGGTGCAATCTAACTAAATTCTATAGACAATCAATCGGGGAATCTTTCATACATTTCACTCATATCTACCTGATTTGAGTGGAATGTATTTTTAAGTGGACTTAGTATAAGCATAAATTGATATAAGCTTAAATGAAAGTGCGAAAAAAGATTTGGTAAAATGACCCAAGCATTACCAAAACTAAATGCTGATATTCCAGTTTTAGCCGAAACAGAACACCTGAAAGAATTATATTTCCCTTTTTCATTTTCTACCTCATTACTAGTACTATCTGTTATAATAGTTGTCACCAGAGGGGAAATTGATCCGATGAAGGTAGAGAAAAAACAACAGAAAATACCACTCCAGATGGGATGACATAAATTTGTGCAATTTAGAGAACAATATTTATTCTCGTAAAAAGTGTTGACTTCATTTTATATAGGGTATATACTTTTAGAAAGGGAATAGAGCCATAATTTTCTTGTGTATGGCAATACCTCATAATTCCCGTTCTTCCAAAGTTAGGAATGAGGGCTTGTGAAGTGTTGCCCTAACTTTTTTTGAATTCGTTTTTCCCTTTGTAACAATAATTGAAGGACTTAGAATCTCCTATGACTTTTGAGATAGTGAACCTAAATTTTTTTTAAGAGAGGTATTATTATGATTCATAACCCAATTTTAACTGGATTTCATCCAGATCCATCTATCCTTAGGGTGGGGGAAGAGTATTTTTTGGTCACTTCTTCCTTTGAGTGGCTTCCAGCACTGCCAATTTATCGTTCGACTGATTTAGAACATTGGGAATTGGTATGTCACGCCCTTTTGGAAGAGAGAGATTTACAAGGAATTTCTTCGGCATGTGGGATTTGGGCACCAGCACTTTCTTTTTCTGCTGAAAACCAACTGTTTTACCTCAGTTATTCCTTGGTCTATGGATTTCAACAGAATAATTTTGATATTGAAAATTTTGTCATCACAGCAACACACCCAAGAGATACTTGGTCAAAACCAAAGTATCTCTCTAGTTCTGGCTTTGACCCTAGTTTTTTTCATGATGTTGATGGTAAATCCTATGTCGTCAGCCTAGAATGGGAATTTCGACAACATTACACCCATCCCGGACGAATTATTCTCCAAGAATACGATCGAGAAAAGAGCATTTTAGTGGGTAATGTTCATATTCTTTCTACAGGAGCAAGCAAACGAGGTTGTGCCGAGGGACCAAATCTTTATTACCGTAATGGATTTTACTATCTTTTGATTGCCGAAGGAGGGACTGGTTATGGACATTGCACTACCGTTTCTCGAGCAACAAAGGTGACAGGTCCCTATGAACCAGCGCCAAACAACCCCTTACTTACTTCTTATCGTGAAGATTTCGATGAAATAGGAATCCCAAATTCTGCAAAACCTTGGCGATATGCAAAGGGACAAGTGCTCCAAAAAGCAGGTCATGGGAATTTAGTGGAAACCCCAGAAGGTGAAACCTATTGTACACATCTTTTATCACGCCCCATTGGTGAGGAACATTATTCCGTTTTAGGACGTGAAACTGGAATTCAGCAGTGTATTTGGAAAGATGATTGGATTTTTCTTAACAATGGGGACATCATAGCCGAAGAATACACCCCAAAACCACGAAATACTCGTCCTTCTTCTTGTTATCCTGCCAAAGAAGGTGTGGTGCATGATGATTTTACGCAGAATATACCAAACTATTATTATGCTCCTCGCTGTCCTCTCTCAGATGAGTGGGTGAAAGTGACCAAAGAAGGACTTTCCCTCCGAGGCAGAGGCTCTCTTTTCGGTAAATATCATACCTCGCTATTGGCTAGAAAATCCAATGCTTTTTCGTTTCAAGTAGATACTAAACTAGTTACAAAACCTGAAAATCATTTACAAATGGCAGGTTTAACCAACTATTACAACAATGAAAATTTTTATTTCTTGCGACTGTATTATAGTCAAAGTCATGATTCTTTGGCATTAGGAATATTGGAAGGAAAACAAGGCGCCCGAGAAGAATATACAAAATATTCAGTCAAATTAAAAGAATTTAACTGTATTTACCTTCGAGCTGTGGTTGATTATGAAGAATTACAATATTATTACAGCTATGATGATAAATTATTTTATCCCATCGGTCCTGTCCTTCCCATGGGGATTTTGTCTGATGAATTTGCAGGTGGCTTCACAGGGTCTTTTGTGGGCTTAATTGCCACAGACATGATGTATCAAACTTGGGAAGCAACTTTTCCTTATTTGACCTATACAAACAAACCTTCGTAAGATTTCTTATGACAAGAAAAACCAGAGTATTCATATACTCTGGTTTTTTGCTGAAATTCTAAAAATATTCCAAGATGAAGGTATGATGTCAAGTATTTTACCCTTCCATCATGACATCTCTAAAGTCTAAACTCATAAATTTTCGATTCTTTGCTCTAAGACTTTGACTTCTCCACAACGTAGGTGCAGCTCTGCCTTCCAAATGTCTCCAGTTTCAGTCAACACTGACTTTTGCCACCAATTTTCTACATAATTTACTAAAAAGCTTTCATCATATGCCACATAAATTAGCTTATCATTTTGAAAAAATCGTACAAAGTTGATTTTCTCTGGATACAAGGAGGCAACTCTGGGAAATCGTTGGTTTTGATAATGCATATGAGGTTCTAGTCCCTGAAAATAATACCACTCAGACTCAGGGATGGGTTCTTGCCGTATACCAATCATTTCTGCCATTCGATATGCAAAAAAACGATCCTCCCCCTCTGTAATTCCCCAATCACAAGGTGGCTCCTGTTTTGTCATGTTGTTGTAATATCCCCAAGAAGTAGCAAGTTCCTCACAAACAGTCAACTGTCCAAGTGCCTGAGAATCTTCATTGATTACGATGGGTTTCTCTCCTGCAAATTCTTGTGCTCGGCAAATTAAGTTATATAATTTGCCTCTACTTTGACCGTTTCCGTGAAGGAACACAACGTCGCTGGCTTTACAAACTTCTTCATCCAAGGTGCCTCCATAAGGGGAACATCCAACCAACATTCCTCCAGAACACTCTCTTGCAAGGTCAATCAATGCGACCATTCCTTGTGGTTCTTTGATGATAGGTAAGTGGTTAAAGCAACTTAAATTGTATTCATTTGCCACTTCAATCATCACATTTGTATAGGCTTTGTCTTTCAAAATACGTGACATTTTACGAACTATATTCAAAATTGCCTGTGCTCCATCTAGATTTCTGGTGTTTGCCCCATAAAAATAACTAACAATCACAACCATACCTAGTTTGTCACAAGCAGTGATGATGCGGTCTAAACGATTCAAATAGTTTAAGTCAATCTCTAAACCATCGAAAGAAAAGGGGTTGTTTTCCATCTCTTCTCCCTTAACAGTAAAGCAAGAACCACCCCCTTGCATGCCGACTGTGATACATCGCAGTCCTTTTGCATACCACTGGGGGAGTGCCTCGATCATTTCACTTGTATTTGTGTCAGGATCAAAGTTTTTTCCGTAACGAGATTGAAAAACAGGGTTATCACTTTCAAAAAGTCCTTGGATAAAGCGAGCATTCATTAACAAACCTCGCATCTTTTCCTTACTTTCAGGAATTTCTTCATAGGTCAGTTTGCCATTAACACGAAATTTTCTACCCTCTATGGTTAATTTTGTTGTACCCATCCTTTTCTCCTTTTATGGTTGTTTTCCAATATAGGCAAGAATACCACCATCCACATACAAAACGTGTCCATTGACAAAGTTTGATGCTTCAGAAGCCAAAAAGACAGCGGGACCTGCCAAATCTTCAGGGGTTCCCCAACGTTCTGCTGGTGTTTTTGCCATTAAGAAGGTATCGAAGGGATGTTTAGATCCATCTGCTTGAGGTTCACGAAGAGGTGCAGTTTGTGGTGTGGCAATATACCCTGGGCCAAGTCCGTTACACTGGATGTTTTTATGACCATACTCGGAACAAATGTTACGTGTCAGCATTTTAAGTCCACCTTTTGCAGAGGCATAAGCAGACACCGTTTCTCTGCCTAATTCACTCATCATAGAACAAATATTGATGATTTTTCCACCACCTTTGGTAATCATAGAAGGAATCACTGCCTTTGCCATGATAAAAGGTGCCGCTAAATCCACATCAATGACTTGACGAAATTCTTCTGCAGACATTTCACACATAGGTATTCGTTTGATGATACCAGCATTGTTCACCAAAATATCAATAACACCCACTTCTTGTTCAATTTTCTTTACCATATCAGAAACTTGTGCTTCATTTGTCACATCGCAAACATAACCATGGGCTTTGATTCCAATTTTTTCATAAGCTTCCAGTCCCTTTTCCATACTCTCTTGAGAGCTTGAGTTAAAGACTAAGGTTGCGCCAGCATTTGAAAGAGCCTCTGCCATGGCAAAACCAATGCCATGAGCACCTCCAGTGACTAAAGATATTTTTCCTGTTAAATCAAATATATTGTTCATAATCTTCTCCCTATTATTTCATTTCCGTGGGCGAGAAGCTATCCATATCATCAAAAGCCTGATTTTCTCCCCCCATTGCCCAGATAAAGGAATAAGCAGAGGTACCTCCACCAGAGTGGATACTCCAAGAAGGAGAAATCACTGCCATTTCGTTTTTCATCACCACGTGACGGGTTTCTTGTGGCTCTCCCATCATATGGAATACAACTTGACCTTCTGGTACTTCGAAATAAGTATAAACTTCCATACGACGTTCATGTGTGTGGGAAGGCATTGTATTCCAGACGCTCCCTTCTTCCAAAATCGTCATACCCATGGACAGTTGGCAAGTTTTTAATACATCAGGGTGAATAAATTGATACAAAGAACGTTTGTTAGAAGTTTTTAATTCACCAAGTTCTCTTTTGTTGGCATCTCCAATGGTCAATAATTTTGTCTCGTAAGAACAGTGGGCAGGTGCTGAAACCATATAAAACTTCGCTGGTTTAGTTCCGTCTTTACTTTGGAAAGTGACTTCTTTTGTCCCCATGGTAATGTATAAACAGTCTTTGTAATTCAATTTGTATTCTTTGCCGTCTGCGTTAATAGTTCCTTCTGCCCCTAAGTTGAAAATACCAATTTCACGGCGTTCCAAGAAGAAACTTGTGCCAAAATTTGCCCAGATATCCAAATCTTTGTCAATAGACACAGTTTCTGTCGTGGGCATACATCCTAAAGTGACCATTCTATCTACATGAGAATAGACTGATATGACTTTATTTGCTTCATAGAGATTTTCGATGAGAAATTCCTCGCGAACTTCTTCTGTAGTGTAGCGCTTAAAGTCTTTTTGATTGGCTGAATAACGAATTTCCATATTATTTACTCCTTATGATAACTTTTCTGTTCCGTATACTTCTATTTGGGTTAAGGCTGGAAAAGGGGATGGATCATCAGATTTGATGAGTTTGAATAGAACTAAGTTTGTCACGACTCGAGGTTTCATGGGAAAACTTTGTGGAAGTGCTGACTTTACAAATTTCAAAATTTCAGTACTTCCATCGGAAAAAGAAATTTCACCTTGCACCCAAAAATTATCATGGGGAAAATCAGCTCGGAGTGTGATTTTTACTTCATCAACTACAACTTCTCGACCAAATTCAAGGGTCAATGCTGCCTCTGGATCACGATTCACCCCCCAAGAACTATAGGGGTACTTGCCGTGAGAATCATTGTTGAACACACCATCAATCGCATTTCTAGAAGCAAATACAGCTTCGTTTCTAGTTTCTACATTTGCTTTACTATGGGGGTAGAAACAGTCATTTTGATGGTGGTCATAAGGGTTCATACTAAGATTTTTTCTCCCATTTATTTCTGCTTCTGTTGCTTTTCTTGCTGTGAGCACATGCAAATCTCCGACAAAAGCTTTTGGGGGATAACAAACAGCATCTTTGTCAAAAGGAATGGGAAAACGAAGGATACCACCTTCCTCACGTTTTGAGACATAAACCAAAGTTTCAGCCATAGCTTCATCTAGTTTTACCCAATAAAATCCATATTCTCCTCCTACTTCTAGTAGTATCACATCTTTTTCCTGATATTTTGTAGTATGCACCAAAGAAATCCCTTGTCCACAAGGGGAACTTGTTGCGATTGTTTTCCCAGAGTTTAAAATTTTCATACTGAAAGACATACTTTTCCTCCTACCAATACAGGTTCCAATCTCTTGTGAGTCTCGTCAAAGCTTCTAAATAAAAAAAGTCTCCCCATGTATTACATTCATTCAAACCACGGTCATTACAAGGATTAAAGGGACTTTTTCTGGCATAAGTACCCATATTTATTTGACCATTACTGTTTGAATCATTGGAAATACTGCAATTTTCTACCACTGCGAGAAGAATTTTCTTTGCCATGGATGTATAGTAGTTTGCCTTTTCTTGTGGCAAGTATTTAGACATCTCTAACATGCCGCAAACTGCAATCACAGCTGCAGAAGAATCCCATGGTTCCTCTGACCCATCTGTAAAAGTAAAATCCCAGTATGGAATCAGATTAGAAGGTAAATGAGAAAGAAAATAATCCGTGACTCCATAAAATATATCAAAATACTTTGGATCTGGTACAGATCGATAAGCTAAGGCTGTTCCATATATCCCCCATGCTTGCCCCCTAGACCATGCAGAATCGTCACGATAGCCTTGTCTTGTAACACCATGACTGGGTTTCCCTTCTTTGTCAAAAAAGAAAGTATGATAAGTCGAAAAATCCTCTCGTATCACTGTATCAAGGGATGTTTTGATATGGTTTGTTGCAATATCTGCATATTTTTGCTCTTTAGTTACCTCTGTTGCCCAATAAAGTAAGGGGACATTGAGCAAACAATCAATGATTAAACGAGTTTCACCATCTTCTCCCACAGCACCCCAAGCCTGAATGAATTTCGCTTTTTCGTGATATCTAGAAATCAGATGTTCTGCCGCTAAAATACCTGCTTTTTTTCCCGTTTCACTTCCTGTTAATTGATAGGCAGCCACACAGGAAAGGGAGAATAAAAATCCCATATCATGATGCTCTACCTGAATTTTATTTTCAATCCGATGCAGAAAGCTGTCAACTTGTTCCAAGGCAGCTGTTTTTAATGCTTCGTTACCACTTTCTTCATAGGCAAGCCATATTTCTCCTGTCCAAAAACCAGTGGTCCAGTCTACGTTCTCTGTTTTAGGGTAGACTCCATTCACACTGACGCAAGCTTTGAATTGAGAAGAATAATCAGGAATATTCCGTTCAACTTGAGATACAGCGACTTTTAAAGCTGTTGCCACCTCGTCAGAGGTGATTTCTCTTTTCTCTTCAAATTTTTTCATCTTAATATCACTCCTAAATTCAAAAATCTTCTAGATATTTCACGATGCCGTCCTTTTGTTCTTGCAAAAATCCAAACAACTGTTGATACAATTCTTTTGCCAAAGGATTCTTCTGTGGATTTCCCTCTAAAGGGGACATTTGCAGTGGATCTGATTTTAAGTCATATAAATGATACTTGCATTTTGGGGTTTCTGTTGGCAAATACCCCAACTCTACCACAAAACAATGGTTTTTTGTGCGAATACCTCTCCAACCAAAATCTCGATTGTCTAAAGTAGTTTTCGAAAACTCTTCTAAGTAATACTTCAGTCCTGGCACACAACCCAAATAACAAACTTTTTCCTCTTGATGGTCAATTTTTTTCATGCTAGAAACACAACTTTCCCCTTCAACTGTATCAGGAATGGGCAAATCCATTAGCTCCAAGAGAGTTGGCATCACATCAGGACTGCCAATCACAGTATCACAAACACCTTTGCCCACACCTGAAATTAAAAAAGGAATGCCGATAGATTCTTCGTACCAGACGTGTTTTCCCACCATGCCATGAGCACCGATCATATCCCCGTGGTCAGCACTGACCACCACATAAGTATCTTCAAACAAACTATTTTCTTTCAAATAAGAAACAATCCGTCCAAATTGTTCATCTAAACCAGAAATGGCAGCATAATATTGATGGAGATGTTGTTTGTTTAGCTCTGGATCTTTGTGGTTGTGATCTGCTTCTGGTGTGTGACTTACAAATTTTTCTAAAGTAGAATTTCCTTTTAAGGGGATATTCTCCGGATATAAATCTAAATATTTTTGTGGAACTTGTTCATAGGGAGGGTGAGGGGGGTTCCAAGACATAAACAAAGCAAAAGGATTTTCTCTATTTTTCTCGACGAAATCCAAAGCGATATCCGTTTCATGCTCTGGGGACCATTTATTGGTGATGATTTTTTCTGGACTATCCATCCAATAATGTTGCCCTGAATTGTGGTTATTCGCTGCGCCATAAGCATACCAAAAATCAAAACCATGTCTGCCTTTCCCCACAGGGGTAAAGGCATCCCAGCCCTTTGCACCACAACTTGGGAAAGCCTTGGACCTTGCTTCGGGCACATCCAAATGCCACTTGCCAATATACCCAGTTGCATAACCTGATTCTTTTAACGCATCGCTGATACAAATTTCTTCATCCTGCAAGGAAATAGGAAGTTCAGGCTTGCAGTTTGTAAAAACACCAGTGTTGATTGGGTGCTTTCCTGTTAACAGCGACGCTCTGTGGGGCGAGCACAAAGGACAAGTGCTGACAGCTTGGGTACAACGAAGATTTTCCTCGGCAAATTGATCAAAATTGGGTGTGAGGACAGCTTCTGTTCCTTCAATCCCCATGGCTGAACGCCGCCATTGGTCAGCGAAAATAAAAATTAAATTTTTCATTTTTCCTCCTTTTATTCATAACGTAGAGCTTTGATCTGAATTTCTTCTTGCGTTTCTGAGAAAACTCCCAAAAATACGCCTGTAAAACTCATAATTCCCACTTCTGTAGACAAGTGTCGTGCCAAACCACTACCGAGCTCTATTTTTTTACCTTCTTCTTCTAAATAGAAGAAATATCGGGTATTTCTTGCAGAAATTGTCAAGGTAGCTGTCTTCGATTGATAAGGAACTTCACCTGCAATTAAATTAAAATCATCGAATTCTTTTCGCAAAAAGACAGAATTCCCCTTGAAATACAAATCAAAATGACGATGATTGTTGTAAAATACGGTAATTCCCACTGAGGAAGTGGGCGTTTTGTCTAGGATAAAGTCCACAGAAAAATCACAAGCAAAATGTTTTTGCCGTATACCAATGAAACTTGGGGTTCCTTCTTGGTGAAGAGTGGTTCCGTTTCCAGTCAGAAATAAACCTTTTTCCAAACGATAGGGGACAAGAGAAGGCTTTCGCAAAAATTGATAGGATAAATCCAAGGTTTCTTTGGAAAAATCATCATAAAAGGAGAAGTTCTGATTCTCTGGGGGCAAGGGAAGTTTTCCTTCATCTAAGAGAAGTTCCACAGGATTTCCCTCATTGATTACTGGAAATTCTCCTTCTGTCCACTGAACTGGGGCAAGAAAAGTTTCTCTGCCCAAATGGTGGAAATATTTTTCTTCCATGCGAAATCCTAAAAATACTGCCCACCAATTTCCTTGTTGGTCATCAACCAAATCCATATGCCCTGTGCCATGTATTTTTGTGGCAATGAGTTCTCTGTGGGTGAAAATTGGGTTGCGAGGGGCTGATTCATAGGGACCATAGATATTTTTACTGCGAGCCATGGTAACCATATGCCCCATTGACGTGCCACCTTCTGCCAAAATAACATAATACCAGCCGTCTTTTTTATAAATGTGTGGTGCTTCTGGAAATCTGCCCCCTGTTCCTTGCCACAATTCCTTTTTTTCGGAAAGACTTTCCCCTGTTTCAATGTCTATTTCTGCAACAAGGGTCGTTTGTTTTCCTTTCACCATCTTAGAGGTGGACATATAATAAATTTTACCATCCTCATCAAAGAACAAACTAGGATCAATTCCAGGGAAATCCACCAAAATTGGCTTAGACCAAGGACCTTTTGGGTCTCTGGCTGTGACAATGAAATTACGAATTCCTGAAATATCAGTCGTGGTCATATAAAAAACGCCTTCATGATATCGTAAGGTAGGGGCATAGATTCCACCACTATTTGGGGCATTTTCTAAAGACAGATAGGATTCCTCTGTGACACAGAATCCAATTTGTGTCCAATTCACCAAGTTTTTGCTGTGAAAAATTGGCACTGCGGGAAAGTATTCAAAGGTACTGGTCACTAAGTAAAAATCATCTTCTACCCGACAAATACTAGGGTCTGGATAAAATCCAGGAAGAATCGGATTCTGAAATGTCATTTTTTTACCTCTCCTTCATAAATTGGAGGAAGCCATCCTGTTGTTTTTCTAGTATCTTTTTTAAGTCCTGATACATCTGCAGGGCAATGGGATTATCCTTGAAATTTTCTCGTAAGGGATTCATTTGTAGCGGATCTGCTTCCAAATCGTAAAAATAATACTCTATCGGGCGATCATAATCGCAATCATAATCCATAAAAGCGGCAAAAGTATGCTTCAGACTGCGAATCCCTCGCCAACCAAAATCTTGTGGAATCACATTACGACCATCTTTGACATAAGACTCTGTGGCACCTGGGAAACAGCCCAAATAAGCAAATTTCTCTTTTTGGGTCACAAGAGTTCTCAGCGCCTCTCCACAACTTTCACCATCTACTGTATTCGGACAAGAAATTCCCATCAAATCTAATAGAGTTGGCATCACATCTTCTGTGCCAATCACAGTTTCGCAGCAACCAGAAGGCAGAGAAGGACCGCCAATCAGAAAGGGGATGCCCAAAGATTCCTCGTACCAAATGTGTTTTCCCGAATAACCATGAGAGCCCAGCATATCCCCATGGTCCGAAGAAACAACCACATAAGTATTTTCTAACAGATTATTTTCCTTTAAATAAGCGATAATTCGCCCAAATTGCTCATCTAAACCTGAAATAGCAGCATAATATTGTCGATGTCGCAATTTGACCTCCTCTTCACTGAGGGGATTCCCTGTCACAGGACTGCGCTCGTTGACGATGTGAGTTGTATCTACATTTCCTTTCATAGGTACGTCCTCTGGATATAGGTCTAAATATTTTTGTGGCACTTCCTCATAGGGTGGGTGTGGAGGATTCCATGACATAAAGAAAGCAAAGGGCTTTTCTTTGTTTTTTGACACAAAATCCAAAGCAACATCTGTTTCATGTTCTGGCGACCACTTATCTGTGACGATTTTTTCAGGAGAATTTTCCCAATAGTGTTGTCCTGAATTGTGTTTGTTCGCCGCACCATAGGAGTGCCAGAAATCAAAGCCTTGACGACCCTTGCCAGGCGGGGTATAAGCATCCCAACCAGTGGCACCACAAGTGGGAAAAGCATGGGTTCGCTCCTCCGGGGTGTCCATATGCCACTTGCCAATATAAGAGGTTGCATAACCTTGGTCTTTTAATACCGTGGCAATACTGATTTCCTCGTCAGCTAATCTCATGGGAATAGAAGGTTTGCAGTTGGTTACTACGCCTGTATTTCTGGCATATTTTCCTGTAATCAAAGAAGCCCGATAGGGGGAACAGAGTGGGCAAGAGCTGACTGCATTTGTGCAGTAAATATTATTCTTTGCAAATGAATCAAAGTTTGGTGTCTGAATCGGTTCGCCTTGAAATCCAACCGAGCTACGACGCCATTGATCCGCAAAAATATACACTAAATTCTTCATTTAATCCTCCTCTAATAACAGGACAGGCCATACGCCGTCACAATATGCCTCATGATTTTCTCTCTCAATTAGCCCCACAAGGATCTTCCCACCACTGCCCTCAATAAGATTGGCATATTGAATACAGTCGCTACCATTGTTATGTGGGATTTGCGTTTTAGATGAGATATGAAAGGGTTCTTCATCAGAATCACGTCGAAAAATCACAATTTGGTCACCGTGACACACAACGATTTCCAGAGCTTCTCCTTGCTTTTCTACATCTTTTACATTCCACATTTCTGTGGTCAGGCAAATTCGCTCCCAAGAGCCTGCAATGCGAGTGGCAAGAAATACCCCTGTTTCTTCCTCGCAACGTAAGCCATAAACCACGATGGCATTTCCACACTGATCATAACTTGGCAAAGACCCATAAGAGACAAAGCGATATTCCTCGCTGGCAGAAAGATACCCTTCATGAGCACAGCAGAGACGAAGCATGGTGTCATAATCTACTGTTTCCCCCAAGCTGTTTCCGTCTAAATCGTAACATAGGTCATCTTGTGGTGAAAAAGCAATACAAAAAGAGCCTTTGCCACGATTGGCATGGGCAGTGCCCCCCCACATGGTATAAGTAATGAGAAAATGAGCAGGTTTCTCACCGAGTTCTGGTATTAATATCACCGAGGTTTGATAAACTTCATCAAATTTATCTGGTGTTTTCTTTCCTGTGTCTACAATATCTCTTGGAATTGTCCATGTTTTTCCGTTATCAAAGCTTTTGCAAAATCGCAAAGGGCGATAAGGATATTCAATTTCCCGATTTTGAGAGTAGAAGTAATAAAGAATATGTTGGTAAAAAATAGGAGCTGGATAATCATTGGCATCCTCATTGATCAAACTTCTTTCCCACTCTCCTTGCTGGTTTTTAGAAATGATATAAGCACATTTCGAGTGAATATGATACAGGAACAGGGGATTACCATCCAGCCCCTGTATCATGGTGACATAATCATGATACTCCCATCGTCCAAATAAATCACAGGCATAGACAAGCTCAGGGGCTGACCACTGATTGGTTTTGTGGTCAAAATTTGCCATATAAATGTCCATTCCTTTTTCATTCCAAGCAACAAAGGTTTTATCCTGGGTTTGATCATAATACCCTTCTCCAATGGCACGACGACAAGCTGAACTGCCTCTATCGGAAATTTTAGTTATCTTTCTTGGAGAAATATCTTCTGATAAATGGGGCGCATTGTTGTCATTTAACACAAAAATCATCTTCTTTCATTTTGTTTTGCTTTAATATACTGTCCTGGAGTCATTTGATAAATGCTTTTAAATTTACGAATAAAGCTAGAAGTATTATAATACCCCACTTCTAACACAACTGCATTTAAAGTCAAATCTGTGGAGGATAATAAATGAATGGCTCTTTCCATTCGAATTTTGGTCACAGCATCCGTGATGGAAACGCCTGTATTTTCTTTATATTGGCTACTTAAACTAGCAGGGGCTAGGTCGAATTCCTTTGCCATCTGTTGCACAGAGAAATTTGGTGAAAGTGCCTGGCTGGATAGATATTCAGTCATATTTTGCAGACTATCTTTTTTTCGATCCTTGTTTTGTTCTTGAAGCAGTGTGGCGATTCCCTTGGCAACTTGTCTTGCTGTGGTGATCAACTGTTCTACTGTTTCAAACTCTGTGATACCAGAGGCATAAAAGCTATTTTCTTTGTGATTTTCAACCAAATTGTATTGTAAAAACATATCAGCGAAAATTTCAAGTAACTGGTAACAGATTCCTTTGATATAAAATAATGACAAGCGACATGTTGTGATATACTGGGAGAATTCGTCCATTGTTCTTTCTATTTCTGCTATATTTCCTAAAACAATGTGACTTTTTAATCTTGTAATTAACTGATAAGGGAAGACTTCTTCCTGAAAATCAGAAAATTGCACTTCTTCTATTACACCACTCTTACCACGAACAAAACGATATTCCAAAGTACTCAATGCTTTGTGGTACAGTCTGGGTAATTCTTCCACTGAAGAGGCGAGAGAACTAACTGTCAATGCCACTGGTGACTCTAAGACAGTTTCAAAATGCTTCCAGAGTTTTTGTGCAAGGTCTCCCAAATCTTCCCCTGCTTGACCAGAAGAAATGATGGTATATTCACCTTTCTTACTACGAGAAATGATCCGCCCTGAACAAAATAAATCGGTTTCTTTTTGTAATTTGTCTAATTCCAATAACTCTATCTTGGGGTTTGATACCGCAAATAGAATAACATAGAGACAATCTTGGTTTCCAACTACTTGCCTAAATTCTTCATATTCTTCGGTACTTACTTGTCCAGCCAGTATTCTTCTCATAAATTCCATTTCTTGTGCTTTTTCACTTTGTTTATGAAATAATAGCATGGGACGATAGTTCAGGACTGTCACCCCATAAAGCAACAAAACGCCAATCACTAACAATACCAATAAAATTACATAAAACACTGTCTGAATTTCTTGAAATTCTTTTAAATAATGACTGGCGGGATAGTATTCTATATACTCTCTTGCACCAGAATTGACAGATACTCTGATATAATCTTCCTCTAGTTCTTCTTGTAACAAGGTTTCTGTCAGAACATCATTGGCGATATCTCTGGAATTTTCGTACAGGATCTTTCCTTCAGTGGATATCAGAAACTTACTATCACCCATAGAAAATTTTTGAAAATCTACGATGAAAAACAAAACAGCAGACTCACCACAAAGCTTTGTTTCTGTAGAACAGACAATCATTTTTTGGTTAGACCCTGAAAAAAAGACAATTTCCTTTTGGTGAATTTGAAATTCACCAGTGAAATCCGTTTTTTGAAAATCCTCATATGCCCAATCTTTAAAATAATAATTTTCTTGGAACAAATTTTCAATCTTATAACTGGAAAGAGTGCTGTACGCATATTGATCCCCTTGAAAATATACAATAATATCTTCAACATAAGGGTTAGAAACAGAATATTTATTCAGTTCTTCCATCATAAGCTTCACTGCTACGACGTCTTCCAAGCGTTTTGCGACTAAAAGATCCAGATTGCTTTCCATATGTGTTTTCAAAAAGTCTAGGTTATGAAACGTGTTTTCAATATGACTTACTTTATTCACCAAAGATTGCCGTAATTGATGTTCATACTGGTCTTCCAATTTTTGCAATAGGTTTGTTTGAATATAAAAAGACAAGGTGAAAATGGGTAGAAACAATAAAAGAATATAAGAATTAAAATATTTTACTAAAGTTTTTTTCATGTGATAACCTCTCTATTCGTTAGGGTAATGCCTCATAATTCCCATTTTTGAATTTTGAGGAAAATTAGTTCCTCAAATTAGTTTAAAATCGAGTGTAATCCTTGGTGGATTGCCGAGATTTTCAGCGAATTTGTGGGGCTTATTTTTCCAAAAGTCGGGAAGGAGGGATTGTGAGGTATTGCCTTAGAAGAGTATAGCACAATGGCACTATACTCTTCTAATTTTATCACATAGTTTGGTAAAATTCAACTAAATTTACAGTTATACTGGGGAACGTGCGTCAATTTCAGTCCACAGGTCAATGTACTCTTGGATTCCGATTTTTTCCAAATCAGCCAGATAGCTGTCCCAACCTGCGTCAATGCCACCTTGCGTGATGAATTTAGCTGTCGCTTGGTCTACTACTGATTTCATATCTGGCATAATTTTGTTGCTTAAGTCACTTTCTTCTAAGGTTGTCATAGCAGAAGCTTTCACATAGTCCTCGAATAAATAATCTTCATAAAATACACTGGCGCCTGCTTTAGATTGTGGCATAATGTCGCCATACCAAAGAAAATCGTCAATGAGCACAGAGCAAAGTGCGGATACTGTAGGTACATAGACTGATTTTTCAATGTCTGTAAAAGGTACCCCATCTGCATTGTTTAATTTTTCATAGTATCCAGGCTCCACTTCATTGATGTGAGTGCCAATAAGTCCCAGTCTGATTTCAATACTTGTATCTACATCATAATGTAGGTCAGCCCAACGAACCAATTCTTCTGCATAGTCTGTGTCTGCATTGATGACAAAATTTAAAATACGGTTTGGTGCTTTGATACGAGGTCCCCACACAGGGTCAACCCCATTTTCTCCATCTAGTGGTGCGACGAATTGATAAACACCATCTTGTGTTAGATCATTATCAGGGAGCAATGCGTTGATTTGTTCTGCGTTCCATGCCATAACCACACCACAGGTTGGTTCGGCTGTTTTGATTTTCGCATTATAAGCAGAACCTGTCATTGTGAATGCTTCAGGGTCAATCAAGCCATCAGCATACAGGAGGTGCATATATTCAAGCCATTCTTTATACTCATCAACCATGGGCATAAATACCACTTCACCATCTTTACGGGTCATACGTTGATGTTGATTGTTGGCAACTAGCCCAGTCCAACCCATTAAATCCCATTGCCCTGTATTTCCATCATTAAATTGGAAGGTAAAAGGAATTTCATCAGCAAGACCATTTCCGTTAAGATCACCTGCATTTTTAAAGGCAAGTAAGACATCGTGAAATTCACTGATCGTGGTGGGCATTTCTTTTCCGACTTGTGCCAGCCATTCTGTGTTGATCAGCATTGTGGAGTTAGAACTTTCACCAGTGGACTCTAAAATTTGTGGAAGTGCATAGATATTTCCGTCAGGAGCTGTAATGGAGTCTAATACTTCAGGTCTTTTTTCCAATACCTCACAGAAATTTGGCATATACTCAGGGGTAATATAGTCATTCAAAGGCAATAACCAGCCATCAGAACCATATTCCACTGCTTGTGCTGAAGTCACGATATAATCACCATACAAGGCATCAGGTACTGTATTTCCTGCAAAAGCAAGACTCATTTTTTCTGCGTGTTGTGAAGTAGGCCAATCAATCCATTCAATATTGATGCCTGTTTCTCCTTGAAGATCAATGTAAAACTGTTGATCTGCTTGAGGGTTTGTGCCATCTTGGTGACGACCTGCAATAGAAACTGTGATAGGGTCAGCGATGGGGAAGAAATCCTCTGGTGCCACAGGTGTGCCACCAGTATTGCTACTAGAGCTACCACCGCCTGAAGTGCCACCACCACTGCTGCCATCATCGCCACTGCTACAAGAAACCAGTGAACCTAGAATCATTGTGCTTGCCAAGATACCTGCTAAAATTCTTTTTTTCATATTATTTTCCTCCAAATATTAATGATACATTCCCAGAATGTTGGTTAACAAAATAATTAGCCTTTCACTGAACCAATCATGACACCTTTTACAAAATATTTCTGAACAAAGGGGTAAATCATCAGTGGTGGCAAAACAGATACCACAATCGTGGCATATTTCAGTGCCTCGGCAAGTTTCATTGCCTGCTCTATGCTTTCTACATCTGCTGCGTCAGTATTAGATGAGATTGCCTGAGTTTCAATCAAAATTCCTCTTAGCACTAATTGTAGAGGGTACATATCAGGTTTATCTAAGTATAAAAGCCCCTTCATATAGTCATTCCAATGCCCCATTGCATAATACAGAATCAAAACTGCAATAATTGCTTTGGATAATGGAAGTGCAAAGCTCATAAAAAAGCGTATTTTTGAACAACCGTCAATTTCTGCTGCCTCTTCTAAATCTCGTGGAATCGTTGACTCAAAAAAGGTTCGAGCAATGATGACATTATATGGACTGATGATACCGACGAAAATCAGTGCCCACATAGAATTCCTTAAACCCAGATTTTGCACCAACAAGTAAGTAGGAATCATTCCTCCTGAAAAATACATTGTAATCATCACAATAATCATGATGGGTTTTCGGAAACAAAAATAATTACGAGATAATGAATAGGCTAGGGTCACTGTCAAGACCACATTACAGGCTGTCCCTACTACCATATATACAATGCTGTTCCAGTATCCTGTCCAGATACTTTTGTAATCTAATAATTTTTCGTAAGAATCAAAATTGATTCCTTTTGGGAAAAAAACCACTTCTCCACGTAGTACCATGTAAGGATCTGAGATGGATGCGATTAAAATAAAATACAAGGGATATAGTACGATAATCAAAGCACAAAACAAGATGAGATTGGTGAAAAAGTTAAAGACCTGATCTTCTCTTGCGTCTTTAATTTTAGTAGAATTTCTAGCCATTTTTTTCTCCTTTCTACCATAAACTAGTGTCATTTAATCGACGACAAACGGAATTTACGGTCAGTACCAAAATAATGTTTACCACTGTATTGAACAAGCCAATGGATGTGGCATAGTCGAATTGAGCTCCGAGCAAGCCCATTTTATAAACATAGGTTGAAATAATTTCAGAGTGGGACTCGTTGAGAGAGTTTTGCAACAAAAACGCCTTTTGGAATCCAACATTCATAAATTTACCTGTGCGAAGGATGAACATAATGACAATGGTGGGTAGAATTTGTGGAATCTCTACATTCCATACAGTTTTCCATTTATTGGCACCGTCAATTTTTGCTGCTTCATACAGATCTTGATTGATACCAGCCAAAGACGCAAGGTAAATAATAGATTCCCACCCTGTGTTCTGCCACACATCAGTCCACACGAAAATATCGTGAAACATAGAGGCATCTGCCAGAAAATGTATCCGATCAAATCCAAACTGAACCATGATATTATTGATAATACCTGTAGAGGGACTTAAAAACAAATGAATCATACCACATAGCACCATAACAGAAATAAAATGCGGTGCGTAAATAACCATTTGCACAGATTTTTGGAAATATTTGTTTTTGGCATGGTTTAACAAAATTGCTATCATAATGGGAAATGGGAAGCTGGCAAGGAGAGAATAAAAACTGATCCCAAGGGTATTTTTTATGACTGTCCAAAAATAAGGAGACTCAAAAAAACGTTTAAAGTGATCAAAGCCAACCCACTCGCTGCCCCAGATTCCAGCACGAGCTGAGTAATCTTTAAAGGCAATTTGCAAACCGTACATAGGACCATAATCAAATATGAAAATGAATATCAATGCAGGTAAGCATAATAAAATCAGCTGATAATCTCGCTTGATATCCTTCCAAGTTATTTTTTTCACAACACAACACCTAACCTTTCTCAAATAAAAGTAACAAGAATTTTTTAGCATTACATTCTTCGCTATGGGATCTGCTTCTGCTAAAAAAGCCTAAGTACTTTGCTTTGATTGGATTATATCATCGCAAACAAGCCTTTGTAAATAAGCAAATTTTAAATAGCATATGCATTTTATATTTGGCATATCCCTAAATTTTTAGCACATTTTAGGAATATGCTAAAAATAACGAAAGATTTACTGAAATTTACGTAGAGTCAGGTATTCTAGTAGTTGGACCATAGCAAGGGATATTTTGCCAAAAAAAGAAAAAATAAAAATTTGAATCTATTACATAGGTCATCTGGAATTTTCCTTTCTGATCTCGAAGAAAACCTTGACGTCTTGAAGTGAATATGTTAAGATTGAATTGTTCAGATATGAACGATTCAATCTGATTCTTTAGGAGGTACGATATGGAACCCTTTCACTTATTAGAATTTTGTAATCGCTCTCAACATTTATTCCAAAAGCGTTGGGATGTCTTTTGTAAAAGTCAGGATTTACCAGAAACCGATTTTAATATCATCTTATTTCTTGCCAATCGTCCCAAGGAAAACACAGCCAAGGATATTTGTAAAATAAGAGTGTTAAAGCCAGGAGTGGTATCCGCTTCAGTGGAGAATCTGGTACAAAATGGATACCTTGTCCGTGAAACCGACCCTTCAGATCGACGCCGACAACTTTTATTTTTAACCCCCAAAGCCCAAACCATCGCAAAAGAAGGGCAAATGATTATTGCTGAATTTTATTCATTATTCTCAAAAGCACTTTCTTCCGATGATTTGTGGCACTTTGAAGAATCCATTGAAAAATTTTTGTTGCACATAGATTTAATGGAAGATACCTATGACAAAAAATGCCAACAGTGGGGTGTAAGCCCAGAACAGGAGAGCCATTAATATGAAAAAACCAAACGTAATTTTATTATTTGTAGACGATTTAGGGATTGGTGACCTGTCTACATTTAATGCAAACAGTAAAATCCAAACCCCAAATATTGATGCCTTAGCGGAAAATGGGATGAAATTCACCGACTCTCATGCTTGTTCTTCTGTGTGTAGCCCTTCACGCTATGGGCTGATGACTGGCCGATATAATTTCCGTTCTAAGCTAAAATATGCTGTTCTAACTGGAGATAGCATGCCTTTGATTGAAAAAAATCGCATGACTTTAGGGCATTTGTTCCAAGAGCAAGGGTATAAAACAGCTTGCGTGGGAAAATGGCACCTTGGACTAGAGTGGGTTTTGAAAGAGAATCCCAAAGACGGAGGACTTCTTTGTGAAGAACAACTATATGATAACATCATACCTCGCAACGGCTCAGAACCTACGCTTGCCCCACTGATTGAAAAAGCCCCCAGTGGGTTAGATGTGGATTACAGCAAAGCTATTACTTATGGAGTGAATGAATTTGGCTTTGATTATTTCTTTGGCATGGCTGCGTCTTTAGACCAACCACCCTTTGTGTACATCGAAAATAATCGTGTGACTGACATCCCCAACGCTGTCACAGGGGAATTGGCTTTGGATCGTTTAGGTGGTTCCATGCAGGAAAAATGGCAATCTGGAGTCATTGCCCCTAGTTTTGATCACAACAAAGTGTTAAAAGACATGAATGATAAGGTACTCTCCTTGATTGACGACTATGCCCAAGAAGAAGACCCCTTTTTCATCTATTACCCCACCCCAGCAGTCCATGGTCCTCTGTTACCCAGCGAAAATTTCCGAGGGAAATCAGGGCTGAATTTGTACGCTGATGTGGTCTTGGAACTGGATGACATGGTGGGACAAATTTCAGCAAAACTGAAAGAAAAAGGACTGGAAGAGGACACTATTTTTATCTTTACCAGTGATAACGGCTGTTCAGGAGTGGCAGATTTGCCATTTTTGGAAAGCAAAGGGCATTATTCCAGTGAAAAATATAAGGGGCATAAATTTTCCCTGTACGATGGTGGTCACCGAGTCCCAACCATCATATCCTATCCCCATATGATTGAAAAAGGATCAGTTTGTGGTAATAATGTGTGTCACACCGACTTTTTCGCCACTTTTGCTCAGCTTTTTGATGTAGAAACACCCAATAATTCAGGGGAAGACTCTTTTTCTAATTTAGCCTTGTGGCAAGGAGGAAATACCTGCAAACGAAACTCCACCATCTATAGTTGTGGCTCTGGGTATTTGGCAGTGCTACAAAATCAATGGAAATTATGCTGTTGTTGTGATGGTGGCTTGTCAAAAGAAATCTTGATAAACACCTACGCAAACAAAGCCACCCCAATGGAATTTGAACTTTATAACATGGAAACAGATCCAGAAGAAAAGCACAACCTATTGTCCCAACATCCTGACATTGTAGAATCCCTGAAAAAAGAGTTGGATTGTGTGGTGTATTCCCAAGAAAATCAGCCCAACCTCAACTGGTTCCAAAGGAACTGGTAATGAGGGGATGGTGAGGTGTGCCGTAATTGTGACCCATCCCCCCTAGATAAAGTGAACTTCTACTCAAATGGAACAGAAGTTGGAAATAGGAAAAGGACTTAATTTCTCGTAGAAGAGAGATTAAGTCCTTTCTTGTCTTATATAAATGGATTTTCTCTTGGGTATGGCAAAGATTTGGGTTGATTGTAGGAAATATCCATAATCCCTAAGTATTTAAACACTTCAAACAATGCCTTTCCATGATGACCAAAGGCAACAGCACCATGATGTGGGTAGCATTTTTCAATGAGTACGTGACGATAAAAGCGATCCATTTCTGGAATTCCGAATACGCCAATGGAGCCGAAACTTTCCGTAGGCACGTCCAACACTGCACCTTGGGCGATGTATGCTTTCAACTGACAATCTGCTGTGGATTGCAAACGGAAGAAGGTGATGTCACCAGCAATGATGTCACCTTCCATGGTGCCACGGGTGATGTCAGGTTCTGGTAAATCAGGTTCCAAGGAACGCTTCATAATCAGTTGATAGCCCATATGAGGGTCTTTCAGCAATTCAGGCGCTGTATTTCCACAGTGAAAGCCCATAAATGTTTCATTTAGTTCCATTTGATAGGTATCCTTGATGGATTTTTGATAAATGCTATCAGGTACCGTATTGTTGATGTCAAGCAAAGTCACAGGTTTTCCTGACACACATAAGCCAATATACTCGGACAAAGCACCATAAATATCCACTTCACAGGACACAGGAATCCCTTTCGCTGTAAGCCGTCCATTGACATAACAAGGGACAAAGCCAAATTCCGTTTGGAACGCAGGCCAACATTTACCTGCGAAAGCCACATACTTAGAAATTCCCTTGTGTTCTTCTGCCCAATCCACCAAAGTCAGTTCATACTGTGCCAAACGTGGCAAAACACCAGAAAATTTGTTCTCTTTCCCCAATTCGCCTTCCATATCTGCCATAACAGCAGGAATACGAGGGTCATCTTTATGCTGATTGAAGGCAACCAACAAATCCAGTTCCGAATTTTCTTCCACAGCCACACCCAAATCATAGAGAGGTTTGATGGGAGCATTGCAAGCGAGAAAATCGTTGGGACGAGGTCCAAAGGTGATGACTTTTAAACTTTTCATACCGATGATGGCAGTGGCAAGGGGAAGAAATTCACTGATTTTTTGGCACAAATCTTCTGCTCTCCCCACAGGGTATTCGGGAATGTAGGCAGTTTTCTTTCGCAAATTCAGGTTGTAACTACAGTTGAGCATACCACAGTAGGCATCCCCACGACCATCGTGCAAGTCACCGTCTCCTTCTGCTGCTGCTACATACATAATAGGACCGTCAAAGAGATCTGCAATCATGGTTTCAGGGGTTTCAGGACCGAAGTTTCCTAAAAACACCACCAAAGCATTGATGTTTTTGCCTTTCACGTCTTCTACTGCTTTGAGTGCGTCTTGTTCTGTCTCCACAGAAACAGGACATTCATAGAGGTCTTTGCCATAGGCGTTACAGATTGCCGTTCTTCGACGCTCTGATAAAGCAACAGGGAAACAACTACGGGACACGGCAATGATACCGAGATTGATTTCTGGGATATTGGTTGAATTTTTCATACTTTTTACTCTCCTATTTTTTGATTAGTGGAATAAACTTGCGACGTCTATATTTTCGCCAGTTAAGGCAGCCACAGCGCCGTTTTCTGCTTCATTGCTCTCTGGATGAGCTAGAAGCCACTTGTTTTTGCCAAAAAGACAGCGATCCTCAAAGTTTTTCGCTGTGATTTCAGGCTTTTCTGTGTTGGTTCCTTTGGGTAACACCACTAAAACTTGAAAACTGTCATTGACTTTGGCAGAGCAAGGGGCATAGTGCAAAGTAGTTGCATACACATCAATCAGGGTATGTTTCGGGCAAAGAAAAGCCTTTACGACCCCTGTATCCAGTGTATAGTCTATGATTTCATCTTGTTTTGCCAATAACAAAATAAAATCTGTGATGCCAAAATTTAATTCGCTGTCACGATGATATTCCAGACAGTTGAGTTTGGTATTTTGACCGTTACACCAACCTAATTGTATAGGCATTCCGCCAAAATAATGTTGGCTGAATTCTTCTGCGATTGCCAAGGATTCAAGTTTTTTTTCACTGGGGACATAGTCGACAGTGGAAGGAATTGGTGTATTGGACAAGGCTTTTATCAATTCCTCTGTATCGTAACCTTGGATGATTTTTCCGTAGGGGGAAAATTCTGGGTCATGCACTGAGTAAATTTTCATGGCTTCCTCCTTCTTTACAGTTCGGCTAATTTGAGATAAGTTTCTTTCAAACAAGGATATAATTCACGATAAATCTCGTAGAATTTTCCATATTTTTCTGTATTTTCTGGGATAGGATTTTGAGCCTCTTTAAAACTTAAGACCGCCTTGCAACCTTCTGCCACAGAGGGGTAAATTCCAGCACCAACTCCTGCTAAAATCGCTACGCCCAGAGCGGGTCCTTGCTGATTTTCAGCTGTGGCAACTGGGCAAGCGAATACATCAGCAAGCATTTGCCGCCACAGAGGACTGGTTCCACCTCCACCACAGGCAAGCATGGTTTCAGGTGCCACGTTCATCTCTTCCAGTACGTCCAAGCAGTGTTTTTGAGAGTAGATGACTCCTTCCATCACAGCACGAATCAGGTCATTTTTGTTGTGGATAGCCGATAGTCCTATAAAGCATCCACGTGCCTTTTCGTCTAAAATTGGACTACGCTCTCCCATAAGATAAGGCATGAAAAGTAAATGATTTGCGCCAATGGGAGAGGATTTTGCCTCTTCTGTCATAATTTCGTAGGGGTCACAGCCTTCCTTTTTTGCCTGTGCCACTTCCGATTGGCATAAAGTGTCCCTCATCCATTTTAAGGAAAGTCCTGCAGAAAGGGTGCAAGACATCACAGTGTAAGCATTGGGAACTGCTGCCCCAAAAGTGTGGACTCTACCTTCAGGGTCGATGGAAATCTGATTGCTGTGAGCAAAAACCACCCCAGAAGTGCCGATGGTGGTGAATGCTTTCCCTTCTTCCACCACGCCCATACCTACAGCCGCGGCGGCATTGTCCCCAGCACCAGCCACAACCACAGTTTCAGTGGATAGTCCTGTGAGTTTGCTGATTTCTGGGGTTATTTTTCCAATCACATCAGGACTTTCGTAAACTTTGGGGAATAATGTAGGGTCAAGGTCTAATTTCTCGAAGATTTCCGCTGACCAATCTCGTTTTCCTAAATCCAGTAAATTCATGCCAGAAGCATCAGAGACATCTGTGGCAAAAATTCCCGTCAATTTATAACGAACATAGTCTTTGGGTAATAAGATCTGCACAGTTTTGGCGTAGATTTCTGGTTCATGCTTCCGTACCCAAAGAATTTTCCCTGCTGTGAAGCCAGTGAGGGCAGGGTTTGCAGTAATCTCTATCAGCCTTTTTGCCCCAATTTTTTCTGTGATTTCTGCACATTCTGCCGAAGTTCTGCCGTCACACCAGATGATACTGTTACGAAGCACCTCGCCGTTTTTATCCAACAGCACCAAGCCGTGCATTTGCCCCGAAATACCCACTCCTTTCACCGACTCTGGAGAAATTTTGCTGTCTTTCAACACTTTTTGAATGGTTTGGACTGTAGCCTCCCACCATAAATGTGCATCCTGTTCTGCCCAACCATTTTGGATTTGGATGATAGGGTATTCTATAGAGTGGCTTGCGATTGCTGTGCCTTTCTCGTCAAAAAGCACAGTTTTTGTGCCTGAAGTGCCTAAGTCTATGCCTAGTAAGTAGTTCATACTGTCAACCCTTTCTCTGCAATGTAAAATTGCGATGGAATCGAATACAATAATTGTATTTTAAAGGCAAAAGAAAATTCCGCTACAATTTTGTTTATACTACCATAATCAGGATAGCAAATGCAAGTTTTTTCTAAAAAAAATATAATTTATGTGAATTCTGATAAAAATAGGCCCTTGTTTTTGTGCATTGCAACCAAAAATAGAAAGATCAAGAACTGTATCAAACAATAGAACAATACACACAAGAGAAATTACTCTATTGCGTTTTCCTAAGTGACCAGAAAAAGTCATTCATATGATTCTCTACTGTAAGACCACTTCAAAGCGAAATCTAGCTTGGAGAATATGCACAAAAAAAGCGATAAAACATTAGACGTTTTGTCACTTGTTTTCGAAAAATCCTTATAGTATAATAATGCCATACATGATTGTATACAATTTACGAAACGTTAAGAGAGAGGAAGTTGTTGATGCCAAAAAATATAGAGAAGAATACCAAGATAACCAGTACAGAACATGCCTATCGTAGAATTAAAAATATGATTTCTAATCAGCTACTCTTTCCTGGACAACAGCTTGTGGAGACTGCACTTTCTCTAGAATGTGGTGTGAGTCGCACCCCAGTACGAGAGGCGATTCGCCTTCTTACAAAGGAGGGGCTTGTGGAAACACACCCCAATCGTGGTTCTTTTGTCCGACGAGTTACTCGAGAGGATGTGATCATGGCCTTCGAGGTTGCAGCAGCACTAGAGGGAATGGCCGCTGAGATCTGTGCTCGACGTGCTTGCGCAGGAGAACTTACTACTTCTGAAATCCAGCACTTGGAGGAAGTCATCCAGGCGATGGAACATTGTGTTGCACAAGGAGAAATCTCCCAGTGGATGGATCTCGACCGAGATTTTCACGAGTCTATCTTTGCCTATGCCGGCAACTCCCTTTTGACGGAGAAAAGACAACAAATTGTGGCTCAGGTGGAGATGGTTTTTTGGTTTTCACCAGAACCCTCCGTAGAGCGTCATCGTCAATCTTGTGAAGATCATCGCCTTATTTTCCACGCAATTACAGACAAAAATCTCTTGCTTGCCAATGAATATGGCAGAAAACATCGTATGCGTATTCGTGACAGTATCATCAAAAAGGGTTCTACTTCCATGTTCGATTGAAGAAAAACAATAAATTGTGATTTGCAACAATAGAAAAATAAAAATTAGGAGGATTTTCAAGTGAAACTTTATACAATTAACACGGTCAATAACTTTATGGACATCATCTACACCCCACACGTCAAATCCTACGTGGATGAAGTGGGGGGGATCACAGTCTACAACATCATGGACGATAGCTTGCTCCGTGCGACACTGGATGATGGAGGGATGACAGCCACCACAGCTTCCCGCATGCTCAACTATGCCAAAGCAGCCGAATCCAGTGGCGCTGACGGGATTCTATCCACCTGTACCTCGGTCAACGAAGCCACCAAATGGATGCGTCCACTCCTCTCTATTCCTATCTTGAATATTGAAGAGCCTGTCGCAGAAATGTCAGTGGATGCTGGCAAAAAGATTGGAGTTATTGGAACCATCCCCACAAGCCCTGACGCAATCGGTCGGGTTATTGTGGAAAAGGCAGCCCAAAAGAATAAGGAAATCAAGATTGTAAACTGTGTGGTGGATGGTGCTTTCGACGTGCTCTGCACTGGAGATCGTGCCAAGCATGACGAGATGGTCTGCGAGACCTTGTACAAACTTTCCAAAGAGGTGGATTGTATCGCTTGCGCCCAAATCTCCATGAGCTTGCTCCTTCATGATCCTGTGGATGTCCCAGTGTTCAAGATTGGGCGCTCGGGCATGGAGCGCATCCACGCAATGATGAAAGAATCCACCAAATAATCATAAAATTATCAGAAAGGAGAATATTATGTCTGAACTCATCAAAAATCTGGAGGCACAGGCGAAGGAAGTACGTCTCACCCTCCTTGATATGATCCACAAAGCTGGATCGGGACACCCAGGCGGCAGCTTATCTGCCACTGATTTTATGACTGCACTCTATTTCCACGAAATGAAAATCGATCCTAAAAACCCCAAAGACGAAAATCGTGATCGTTTTGTCCTGTCCAAAGGACACGTTTGCCCTGTGCTCTATACCTGTTTAGGGCTTAAAGGCTACTTTGAAAAAGAGGTGCTTTCCACCCTACGAAAAGAGGGGTCGATTCTCCAAGGGCACCCTGACATGAAGCGTTGCCCTGGTGTAGACATTTCCACAGGTTCTCTGGGACAGGGAATCTCTGTGGCAGTTGGCATGGCTATCGCTGGAAAACTGGATCAAAAGGATTATCGAACCTTCACCCTTTTGGGAGATGGTGAGACCAACGAAGGTCAAGTGTGGGAGGCGGCAGCTACAGCTTCAAAATATAAGCTTGAGAATTTGGTTGTTTTGGTGGACAATAATAATCTACAAAATGATAACACTTGTGACGTGGTCATGCCCACATTGGACATCGCTAAAAAATTCGAGGCTTTTGGCTTTGAAACCATCACCATTGATGGTCATAACATGGGCGAAATTGTCTCGGCATTGGAAAAAATGAGAAACCCCAACGGAAAGCCTAAATGTATCGTTGGAAAGACTGTCAAGGGAAAAGGGGTCTCCTATATGGAGAACGTGGTCAGTTGGCATGGTATGGCACCAGATGCCGACCAATATGCCCAAGCGGTGAAAGATGTGAAGGAGGGGTTTTAAGTGATGAGGGATGTAAAAAAAATAGCAACCCGTGATGCTTACGGAGATGAATTATTGGTTTTGGGAAAAGAGAATCAAAATATCTATGTTGTGGACTGTGATATCGGAAAATCTTGTAAAACCGTTCCCTTTAGCCAAGCGTTTCCAAATCAGCACGTCAATGTGGGGATTGCCGAGCAAAATGCCTGTGGTGTGGCGGCAGGACTTGCCACCACGGGGAAAATCCCCTTTGTCACAAGCTATGCTGTATTCGGATCTATGCGTATGTGTGAGCAAATCCGTCAAGAGGTCTGCTACCCCATGCTAAATGTGAAAATTGCTTGTTCCCACGGTGGATTTACGCCAGCAAACGATGGCGCAAGCCACCAAGGAATCGAGGATATGGGTATTTTACGCACCATTCCTAATATGACGGTTTGTATGCCGGCAGACTATGCCTCGGCAAGAAAACTTGTCCGAGCCACTGCAGAATATTACGGCCCTGTCTACCTTCGATTTACCCGAGATGGTGTCCCCTGTATCTACGACGACAATGCCACTTTTACCCTTGGCAAAGCAAATAAACTAAAAGAGGGTAAAGACCTCACCATCATCGGCAATGGCGATGTGTTAAATCTGGCACTCACTGCCAGTGAGGAGCTCGAAGAGACAGGTATTTCGGTCACTGTTCTGGATATGCATACCATCAAACCCCTTGATGTGGACGCAGTCAAAGAGGCGCTTGCCACTTCTGGGAAAATCATCACTGTGGAAGATCACAATATCCTAAACGGACTGGGCTCTGCTGTGTGCGAAGTACTTGCCGAAGCAGGCAAAGGGATTGTTCGTCGTATTGGGATACAAGATCAATTCGGTGAATCGGCTCCCTATGAACGCTTGCTAGAGAAAAACGGTATCACCACCGAAAATATTGTCAAAACAGCAAAGGAGTTGTATTCACTATGAAAATCGTGGTCTTAGATGGTTATACCCTAAACCCTGGAGATATCAGTTGGGGAGACTTAGAAAAACTGGGTGATGTGACGGTGTATCACCGTACCCCTGCTAATGAAATTCTGTCCCGCATTGGGGATGCCGATGCTGTTTATACCAATAAAACCCCCCTCGCAAAAGAGACTATTTTAGCTTGCCCCAACTTGAAATTTATTGGGGTGCTGGCCACAGGATATAACGTGGTGGATTTTGAAACAGCGAAGGCACAAAGGATTCCTGTGACAAATGTCCCTACCTATGGAACAGATGCTGTGGGACAGTTTGCCATTGCCATGCTTTTGGAAATATGTCATCATGTGGCACATCATAGCGACGCTGTGCACGAAGGACGTTGGGAAAAAAATGAGGACTGGTGCTTTTGGGATCATCCTCTCATCGAACTTTCTGGTAAGACCATGGGTGTCATCGGCTTTGGACGAATTGGACAAAGTACTGGGAAAATTGCCAAGGCAATGGGCATGAATGTGCTGGCATTTGACAGCTATCCCAGTGAGAGTGGGAAAGAAATCGCAAGCTATGTTTCCCTAGACGAACTTCTTGGATCGTCTGATGTCATTGCAGTTCATTGCCCTCTCTTCCCTGAAACAGAGGGAATCATTTGCAAAGATAACATCGCAAAGATGAAAGATGGGGTCATCCTCTTAAATAACAGTCGTGGTCCCCTTGTGGTGGAGGCAGATCTTGCCGAAGCCCTGAACTCGGGAAAAGTATATGCCGCAGGACTTGACGTGGTATCTATTGAACCCATATTAGGGGATAACCCACTCTTAAAAGCTAAGAACTGCTTGATTACCCCCCATATCAGTTGGGCACCAAAGGAAAGTCGTGCTCGTCTCATGGCGATTGCTGTGGGAAATTTGGAAGCTTTCCAAAAGGGTACCCCTAGGAATGTGGTAAACCCTTAAAGCACAAGAGCTTAGGCAATACCTAGAAAGTCTCATTTGTTGGTGATACTCTTTCAGTACAGTCTGCCACAAATTTTGTAGAAACAGGTGATTTTATGAAAATCGTTGTCATTTCAGATTCCTTTAAGGGGAGTCTCTCTAGTAGCGATATCATCGCCATCGCACAAAGCACCATCCCCAAGTATTTCCCTGATTGCGAGATTGTAGGACTCCCTGTTGCAGATGGGGGAGAGGGAACGGTGGACTGTTTTCTAAAGGCACTGGATGGAAAAAAGGTGGAAACCATGGTCACAGGCCCTTTGGGGGAACAGGTTTGTGCTTATTTCGGTCTCTTTGGGACGACTGCAGTGATAGAAATGGCACAGACTGCTGGTCTCCCCTTGGTGGGAGAGCAGAAAGACCCTTCCCTTACCACCACTTATGGAGTGGGAGAGCAAATTGCCTTCGCCATCAGAGCGGGTGCTACCAATATTGTTCTGGGACTGGGGGGGAGTGCCACCCATGACGGAGGCTGTGGTGCTGCTGCCGCCCTTGGGGTGAAATTTCTGGATCAAGATGGGGTTTCCTTTATCCCAACAGGTGCCACCTTGGATCGAGTGGTTTCCGTGGACAGCAGCCAAGTGAAGAAGACATTGAAGGGAGTGGATATCCAAGTCATCTGCGACATTGATAACCCAGCTTGTGGGGAAAATGGCGCTGCCGCCATCTTCGCTCCCCAAAAAGGAGCAGACAGCCAAATGGTGCAAGAACTGGATGAAAAACTTTTCCACTTGGTCTCCCTTTTTCCCAATCGTGAAGAGCTCCTTTCCCTTGAAGGTGGGGGAGCGGCTGGCGGATTTGGCGTAGGTGCAGTGGTCTTTCTAGGGGCGAAATTACGTGCTGGGATTGAAGTGGTGCTGGACCATTTGGATTTTACCACACATCTCCAAGATTGCGACCTAGTAATCACAGGGGAAGGATGCATGGATGGTCAAAGCATGAGGGGGAAGGTGCCCATCGGGGTGGCGCATCGTGCCAAGGATGCGGGCGTCCCAGTGGTCGCCATTGTCGGGGTACTGGGAGCGGGATCTGAAAATGTGTATGATCATGGCATTTGTGCGATATTTCCCACGAACCGCTTGGCACTCCCCTTTGAAAAAGTAATACCAAGAGCAAAAGAGGATTATCGTGCCACCCTCGGGGATGTAATGACCATATTAAAACTGTGATTCCATCAGGTTCTGCTACATTTGACTAAAAGTGACGGCGATCCATGGGAAATCATCAAAGGGAGATTGCCTTCCAAGAAGAAAGCATAACTGTACCTTTTCAAAAAAAGCCTTCAGTGATGATAGAGTCTTGTATAAAGTTTAACTCTTCAAACCCTAGCAAATAAACAAAAGACGTAACATTCCCAGTTACGTCTTTTTTTTGAGCTTAAGTTTAGAAAAAATGAGAAATATGTCATTTTATGACACGCTCAAAAAAATCGGAATTATTTTTCCCTTTTCTCTTAACGCAATCAGAGTTCTTCCCCCTAACGGAGCCTGTAGCACAAGTCACTGCTCCAGAGAGACTTGCGACGAAACTTTTTAAAGAAAACTTGAATGATGTGCTAGAAGGAAAACAAGTAGCGAAATCACAAAAAACAAAAGCAGTGTCAATCCTCAAGAGAATCTTCATCCGGATCCCTCCCACAAAAGTAGACAAGAAAGGAATTGCTAAAAATGCAAAGAAAAACTTACAGCACCGAGTTCAAAAAAAACTAGTCACACTCTACTAGGAACGAGACTTGTGATACTGGTCATGGAAGAAACTCCTTTCTCAGCAGTATTTTGTGTCCTAACTCTACTATAAGCGATTTCTTGGGCTTCTTCCACCTCTTTTTGAAACTGTCCAAGATGTATTATATACCTACATAGAGAAAATCTAAAAAAATATGAAAACAATAGACAAAAAGAAAAATTTATGCTATAATATGACATAATCAGCAAACAAAGGAAAAAAAGATTTTCTAATTTATATGAATAAAAACAAGAAAAATCATCATATTATAGACGACCTCCATAGTAAAAAGGAAATAATCGAAGAATTAAAAGAAAAAGGCACAAGTTAACGCCTGTTTTCACCAAAAAATATTGACATGATAGAGAAAGACAAATTTTACAAAGAAATAGTGGACTAAGATCACAAGCTGGCACAGTAATGTCTTGGAAAGTGTTACTATATCATAAATAAAATTGAATAAAAGGATTGATTATTATGAATTATGTCGCAATTATCAGAACAATTCAAAGCAACAAAGAAATTTTAGGACTGATCAGCAACGACCACTTAAAATTGACCCATGAACTAGCAAAAGCCAAAAGGTATCAAAGTGAAGAATCAGCGCAAGAGGACATTGAAAGCGTAAAGACAAGATATGGCAATGATATACAAGTACGTGTCACGCTCGCTACCAGTGAACTCTGTAGAAATCCAGAGATTCATAAGTTTACCTCACGTATTAATATGATCATTCAACATTATGAGCAAAATACCATCATGATTGGTCCTTATGAGCAAGATGAAAAGGTCATGCACTTTTTGATTAATAATCACACAGAAGTCACAGTCGAAGCAGATTTTAAAACGGGTATTGGTAAAATGACTGGAACCATCAATCATAGAGGGATAGATGGTTACGGCACAAATTGTGCAGAATATCATGATTTTAGAAAATTGTTGTCTGACCTGAATGATGCTTTACTGGGCAGAATTCTCCTTTAAAGGCTCATATGATAATTGAGGAACTCCCCAATATGAGTGGATTTTTATAATATCATATTGTAGATAAAATTTTTCAAGTGACTGCCACCAGTAACTTCCATGGAGAAAAATTGTCTGAAGGATAAGGGGAACGATCCTTCTTTTCTGTCAGAAAAAGCTGAAAAATGCAATATAGAAATAAAAAGAGAGATAGAAACACAGTGCTGTCTGCGTGCCTAATTTTTTTGTTGGAGGCGAATAATGAAAAAAATTATCGAATTAATTGATGAAACAGTGAACACAGGCCATCCCATTTTTTTAATAGATGCTGAAAAAGGACTACCAGTCGCTGGAAATACCATTGCAAATGATTTATTTGCTGAATACACAAATAAATTTGATTTCTTTAAGATTTTTAACAAAGAAATGAGTATTCAGATTTTCATGATTTTGGAGAATTTCACAGGAGATAAGGTAATAGAAGATTGTTATGTAACAACTCAAAAAAGAGATTTGTTGCCCTGCAGTGTTGAGTTCACTTATGGAAAAGACACCAAAGAAGCCATCTTAATGATTGTCAAAATAAAAGAAGATCACCGTGCGCATTACTTAAATATTTTGCTAAATCATATGAAAAAACCTGCCTTTATGATGGAATGTGCTGGTGTTTTAGAAGTGGATTTGGTGATTCATAGTGCCAACGAGCTGTTTTATGAAGCATTTGCTTGTACAAAAGATACCATTGGTCAGAAGTATCAAAATCATTTTCAAGAAATGATTCATGCACAAGGAAGAGCAGAATATATCACTGACATTACTCAGGCAGTACAACGCTCTGGTAGCGGTATCATTGATGTGCCAGTACAAACATCAAACGGAGATAAAATGGTACTATATTTTTCACACACCATAGCAAAACCTCTCTTAGAAGAGAACGATAGCAGAATTTTTTGTCTATTAGTCAATCCTGAAGATACCATAGAAGAAATTGAATGTCCTTTTGCTCGTGAATGGTAAAAAGGAAAACACCCTGAAAAAGGGTGTTTTGTTATACTAGGTACTGCTGAAAGAAAAAAAGCCACTTTTCTCATATGAAAAGTGGCTTTTGTCAAAATGTGTTCTATAAACGATAAAAATTTCCCGTTGACACTTTCTGTTAAAGTGTCAATTTTTTTGGGGGATTGCCAGAAAAATCAGCCAGTATCGCCTTTGCATCAGCGAGGTAGAACACTTCAAAGATGGGATTTTCAGCTGTTTGATAAATGCCTTGAATCATAGGAATTTCCATACAGCCTTTTTTCACCTCCATGTTGTTCACGAAAGTAGCTGTACCACTGATGCGAACCCATGCAAATTGAGGAGAGGAAGTGGTGACTTCCACATTGGGATTACTTTTCATCTCTTTGTAGACATCTTTCTGATTGTTGGTGCAGAACCAGAGTTTTCCCTCTTTTTCAAATAAAAACATAAAGGGACGACACTTCGCCTTACCATCTAAGCCAACTGTGGCTAGGTATTGGGTTGGATTTTCCTTTAAAAAAGCTAAAATTTCGTTCATGTGATTGTCCTCCAAAAATAATTTCTCGTCAATTTCCTTGACAAACATGATTATACTATGGTATAAACAATAATACAAGTACGATAGTTTAGGATAGTGGTATCATTTATGATACTGTAACAGGAGGAAGAAGAGATGAAAGAAAATTTGTTTGGGGTCTGCCCTTATGTCACAACTCAGAAATTGCTGGCTGGGAAATGGTCCATCTATATTTTATATTTATTGACACAAGAACCACTTCGATTTAATGAATTACAACGGCGAATGCCAGAGGACATGACACATACCTCACT
The DNA here is from genome assembly GCA_044432725.1 of Eubacteriales bacterium. Lineage (GTDB taxonomy): Bacteria > Bacillota > Clostridia > Oscillospirales > Oscillospiraceae > JAWXUK01. The sequence continues at coordinate 45,676 of JAWXUL010000011.1, forward strand.
TTCCAGACAACTGAAACAACTGGAAAAGGAGGGACTGATTATCCGTAAAGATTATCAACAAATTCCTCCCAAAGTGGAATATATCTTGAGTCCTGTGGGAGAAAAATTTCGCTCGGTGTTAGATGAAATCGAGGTTTGGGGGGAACTTTATATAAAGCAAATGAAGGAAAAAATTGACCTTGATTGAGAAATCCTTGGTTCTCTTCGTCAGTGGCAAGCTTTTGGACAGAAGATTCTGGGAACGAGCGAAGCAAACCAAGCACAGGGGTAACTAAGCTTAAAAATAAGAACAATGTGATTGCACAAACAAGGGGAGTGCATTGGTCATGGTGGGTTGAAGGGGTTTCAGCTTCTGTGAGAAAGCCCTGAATTCAACGATATGGGGCAATTAGGAGAACTTAATCTATCTTGATTTGAAAGGTATCCAAGAGATTTAGCACCTCTGGCATAGAAAATTTCCCATCTTTCAACTTGCAAGTCAGCACATCTATGGTGTATGCTGTGGCTTGCTGAAAGTTGCTTTTTTGTAAATCACATTGAAAGAACTCACTTCCACTGAGATTGACCCCTTGGAAGGAGGAATTTTTTAAAGAGCAATCAGCAAACATGGACTGAATGATGGTAGATTCTGTGAACTTCACTTTATCTAAGGGGATTTTCACAAAATGATTATATTTCAGCGTGCAATGCTCCATGGATTTTATGGGAGAAGCAAAACGACCAGCAGATTTTAATTCCTCCCAGGAAATCCCCAAAAGTGTACAACGATAAAAGGTAGAATCTTGTACCTTACTATAGGAAAAAGTGGAGGTATCTATCTGACAATCTTGAAAATGACAGGAAGAAAAGGAAATTTTATAAAAATCACAGGCTGTCCACGTGCAATTTTGAAACGTGCAGTCCACCCAATCTATTCCTTCCAGAGTTTCGCCAGACCATGTTTTGTTTTGGATCACTTCGTTTTCAAAATATTCTTCCATGACTGTCCCTCCTAGAAACACAATAATAAGACTAAGAATAGCACAAAAACAGAAAAAAAGCAAGAGCGAAGGAACATGATTATGAAAACACCAATTTGCTGAAAGGTAGATTGGTGTTTTTTTGAATTTGTTATATTTTCTTGCTATTTTAGTTTTTATCTTGTATAATAAGAGTATCATCTAAAAAAGAAAGGAGAATCAGCCATGCCACATATCAATATCAGCCTATATCAAGGCAGAACAAAAGAAGAACAAGAGGAAATATGCAGAAAACTTCATCAAGCCGTGGTGGAAAGTTTGGGATTCAAGGAAGAAGCTGTGTCCATTTCCCTCACAGAATACACACCAGAGAATTTTGTTGCTGCGGTGAAGGAAAATATCAAAGATGGGGAGTTGATAGTAAGCTCTCAGACAATTCATTAATTTAGGCAAAGGCAATACCTCATCATACCCGTTTTTAAATTTTGGTGAAAATCAGTTCACCCGAAAGGGACTTCCAAGGTCGCTCAAAAACATAAAAATCCAGAGTTATCTTTGGTGGATTAACGACGACCAAAGGAAGCACTTGTGGTAACATTTCAGCGAATTCGAGGGGCTCATTTTTCCTAAAGTAGGAAATGAGTCATTGTGAGGTGTTGCCCTGAATTTTCGAATGGAAACCTCTCCCTTGTCTATCAAGTGCTTTTAGAGCTTCCCTTAAGTCTTGCCAGAATGAAAAAGTACCAACGTTTTCCACCCAAAACTTGACAATTTTTTTGCCATATGGTATAGTGGGATTGATTATGGATTTGAAAGGAAAAAATATGAAATTTTGTAAAGAATGTGGAAATTCCATGGAAGATGAGGATAAATTCTGCCTAAAATGTGGCACTGAATTTACTTTCCAAGAAGAAACACCCACAGAAGCACCGATGCAATCAGCTATCCCGCCCTCCACCCAAACATCCAGCAAGAAAAGTCCTCTTCCCCTCGCTGTGGGTGGAGTGGTAGCGATTTTGTGTGTAGGCTTATTTTTTGGTAGCGGTGGAAAGGATAAGGGAGGAGATTCTCCTTCGTCAAGCAACGTAACCAGTGGAAACAGTGCCAACAGCAGTGGCAGTAGCCAAAATCAAGAGTCTAGCCTTTTTTCACCACAGAACACAGAAGACTCTGAAGGACTATTCCAAGAAATGTTCACGCCCACACGTAGCCTCTCCCAAGAGGAAAAGGACAATCATGGTCAAAATGGCTTTGTTTTGGAGCTGATTGACAATGAAATTGTGCTGACAGAGTTCAAGGGAGAAGCCACAGTTGTGGAAATTCCAAATATTGTTACTAAAATTGGGGAAGAGGCATTTTCCCAGTGTTACTCCCTCAGCTCTGTAACCATCCCCAATTCTGTCACCAGTATTGGAGCAAGTGCATTTTATGATTGTACTGCCATGAGCGCTGTGACCATTCCTAATTCTGTCATGCGTATCGAGGATTCGGCATTTGGGAGATGTAGCTCCCTGGCTTCTGTGAGTATACCTACATCTGTCAACAGTATGGGATCCCTTGTATTTAACAAAACTCCATGGTTTGATAATTTGACAGAAGAATTTAACATTGTTGGGAACGGAATTTTACTAAAATACAATGGCACTGGGGGGAATGTGACCATCCCCTCTTCTGTCATAAGTATTGGGGGTTCGGCATTTCTGAGCTGTACCTCCCTGACTTCTGTGACCATACCTAATTCTGTCACAAGTATTGGATCTGGTGGATTTGCGAGCTGTAGCGCTCTGTCTTCTGTGACCATATCAAACTCTGTCACCAGTATTGGAAAGACGGCATTTTATAACTGTAAATCCTTGACTTCTGTGACTATACCGAACTCTGTCACAAGTATTGGGGAATACGCTTTTCAAGATTGTAGTGCTCTGACTTCTATCACCATACCAATTTCTGTTCGTAGTATTGGACTCGAGGCATTTTCCACTACTGCGTGGTATAAAAATATGACAGAAGAATTTGTTGTTGTGGGGAACGGCATTTTGTTGGGATACAAAGGTAGTGGGGGGAGTGTTACCATACCAAATTCAGTCACCTCTATTGGAATCAAGGCGTTTTATGGTAATTTCTCTCTCACTTCTGTGACCATACCTAATTCTGTTACCAGTATTGGAAGTGAGGCTTTTTCTCGCTGTACCTCTCTGACTTCTGTGACCATACCTAATTCTGTTACCAGTATTGTAAGTGAGGCTTTTTCTCAATGTACCTCTCTGATTTCTGTGACCATACCTAATTCTGTTACCAGTATTGGAAGTAAGGCTTTTTATCACTGTATCTCTCTGACTTCTGTGACCATACCTGATTCCGTCATAAGTATTGAGGAATCCGCTTTTTATCAGTGTAACTCTCTTACTTATGTGACCGTACCTAATTCTGTTACCAGTATTGGAAGTAAGGCTTTTTCTCATTGTTCCTCTCTGACTTCTGTAACCATACCTGATTCCGTCATAAGTATCGAGGAATCCGCTTTTGAGAGGTGCACCTCCCTGACTTCCGTGACCATACCTAATTCTGTTACCAGTATTGGAAGTAAGGCTTTTTATTACTGTTCCTCTCTCACTTCTGTGACCATACCTGATTCTGCTACCAGTATTGGAAGTGAGGCTTTTTATTCCTGTTCCTCTCTCTCTTCTGCGACCATACCTGATTCTGTTACCAGTATTGGAAGTGCGGCTTTTTATTACTGTAGCTCTCTGACTTCTGTGACTGTGACCGCTGGCAGTTATGGGGAAGAGTACATGAAGACGACGAATTCCTCTATTACGCTGAATTATGCTTAGAGCAATACCTCAATCGCCAATGCCATAATGATCTATCAAAAGAATTGAGAAAATAGAAAGGACAGCTAATCTATGATTTACATTTGCTCCGATATTCATGGACAGCATGAAAAGTATCTTCAAATCTTTGAAAAAGTCAACTTATCCCCAAAAGACACACTCTTCATTCTAGGCGATGTGATAGACCGTGGTGAAGGAGGAATTGATATTCTTCTGGATATGATGTATCGCTTTAACGTGATTCCACTGATGGGAAATCATGAGTTCATGGCACTGAATATCTTAAAAAAATTGCAAGAAGAAATTACAGAGGATACTTTAAGTGGTTTTGACGACGAGTTTATGACCAGTATGATGACTTGGTTTGAAAATGGAGGAACATCAACACTAGAAGCCTTCAAAAAGCAATCCAACGAGGATAGACAGGCTATTGTGGAATTTTTAGAAGAATTTGAACTTTTCGACGAAGTAGAAGTTAATGGGCAAGACTATGTGCTGGTACACGCAGGCTTGGATAACTTTACAGCAGATAGACAGTTAAGCGACTATGCTCTCCATGAACTTATCTGGACAAGAGCAGATTACAGCAGAAAATACTTTGAGAATAAAATTCTTATCACAGGTCACACCCCAGTTTCTGAAATACTGGGTGACCCATCAGCAAATAAAATTTATCACAATCAAAATCACATTGCAATAGATTGCGGTTGTGGATTTGGGGAGAATTTAGGGGTGTTGTGCTTGGACACCATGGAAGAATTTTATGTATGAGTCATATATTTCAACAAGAAACCTAGATAGGTTCTAATTGTCTCATAATTGTTCAAACCTCACAGAAACTTGAATAAAAAATCGAATCATACAGTCATAGAAATGCAATAAGAACAGAGAAACACCCATTTTATAATAAAATGGGTGTTTCTCTGTTTTAATTTGTTATTTCTTGTTTTTGCACAATATCCAATAGTTCTTTGTAAGTTTTCCCTTGTTCTGGAAACAAGGAAAAGTTTATTTTTGCGTCAATTTTCACATCATAAGGGACTGTAACATATTCATCAACCAGTGCTGTGATGATACGTTGCTCGCATTCAATCACGTGTTCACCACTGCCACAGGAATCCAGAAAAATCAGGTAATCAGAGTTATTTCTGTAACAAATAAAGTCATATCTTCTGACTTGTTGTTTCAATCTTCCTGAGACTTCTTTGAAAAATTCCTGTCTATTAGATTCTTCGATGGTATCAATATTCTCCAATCGAATAGAAAGCAGTGCATGACAAGTCTCGACTTCAGCATTTGTCATTAGGTGATTTGCTTTTCTCATGAAAATTTCATGGGATAATGTGTGGTCGAAGGTGGTGGCTTCCACGATTGCTTCCACTTTTGTCACAAAGTTGAAGCCGTTTCTCCCCTCATCTTTGACTCTGTACAGGACTTTATCTGTATCTTTGAATAATTCTGCATACTCTTTCGTATTTTCAAAGATAAATCCACCGATACTCAATGTAGTGGGTACATTCACGTTGTTAGTAAACATTGATTTCAGTAGCTCACTCGCTTTTTCTTCAAGTTGCGTTTTTTCTATTTTTCCCTCTATAAATACTGCAAATTCATCCCCACCAAGCCGTGCAACCATAGATTGCCTTTGATAGGTTTTCTCTAAATTTCTTGCCAGAAGTTTGATGATTTCATCACCGACTTGGTGTCCATGGGTGTCATTGACATCTTTGAAGTAATCAATGTCTATCAAGATCAGCACACCGTTTGAAAGTTTTCTGAGTTGCTGCGTGGCATACTCTCGGAAATACCCTGAATTATAGAGTTTTGTCAAACTATCACGTCTGGATAGGTCACGGAATTTTTTCGATGTGCCATAGACAGAGTAGATGATAAAACCAGAGATGATAATCAAAACCATATTGATTTCAAAAGCATAATCACTGAGGAAATCCGAGAATGTATACTCTGGTTTCACCGAGGTGTGATGATAGACGATTTCGTCTATTTCATAGCTGTCTAAAAATAAAATTCCTCTATTCAATACACCGATCACAGCATCATCGATATGATTACCCACACCAAAAATCATTTCATTAAGCACATTGCTGACAGATTGCACCGAGATGTTATCATATTGGTAAAGGCTTAAATAATAATCAGCGATATAAGGGTCGCAGATAATGGAAATATCTTGAGAGTGTTCAACCGAATCCAGTGCTTCTTTCATATCCCAAACCATAACCAGCTCTTCTCTCTGGAAAAAAGGGATGGTATCAGACACATAATGATACGTTGAAATAGTATTTTCTGCACTATTTTCGTTTTTGATCCAATAAACACCTCCAGATATATAAGGCGTGGTAAGTGTCACGTCTACGACTTGTGCTAATTTGTAATCATTGTTGAAGGAGCCAACTAAGTCAATTTCTTGTGTTTTTAGTGCAGTGGTAATTTCATCTAAATTATCATACCAGAACAGTTCGAAAGGAATACCAAGTATTTTTTCTAGCTCGTTCATAATATCTATGGTAATGCCACAAGCTTTGCCCTCATCATTGAAATATTGATACGGAGGAACATCTTTTAGTAAACCAATTTTGAAGGAATCAATCTCGGCTAGAAGTTCTTTTTCATGTTCACTGACAGTAAAATCCCCTTGATAGCTAGTACCGAAGTAGGTATCTAGTAATCTTTGGTGAATGGCTGGTTCGATGGTTTCAATACTTGTGATGGCATCATCTAATTCTGCAATCAGCTGAGTATTCCCTTTGGTAGAAGCAAAATAAAATGGGATGCGTTGCACCGTAGTGAGGTAGTTAAGATATTCAGAATGGGAGGACATATCTAAATTGATGATGGTATCTACTTCCTCATTTAAGAGCAGGTTAATCATTTCTCCGTGACTTTGCACAAAAACAGGCTCCACAGATATCCCAATCTGATCGATCAGTTGAAAGTATAGGTCATTGAGTTCAGCATAATACTCAACCAATCCCACCTTGAGATTTTCTTGTAAAAAATAGTTATCTTGAGAAATTGTGTTATCTTTTCGTGCAGAATAGTAGCAGTAGCGATAAACACCATAGTTTTTTTCCCCTGTTTCAAAGCTTGCGATATTGGGGGAGGTGGCTGAATAGGGCCCCACTAAATCCAAATCACCAGACAACATCATTTCTTCTGCTTTTGCCAAAGAAGCACTGACATAACCCTCTTCAATGACAACAAATTCATATTCCCAGTTGGTGTGCTGAGAAACATTCATTAAATATTCATAGTTATACCCTGAATAATCTCCGTTTTCTTCTATAATATAGAACCCATACATTTCAGGTAGGAAAGCAACACGTACAGTTTTACTGGTGGTCTGTGCTTGTACCTCCTGTGTAGAGCCTAAAACTGTAAAAATCAGTAGCAAGCTAAGTAATGTTGTTAATTTTCTCATAGTCATGTCCTCTTTTGTTATACTTTTTTTCTTTTATTCTACAAGTCTGATTCACCTTATAATCTTCAAAATTTGGAATCTCAGCGCCATCGTTTGTTAAATCAGAAAAATGAACCAGATTTGAAGAATCGTTGGAAATCATTTGTAAATATTTGAATCTATCCTATATCTTGCCCTTTTTGATAATTCATTATATGACATAAAACACCACTATAATTATACCATAGCATGGAAGAATTGTCCAGTCATTCTATAAAAAAACTCCTACTTCCTACAATCGTGAATCGACCCATTTTGTACAGGCAGTACAAAAATCTCCCCTCTATGGGGAAAATAAAATCACGCAACAAATTGACATCTTAATTTCTGAATGTCAATTTTTTTATGTAAGGCAACAGTCTATGGTCTCACATTTCTACTGGGGATTTTTTATGCTTTAGTGTTGCTTTTTTTTGATATTTGTGGTATAGTTAATAATCTACTATTTTATTCTAAGCAATATAATAGAAACTGTTTTGATATTGTCTGCTGAGAACAAGAAGAGTACTAGGACACTCAACAAGAAATTTGATTATCGCTTACACAATAGAGAAAAGGGGAAAAACAAATGAACCAAGCAGAACAATGGGAATTGATTCTCAAAACGAATCATAATCCCTGCTTTATCGCCGATGTAGATACTTACGAAATGATTTATGTCAATGACGAGTATAAAAAATTATTGCCCTCCTCTGAAAAAATAATAGGGCGAAAATTTTATGCAATCATTCCAAACGACAATGCCGCAGATTTCCAAGATATTCGTTTGGATTGGGAAAATCACGATGTGATAGAACGTCAGCTAGATAACAGACGTTCCGGTCTTAGCTTTTTCGTTCAAATGACCCTTATGAAGAAAGAGAATGTAGTCTTTGGCATGATGACCCCCACAGAAGAAAGTCAGATCGTGATTTCTAACTTTGAAGAAGCGATGTCAAAGTGCATGAACATTTTAGGGAATGAACCTGAATCAGCAATGTTTTCTTTTTGTGAACTGTTAAAAAGCCACTATCAGGCAGAGCAAGCCTATATTTACAGATTCCGACTTGATACGAATACCATAAATTGTTTGGCACTTTGGTGTGATGACCCAGCTTTTTGTATGAAAAAAGAAGTTCAAACAGAGATGGACGGTTCTTTTTTAGTCAGCTGGTTGCAAAATGAGCATGTGGAAGGGATTGTTTCAGCAGATCTTGAGAATCCAGATTTTGACACCAACTCACCCTTGGGACAAATTATGTCATCTCTCCACATGAAAAATGTGACACTGGCAACGGTAGAAGATGGAAATCATAAAGTGGTGGGGGCAGTGGGGCTGACCAACCGTGTAAACTTTAGCGGAGCGTTTGATAATCGCTTGCTCTCCACCATAAGTCGGTTTGTGGCACAATCAGTCACAAAACAAGTGATGGATTCTTCCTTATTCACTGTACATCATCGTGACAGCTTGACTGGTTTATATAATCGTGTTGGCTATGCAAGACGTACCCATACCTTGAAGGAAAACCCACCCAAAACACTTGGGCTGATTTCCATGAATATTAATGGCTTAAAAAATATCAATGATAATTTAGGGAATGAACATGGTGACCAGCACATTATCAAATCAGCAAAAAGAATCAAGTCACACTTTGGCTATGATATTTATCGTGTGTCGGGCGACGAGCTGATTGGAATTGCTGAAAATGTGGAAAAATCAGACTTTGAAGCCAAGGTAGAGCAACTACGTGTGGAAATGAGAGCAGAGCACAATTATGATTTTTCCATGGGAAGTAGTTGGAGCAAGGGGAATCTTGATCTTGTGGGGATGTTGCGTGAAGCTGATACCATTATGTACATCAACAAGCAAGAGTATTATTCTTCCACAAGTCGGAGTTTTGACAGTGTGAACAACGCAATTTTATCTGATTTGTTAAGCTATCTCCAAAATGATGAGTTTATGATTTACCTTCAACCACAAGTCAGGCTGAAAGATGGCTCTCTCCACGGTGCAGAAGCACTGATTCGCAGATTTGACAAAATAAATCAAAAAATGGTTTTCCCAGACCAATTTATCCCCTTGTATGAGCAAAATTCTGTGATACGTCATGTGGATTTGTTTGTCGTGGAACGAGTTTGTCAGCTTCTTGCTTCTTGGGAACGAGAGAAAAAAGCAATACCAATTTCGGTCAATTTAAGTCGAGTGACACTTTTGGAATATGGCATCGTGGATAGTATCGTGAAAATTTGCAATCAATACAAGGTTCCTCATTCTCTTGTGGTTATCGAGGTAACAGAGCGAGTGGGTCTGATTGAAAATGATGTTCCTTCTGCTTTGGTCACTGATTTTATCGACAACGGATTTACTATTTCTCTGGATGATTTCGGCTGTGCTTATTCAAATATTGTAACCCTAGCACAAATTCAGGTGGATGAAGTGAAGCTTGACAAGAGTTTGGTGGATAATCTCACCACCAACCGCAAAAACCATATTCTAGTGAAGAATGTCCTTTCCATGTGCGACGAGTTAGAGGGAATGTCTACTCTTGCTGAGGGAATCGAGGATGCAGAGCAATCCTCTTTACTCCACGAACTGGGATGTCATTTAGGTCAGGGGTATTTTTATGCCCGACCTATGCCAGTTGCAGATTTTGAAAAAGAATATTTATCAAACCCAAAAAGTTGAACAAATGAATTTTTTTAAGGCACTCTCCATGTTGGAGAGTGCCTTTTTTTACTTATCAAGAATTTGAATTTGTATTTCAGTAACATACTCATTTTCATGAATCTTGTGTAAATGTGGACGTTCTTTATGTCGTTTCTCACGATGGTATATCATACGATAGGGGAGAGCAGTGGTCAAATTATTTTTTATGATGTATTCATTCATTGCTTTGAAAACATCTTTTAGTTCGTTATATTTTCCATTGTGAATGGTTGACAGTACCAAACAACGGGGGAGTACTTCAATTTTGTATTTACTGGTGTCAATTTCAAGGTCTACGCTATGAATGGGACAGCATAGTTTTACCTCTGTTTCTTCATCTAAAGTTGCGTAACGACTAATGCAAAATAAACTATCTTCATTACTTGCTTCTGCCTTGAAATGAAGGTCGAATGCTACAACTTCCATCGTTGTAGCTGGCACTGTCCCGATATGTGTTAAGACAGGAATAGAAGGTACATTTTTTACTTCAATTTGATATGGCATAACGATGTCTCCTCTTAATTTTGTTAAGTAACGATATCTTTCTACATTATAGCACATAAGCAAGTATAATTCAAGTCACTTCCATGAATTTTCAGGAAATATAATTTCCAATAAAAGTAGACAAATACAAGCTTATATGTTATAATTATTGTGTTTCATGATTGCAAGAGCCAAAAAATGGAAATATTTCTTCGTCTAGGCAGAGTAAGAAATGGTAGATTTAGAAAAAGGAGCCGTAAATATGGATAAATACACTTTGAATGTTGTCACATTGTTAGATACAAATTTAGAGGAACAATTTCAAAAAATACAAGACCCAGATCGTCTCACCACTGTTTTTCACCGTGGAGATATAGAAAATCCAGAAACTTATTGTTCTGCTGATGTGATTTTCTTGAGTCATCAGCAAGCAGAAGAGAAAATTAACATTGTTTTAGAAAACATATCCTCCTATACCCACCTAGTACTGCTCCTTGATGATACAGAAACAGTGGCAGAAAAATTTATCCAGTATGAAATGTGGGATTTAGCTGGGCGAACCATTTTGAATGATATTTTTGCATTAAAACGTAAGATGCGAACCAGTTTTGATTTAGAATTGAAAGAAAATCAACTCTATACCCTGATTGATAGCGTGCCTGACCTCATTTGGTACAAAGATATTGACGGCTTGCACATTGATGTCAACGAACCCTTCTGCCAGTCTGTTGATCAAACACGCAAGGAAATCAAATATAAAAACCAAGGCGAGATTATGGGGCTGACAGCAGAAGAATTTGCCAATGGCGAGTTTGCTTGCGTGACTACGGATAATTTTGTCATAAAAGACCAAAAAACATCTCTTTTTGATGAAAAAGTCCTTATGCACGGAGAAATGCGACAATTTAAAACCTATAAAACAGCACTGCGTGGACGGAAAGGTGAAACAATCGGCACCGTGGGCATGGCTCATGATGTAACAGATATTTGGAACACCCACGAGGAATTCCGTATCGTCATCAGCAGATTGCCCTTCCCCATGATGATTTTAGATAAAAATTACGGTTTATTAAGTTGCAACAGCAAATTTGATGAATATTTTCATGATGATGTCGAAAGTCAAGGGGATTTTAACATCACTGATTTTGGACAGAAATATTTCAACTGTGACATCACACTGATAGAAAATAACAACTCTACTTTAGACCATAAAGTCATTAACAATGGAAAAGAATATCATATTCTCATTGAAAAAAGTGAAATTACAGACGTATTCGGAGAATTATCAGGATATTTTTATATATTTAGGGATTTTACCAAAACTTATGAATATGAAGAGCAACTTCGTATGATGGTAGAAACAGACGAACTGACACAAATATACAATCGGAAATTTGTCCGAGAATTTTTTGATACAAAGTTGCGTGTTTTTGTCAAAGAAAAATTGAGTTTTTCAATCTCTATCATAGATATTGATTATTTTAAGAACTATAACGACCATTATGGACACGTAGAGGGAGATATGGCGATCAAAGAAATTGCTAATGTCTTAAAATCTCACAGCGACAATGAAAAAGTGTTTGTGGCAAGATTCGGTGGAGAAGAATTTATCGTCATGACCATTGACAAAAAGCAAGGCGAAGTGAAAGGTTTATTGGCTTCTATGCAAAAAGAATTGAAGTTGGCACAAATCCCTCATGAAAAGTCAGTGGTTTCAGATGTTTTAACGATGAGCATAGGATGTTACTACTTGGATGTGCTAGAAAATGAAATGCACCTAGCTGATTTAGTGGAAATTGCCGATAAATATCTGTATGATGCAAAGGAACAGGGGAGAAATCGGGTGGTTTCTAATATCCCTGGAAATATTCCTGAAATTTCTTTTGATTATCAGCAAAAAGAAAATCTGGATGTACTCACGAACACACTCAATGAGCGAGGGATGAAAGAAGCCACCTCCAGCATATTGACTCAATCAGACAGTGAGGAAAGACACGCATTATTTCTTGTTGTTTTGGAGGATTTCAAGGGAGTAAAGGAGAAATTCGGTGCTGTTTTTGGTGAATATATCTTAGTGCAACTAGGGAAAAGACTCAGTGATAGTGTTCGTAATCACGATTTAGTTGGTCATGTGGATGATGATAAATTTGGGATTTTTCTTCGCAATGTACCAAATACGGAGATTCTAATGGACAAGGCAAAAATGTTCCAATCTGCTATCACCAAGGAAGTAAGTGACGGAATTTCTTCTCACAGCCTTAATGGCAGTATTGGTATCGCAGTTTACCCAGAACATGGCACTACTGATGAAGAACTGTATCATCATGTTGACATTGCTCTCAATCATTCCGTAAATAATGGAAAAAACAGGGTGACAATCTTTGACCAAAGTTTAGAAGGAAAACAAGGTTAGCACAGGAGAAAAATCAAAGTTGTAGAAATAAAAAAGTCTTCCGATTTTGAAAAAAAGATTACCATCCATTCTAGCAAGCTCTACGCTGTTAGCCAGTTTATCAATGGTAAGTCGGAAATCATATATTGACGGCAACACTGCACAATCCCTTTTTTTCTGAATTTCTGGATATTTGTCTCACAAACTCGCTGAAATTGTACCATAGGTACTTCCTTCAGCCGTAGAAATCCATACAAGATAACCTTTAACTTTTACAAAACCTTTGTTTGAAATCTAAAAACGAGAGTGATCAGGAGTGATAAAGTATTCCCTTAAGGTTCCCTTTATAATCGCTCTGATACACTTTTCTTTGCAAAAAAATAGCCAACAAGGAGTGTTTAATCATGGAAAAAAAGATTATTATGGTGATAGATGATAATGTCACGAACTTGAATGTAGCCCGAAATGCATTAGAGGAAAAATACGATGTCTACTTACTACCCAGTGGAGAAAAAGCCCTAAAAGGCTTGAAAAAAATTACACCCGATTTGATCTTATTAGACGTGGAAATGCCAGAAATGAGTGGCTTCGAGGTGATCCAAAAAATCAAAGAAATGGGTGCACCTATCTCAGATATCCCTGTCGTTTTTGTCACAGCGAAAGATGATACAGGCAGTGAATATGAGGGGCTGAATTTGGGTGCAGTGGACTACATTATCAAACCATTTTCTTTTCCTTTGCTCTTGAAAAGAGTAGAAATCCACCTGAAGATGGACGCTCAGCAAAAAGAATTACAACATTATAGTGAAAATCTTGAAAAAATGGTGGATAAAAAGACGGAAACCATTCAAAAAAAGACAGAATCTATCCAAAAATTACAGTATGCGATTGTTCGCACCTTTGCGGATATGGTAGAGAAACGAGACCGCTCCACTGGAGCTCATGTCTTTCGTACCAGCGAATATTTGAAGATTTTACTCAATGTAGCCTTAGAAGATAAAGTCTACGAAGATGAACTGGAAGATGTTAGCGTCGAGGATTATGCCTACGCATCTCAACTTCATGATGTAGGAAAAATTGGCATACCCGATGGCATATTGCTCAAGGAAGGGAAGCTTTCCACTGAAGAATATCACATTATGAAATCTCATGCATCAGTGGGAGAAACCTCCATTCTTTCTGCGATGGATCTTGTGGATGACCCCTCGTTTTTACAAATTGCAGCGGATATTGCAGGCTCACACCATGAAAAATGGGACGGTTCAGGGTATCCAAGGGGCTTAAAGGGAACTGAAATCCCGATTTGTGGTCGTTTGATGGCAATTGCTGACGTTTATGATGCCCTTATTTCTTCTCGTGCTTATAAACCGTCCCTGACCCACGATGAAACCTTAGAAATCATCTACAAAGGGGAGGGAAAACATTTCGACCCAGTCTTAATGGAGATTTTCCGCAAAACTAATCATAAATTCAAAGAGATTTCAGATAAATATAATGATGTCACCCCAAAACCAACCTCAATCCCTGAAAACTGCTGATGCAAGGAGAAAATTATGGAAAATTCACCAAATAGTAAAAAAATAACACAAAAACCAGACCTAAAGGTCTATGGATTTAGTACTGTCCTAAGTATTGCACTTCTTTTCACTGGTGTTCTGTCTCTTTTCTTAATGTATCAATTAAATACTGGTTCAACGGTGATTTCTAAGCACTGGTTGCCTTCAGTGATTATCGCAGAGGAGCTTAATAACACCACTTCAGATTTTAGAATTGCTGAAATTAGCCATGTTGTTTCTCACGATAATGTGGATATGTATCAGTATGAGGCTACTCTTTTCCAGAAATCAGGGGAAATAGACCTTTTATTTCAAGCTTACATGGATAACTATGTGACCAATGAAGAAGACTTAGCAATGCTGTCAGAGGCACAAGCACTGTGGGAAACTTATCTCTCTGTCCACAATGAAATGATTGCTTATAGTCGAAATAACGATACCACCGAAGCAATGGACATTATGGAGAATCAATCAGAGGATTTATTCAACGAGGTTTCAGCGACCTTTTCAGATTTAGTCGTTCTGAATAAAAATGGTGCAGATCAAGCAAGTTTGAACGGTGATGCCATTTTTTATGGTACTTCTGTTGTCTTTCTTCTCTTGTTTTTTATTTCCATTGCTTTCTTTCGTAAGTTTAAAACCTTGATGATGGAAATTGAAACCACACAGGAGCATCTGAAACAAGCAAATGAGGAAGCACTTCTCCAAGCAGAAAAACTGAGTTCTGCACATGACGAAGCATTGCTTGCGTCTCAGGCAAAAAGCAACTTTCTTGCCAATATGAGTCATGAAATTCGAACACCAATGAATGCAATTTCAGGCATGACCGATATTATTTTAAGAGAAACAACAAATTCTGATGTCAAAGAGTATGGCATGAATATAAAACGTGCCTGTGATAGCCTGTTGGGCATCATCAATGACGTACTGGATATTTCCAAAATCGAATCAGGCAAGCTAGAAATTATCGAAACAGAATATCTTTTGTCAAATGTCTTAAAAGACGTCCTTTCCATAGCCAGCAACCGTTTAGAGCATACCGAGCTTATGTTTATCACCAATTTCCAACAGAATTTACCCGAAAATATTATTGGTGATGATGTTCGTGTGAAACAGGTTATGGTCAATATCTTAAATAATGCGATTAAATTCACACAAGAAGGTCATATTTCCTTCCGAGTTTGGGGAGATTGTTCAAATGGACAGCTAAAACTCTCTTTTTCAGTCACAGATACAGGTATGGGAATCAGCCCTGAGGATATGGACAAACTTTTTGCCAGCTTCGAGCGAATTAACACCACAAAAAACCGTAGTATCGAGGGAACTGGCTTAGGACTTGCCATCACC
Organism: Eubacteriales bacterium; assembly: GCA_044432725.1. Classification (GTDB taxonomy): domain Bacteria; phylum Bacillota; class Clostridia; order Oscillospirales; family Oscillospiraceae; genus JAWXUK01. The sequence goes on from JAWXUL010000011.1 coordinate 61,414, forward strand.
AAGCGTCTTTGCGAGATGATGGACGGAAATGTGGAGGTAAGCAGTGAAATCGGAAAAGGAACGACTTTTACTGTAACATTAATCCAACAATATCGAGAAAATACCGTGATTGCTCAAGTGGAAGAGGAAAAATCCGTCTTACTCTTTGAATCCAGAGAGCTGTATCGTGAGACTTTTAACGAGACTTGCCGTGATCTTTCCATCTCTACAGTGGTAAGTTGTGGACTGCAATCTGAATTTAATGAAGCCCTTCAAGCGAAGAAATTTGACTTCATTTTTACTTCTTCCATGTACCACCACAAAGTGAAAGAAATGGTAGATAAATTAAATTTATCCTCGCAAATCGTCCTTTTAGCAGACAATTTTGACGTAAAAACAAAGTTTAATTTTATTACCATTCTCATGCCTATTCACTGTATCTCTGTCGCCAGTGTATTGAACGGCAATGAAGTCGTCCATGATAAAAAAGATGATTATTTCCATTTCAGAGCCCCGAATGGTAAGATTTTGCTTGTTGATGACAATCATGTCAATCTGATTGTGGCACAAGGTCTGATGAAACCTTATCAATTTGAAATAGACACTGCTGAAAATGGGGAAGAAGCCGTGAAAGCAGTGAAAAAGAAAGAATATGACTTGGTCTTTATGGATCACATGATGCCTGTCATGGATGGTATAGATGCCACCATTGCCATTCGTGGCATGAAGGGAGATTATTTTAAAAATCTGCCTATCATTGCGCTGACTGCCAATGCCCTTGTGGGTACACAAGAAACTTTTCTTAAAGAGGGGATGAACGATTTCCTTGCAAAACCGATTCAATTAGACTTATTAAATGAAGTTCTTCAAAAATGGCTCCCAAAAGAATTGCAAGTCCCTGTCAATAACGAAGAAACCCCCACCATCGAAGAACCCACCCCAGTAGTTGAAACTCCCAATTCTGATGTGGATTTGAAAATTTCTGGTGTGGATGTTCCCTTGGGTCTCCAACGTGTGGGAGGAGATTTCTCCATTTATCTCAAAATTTTAGGGACTTATTATCACGAGGGAATCAAACTCATTCAAAACATCAGCAAAAATTTTGATGATGAGGATTTTCATCATTACAAGATTCAGGTTCATGCCCTGAAGAGTTCTTCTGCTGCCATAGGAGCGATGGAGTTATCTGAACAGGCTCGCTTGTTGGAAGAGGCTTCTAACAACGATAATTCCCTGTATATCCACGAAAACCATTATGAATTTGTTGAAACACTCACATCTGTTTTAGAAAATATCCGTGAATCCCTGAAAGGCCACACCCAGGAAGACCAAAGTCCAAAAGACACTGGCGACATTGAATTGTACCAAGATACTTTGAGAAAATTGGCTGTAGCACTGGACAGCATGGATATCAAACGTTGCGACGTGTTGATTGAAGAACTTACTTCTTATCATTGGGACGAAGTTTTCACTTCTCAGCTGGCAAAAATCAGCGAGTTTGTGTCTGATTATGAATACGATGATGCGGTTGATTTCATTAATAGTATTTTAGATTCATAACTTTAGCGTGAATTTTTGATCCAATAATACAAAAAATAAAAACACCAGTCAAGAGTAGCAAACACTTGTTGCTCTTGACTGGTTTCTTTATGATAGAACATAATGATAAAAAGTGTGAAGAACCTTTACTAATCCATGAATATCTTGACTACTTCACTGGATTTTGTGAACTATTACCTATATTTCTTTACGATGAGGATGAGTGTGTATCATTCTCCCCAAAAATATCTTTCAATCTATCCAAATTTTCCAAAATTCTCGTTGTATTCACCTGATAACAGGGATTTTTGGTATTAACACGATTCATCGTGATCAGTCCTCCCTCCATCATGGGGCTGATGTGGTGGGAGATGGTGGCTGGTGTGAGAGAAAGTCGCACGGCTAGTTCTTTTCCGTTGCAAGGACTGTCTAAAAGTGACAGTAAAATCTCGAATTTCCGTGTTTCTCCCATAGATTTTAGAGTTTTGGATAGAGTTTCTGTGGTGATTTGCTCTTGAGCCATGTGGTGGAGTTTATGGAAAAACACTCCACTTGCCAGAATGAAAGTTTCTTCCCCCTCCTCAATCGCTCGGATAAAAGAAACAGCATTAAAGTGGGAAAAAGAGAAGAAACCTTTCAGATTGTCTGCATTTTCCACAGTGAAAGGGTATTTTTCACCCCAAGTTTTCTCATCATAACTTGCCCAAGCTGATTCTATTTCAGGATAATATTTGTCTAGTAGTGGCTGAAGCATGGGAAGATTTCTTTCGTAAATATCCTTAATTTTAGGGAAAATTGTAAGGATTTCTGCTCTATATTTCTCCCAATGCTTGCAAAGTTGATGTATTTTCCACTTCTTCTCGTCAGGAATGGGATAATTCTCGAGATAGTCCCAAAACTCGTTTTCTCCCACAATTTCCATTTCTCCAGTGACCGTAAAGTTCAAATCACTGGGCTGGGACAGGAGAATTCGGCAAATGAGAGTGTAAATCCCCTCAATTTCACTACATTTCAGCTGAAAACAGAGAGCAGGTAACCTTTGGAATAGCACTCCTGCCACGGAACAGTACATATCGAAATCGTCCTGATTTTTCAAAGGTGCAAAATATTTCAGCAGTGTAATTTCTTCCAAAGGCAAACTCTCGTTGACTTGGTCAAAAAACTGCTGCAACAGTGCCACATCTTCCAAAAACTCCTCCTTATCCTCCAGAAAATGCTTGGAAAGGAAGTCTTTCGCCCAAGAAAGGACGATTTTTTCTTGTTTTTCCACTTCCAAAGCCATCAACTCCAAATAGCAAATGAGTTCCATTCTTTGAAAAAATTCTGACTCTGGAAATTGTTCTAATTTCATGTTGTTTCCTCCGAAGTAAAAGTTATTTTAGGGTTAATGGCTACATAGACTGTAAAAATGGCAGACAAAACAGCAAAAAGCATATAAATATGAAGCACTGTGAGAAATCCTGTGGTGATAGTAAAGAACAAAGTGGCAAGGGGCATGACGGACGTTGCCAAAGTGTTAAAAAGTCCAGAAATTCGTGACATGTACTCTTGGGGGACGGCTTTCATGAAGTTTACACTGAGATCCACTTGCATGACCCCACAAAGGAAGCCATAACAGAATAAACTTCCCATAACAAGAGCGATTTTCAGCCAAAAGTAAGTGATTTCCGTTCCAAATACCCACGTTCCATAAAACAGAGCAATGACCAAACAGCCCAAACCAAACACCTGTTTACTTTTCAGTATATCACAAATTTTACTGGAAAGCAAGCTACCCAAGAGGGCACCCACAGTCAAAATCACAGAAGAAAATCCATACATATTTTCATTCAAAAGCAGAAAATCACCCAGAAAAACAGCTCTATAGGCAGAAAATGCAGTCCCTAAAAAGTTTGTTCCCATGGCAACGATTACTACCGACATCAAATAGGGGGAAGTGCGTAAAATAGCCAGACCTTCTCTAAATTCTCGCAGAAAAGCACCTTTTTCTTTGGTTTCTTTGGAAACTTCTTCTTGTTTTTTTGTTTGTTCTTCTTTATAATGGATGGTAGAAAGAATCAGTGCTGACAAAATGAAAGTCACCATGTCAATGACCATGGCAAGTCCCACACCACCCACTGCAATGATGGTTCCAGTTAGGGTGAAGCCGATAATAACAGATGTTTTCGTCACTGTTTGGCTGAAACTGATACCAATATTGTAGTTTTCTTCTGATAAAATGCGAGAAACCAGTGCTGTACCTGCTGGGGAGCGAAAAGTTTCTATCATTCCGATGAGTAAGGTCAGACAAAGGAGTAAAATAGGGTTCAAAACTTCAAAAAAGTACAGAAAGAGGCCTAAACCCATCAGGCATATTCCAGCCACATCGGAAAGAATAGACACCACTTTTTTGTTCCAACGCTCCACCAAAACGGCAACAAAAGGCTGAAAAAGGATGCTTGGAAGCAAGGAACTCCCTGCAATAATGGCAACCCAGCGAGGATCAGGTACTAATTGATACACAAGCCATGCAAAAGCGATATCGTCCATGGCTGTTCCAAAAATGCTGATGACATTAGCGAGGGTGAGGCGAAGGAAGTTTTTTTCTTCCCTTAAGATTTTATAGTTTGACATTATTCTTATCTCCTTGTTTGATAAATATAAAATAAGAATATCATATAATTAGACTCTTGTCAATATACATATTTGAAAAAAATCTAATCATATAAAACAAGATTTCATAATTTGTTTAAATTCCAACTATTTCTTGAAACTAGATAACCTCACGCAGATTTATTTCTTCGTGGGTTTTCTTGCCAAGAGGAAGATTTATAAAGGTAATACATTATAATTTTCTGATCAAATGACACTGAGTTCAGAAATTATTTCAAAGGGATCACAAAAGAATTTGACACAATATTGACACAATTTGACCCTTTTTATGACACATTATTTTGCTATACTGTTTTTATAAAAGGAGGTCGTTATCATGAAAACAGCAATAGAAAACAAAGAAGAAAAATCCATTTCTAAAGAAAAAGTAAAGAACATACCATGGAAAAAGTACCTTTCCACTACTTTTTGTCTCAGCATCGTCGCATTGGGGGGCATCCAAGGATACAGTCTTTTTTTCGGAGAAGAAGCACCTGTGGCACTGACTGGTACAGTGAGCTTTGGACAATTAGGAACGGTTCTAGAAGGCAGTGGCTCTGCCACTTCAGCACAAACCCAGAGCATTTATACTGCCTCTAACAGTGAAATTTTAGGAGTCTATGTCACTGCTGGGGAATCAGTACAAGAAGGACAGTTATTATACATACAAGATGATTCTGCTTTAGATGATGAAATTTCTGCTTATGAAGATGAAATCGAAGCGTATTTAGCAAGTATTTCCGATTACAATAACGAAATTTCTGATTATTATAAGGAAATCTCTGATTTAGAAAAGGAAATTTCTTCAGCTTCTGTGACAGCACCTTTTTCTGGGAAAATTACAAATGTAACAATCAGTCCAGCAGATAATGTAAGCAGTGGCAACCAATTAGCGCAACTAACAAGCAGTGCTGTCATGAAAGTAGTCCTATACTTCAGCTATGTCTATGAACAGGATATTCAAATAGGTGATAAGGCAAGTGTTTCCATACCAGATCAAATGATGACCCTGACTGGAGAAGTTACTGGGATAAAAAAAGTGGAATACATTACAAAAGAAGGAACGAAATGTTTTTCTGTGACAATTTCAGTCAATAATCCAAACTCCCTCCAAGAAGGTACGGAAGTGTCTGCCACCATCGGGACCATCTATCCTGTGGAAGGTGGTACATTGTCAAATGAACAAGATTTATCTATCAATGCCCCTATTTCGGGTGAAGTCACAGAGGTTTTAGTGGATAATTATGAAATAGTCACAGCAGGACAGGTGCTTTTCCGTCTAAACACAGAAAGTATATCAGAAACCATCGCTGATTATTACAATGATATTGCAAAAGTGGAAAGTTCTATTTCTTCCTTAGAAAGCAAAATTGCCGATTTGGAAGAAGATATTGCAGAGACAGAAGAAAGCCGTTCAGAGTATAAGGTATTTAGCGAAATTTCTGGAAAAATTATCTCTGTGAACGTAGTGGAAGGGAATGCAGCCAATATAGTCACTCCAGCAGTAATGATTTATAACATGGATACCATGGAAATGACAGCAAACATTGATGAACTTGATTTTGAACATGTCTATCAAGGAATGCCTGTGAAGGTAAGCTATTCCACGGCAAACTCCACTGAAACCTTTGTGGGAGAGGTGACTTCTCTTAGTTTTGAAGCCACAAATGAAAGTGGAGTGGCATATTTTCCTGTGACAATTTCCATTCCAAGCGATGGTGCCTTATCTTCTGGTGTCAGTTTAAGTTATGCCATTTCAGTTGGAGAGGCAGAGGAAGGTTACTTGGTGCCCATTGATGCCCTGAAAAGTTATGAGGAAGGCACTTGTGTCTATATTCAAGGTGATTTACCTTCCAATGTGGAAGTAGATGACTTGCCAGAAGGATTTTATGCACAAAAGGTAGAAGTCCTCTCCACCACAAGTCAGTATGCTTTGATAAAAGAAGGTTTAGAGGAAGACATGGTGCTGTTCACCCGTTATCAAGCAACTGCACCCACAGGAGGAGATAGTACCTCTGCCATGACAGCCATGGGCGACATGGATATGGATGCCATGATGGCAATGCGAGAGAGCATGATGGCAGAAGGTGGCATGATGAATGGTGGCACAGGGATGGCAGGAGCGTCCTCCAGTGGTGTCATGGGATCAAAAAGGGGATAAGTATGAGTTATATCAAACTAGAAAATATCCACAAAATTTATATGGAAGGACAAGAAAACGAAGTAAGGGCGTTAGATGGTGTGAATTTAGAGATAGAACAGGGGCAATTTCTTGCCATCGTCGGTGCATCTGGCTCTGGAAAGTCCACTATGATGAATATTTTAGGCTGTTTGGATGTACCAACTTACGGAAATTATCGCTTAAATGGGATTCCAGTGGAAGAAATGTCCCCCAAGAAATTATCACAAATTCGCAGTCATGAAATTGGATTTATATTTCAAGGTTATAATCTCATTCCATCCCTTTCAGTGCTCGATAATGTGGCTCTTCCTCTTTCTTATCAAGGGATTTCTAAAAAAGAACGACATGAACGTGCCAGAAAAGCCCTCGCCTTGGTAGAAGTAGAAGAAAAAGCAGAAAACAAACCCTCCCAACTTTCTGGTGGACAGCAACAACGTGTGGCGATTGCTCGAGCTATTTGCACAGAATCTCCAGTGCTTATGGCAGATGAACCAACAGGTGCCCTCGACAGCAAAACAGGTGCAGCAGTCTTAGAGATTTTTAAGAATTTGACAGATAAAACCATCATTTTAATCACCCATGACCTAAGTATTGCAGCCCATGCCTCCAGAGTCGTCACCATGAAAGATGGTAAGTTGGTATCAGATACAGTAGGTCACGAGGTGCAACAAGTCCATGCAGGTGGTGCTGTGCTAGGAGGTGAAAATGGATGACAGCAGTTTTTATGGCGCTAGACTCTATTTTCGAGAAGAAAATGCGTTCCTTTCTCACAATGCTAGGCATCATTATTGGGGTAACAGCTGTTTTAGTTTTAGTTGCACTGGTAGAAGGATATAACGCAGATGTGACAGCATATTATGAAAAATTAGGGGTCAATAAAGTGGAACTGTCCTTTGACTACTTAGATTCAGCAAGAGGATTAGATTATACAGCCCAATTACAACAGGATACAAAGTCAGAACTTGCGTCCTATGTTTCTGGAGTTACCCCACTTTCTACCCAACGAAATACCACTGTGAGTTATGGGGAAAATGTAGTTTCCACAAGTACTTTGAGTTTTGCCAATGAAGATTATGCCGTTAGTGCCAACTATATTTTGGAATCTGGACGAGAATTATCTGTTTTTGATATGGAAAACCGTTCCTATGTCTGTGTTTTAGGGTCATATTTAGCAGATTCACTCTTTCCTTACACAAATCCCATTGGAGAAAAAGTCTTGATCAACGGAGGAAGTTATCTTGTCATTGGTACTTATTATCAAAAAGATGGTGGTACCGAGGGATCAATGGATGATGTGCTCACCATCCCCTATACTCTTTCTCGTTCCCTGTTAGGATCGGCATATCCCACAGAATATGTGGTGAAAGTATCCAGTTCCACCATGATGGATTATGTGATGATTGCAATGGAAAATTGGGTTTATGAGAACATTTCAAGCACAGTTGCCACAGTAGAAGTGGTAGACGGCAACTCTGCAATGAGTGCCAGTCAAGAAGAAATGACTTCTATGACTGTGGTACTAGGAGGTGTTGCTGGCATTGCTCTTTTGGTGGGAGGCATCGGTATTATGAATATCATGTTGGTGACAGTCAGCGAGCGAACCCGTGAAATTGGCATCAAAAAAGCCATAGGAGCACCAGATTCTGATATTATCACACAATTTCTAGTAGAAGCTGGCATACTTTCTGCCTTGGGAGGCGTCATTGGCGTGCTTTTAGGTTTTGCACTTTCTGCTATATTAGGGAAGTTGATGTATGATTTAATTACCTTCCCCTCTCTCTGGGTCACTGTGGGATCTGTCTTATTTTCCTCCTGTATCGGGGTGATATTTGGACTTTATCCAGCAGCAAAAGCAGCAGCTTTGCAACCAGTTGACGCACTACGTATTGATTAAAAAAGGAGCATATTATGAAACTGAACAAAAAGAAGCCTTGGCTCTTGATGGGGATTCTTACCACATTATGCCTCTCCATTCCCGTGCAAACCACTTTTGCCCTTGATTATTCCAAGGAAACATTGAGCACATTGGGAATTACAGTGCAAAGTTCACAAAAAATCACCAGAGGTCAATTTGCAGACTTACTCTTTGCCCTCACTGGGAGTAACAGTTTAAGTACAGGACAAAGTCCTTTTTCTGATGTCCCATCTACTCGATCTGATGCCAAAAGTATCACCGCCATTTATAATCTTGACTTGCTCAGTGGGCGAGGAGACGGCACTTTTGCACCAGATAGTCCCATTACCTTAGGAGAAGCAGTGACTTCTGCCTTGCGTTTGTTAGAATATACCTCTGCTGATATCGGCTATCGTTGGCCAGAAGACTATGTAGCAAAAGGAGAGACTTTGGGCTTGTTGGACAATGTTGGAATGGATGGAAGTTCTACCTTCTCCCAAAGTCAAATGGAATCTTTTCTATACAATATTCTTGGCTGTTCTGACAGTAATGGCATGGAATATACAGAGAATCTTTTCGTTGATCAGGTAGAAGAAGTCATCATTCTCTCCCAAGAGAGCCAAGTTGCCGTGTTAGAAAATGGAGTAACTACCTATTATACCAGTGAAATCACAGTGCCTTCTTCCTTTTTGGGTGCTTGTCGTGGAACGTTACTCTTAAATGAAAAAAGTAGCATCGTCGGTTTTTTGCCAGAGGAAAATAATTATGTAGAAATTGATCTTTCATATACCACAGCAATGGGTATTTTTGATCAAGATGGTCAATTTCATACAGTACAATCTGCCACAACAGTCGTTTTAGGGGATGTACGTAGTACTTATGGTATGGATTATTTTACACTTCCAAACTATACTTCTGCTATTTTGTATTATGATAAGACAGGGAAAGTAGATTTGATTTTAGGGAGAAATAATGTTTCTTTGGATCAATTTATGGTGACAGGATATTACGAGGATGCAAGTCCAAATCCAGATCAGCCGACCACAGTCACAGTTATGGGGGGAGTTTTTGAAGTAGAACCTGATATTGCCTATAAATTTAACCAATTTTCTTTGGGACAGCGACTACATCTGCTACTAAATGAAAGTGGGAAAGTGGAAAATGTTATGACTTATAGCATGAATTATCTTGAACCACAAATTGGTATTTATAATGGAAATACAGTCACGTTGAGTAATGGCATCACCTTATCCGGTACTACTGTTTATGGGACAGCAAGTTCAGGCCAACTTGTGGAAGTGTTACCCGCTGGAGTTGGTGAATGGACGATCTCTCTGCCACGAAAAACCACCAGTCGTGATTTGAACTGTGACAAGGAATCAGGGCAATGGTTTTTGGGAGAATATCCACTTTCTCCACAAGTTGCAGTGTATGACTCTGTTAATTACGTAGAAACAGAGAAAATATCCATGGATATTTTTGATTTAGGCTTTGTTTCCTCTTCCGACATTCAATATTATCGTTTGAACGAGGAGAAAGAAGTAGATATTTTATTACTAAATAATGCCAATGGCAATCGCTTTTTATATGGTATCTTGGAAAGAGACGATACCACAGAGGAGACTTTACTTCTAACAAATGGGGATTTTACCATGGATGGTGTATCTCAGAACGATTTTGAAGAAGGAGAAATCCTAGGGATCTACTTCAATAGTGCTGGAAATGTTCAAGAAATAGCTGAACTCTCAGTCACTTCTTCCGTGAATTTAACAGCTTTTGATGGAGATCGCTCACTTTCTGTAGATGATATCACAATTCCTTTGTCAGAGGAAGTCACTGTTTATCAACCGACTTATGATTCTTGGATTTCTCTCAGTACGGCATTTGCTGAATGTAAAAATTTTGTTGCTTATTATGATAAAACACCAGAAGATGGTAGGAAAGTGCGAATTATATTCGCTTATTAGGAGGATAATATGAAAAAATTAGTTATTTTGACCACTTCATTGTGTGTGGTACTCAGTTTGGTGTCCTGTAGTGGTGGTGGCGAAGGCACGCCCCCAGCCAATCCCGTAGATACGAGTGGAATAGAAGAAAATACAAACACTTCCCCAGAAATAGAAAACGACTCAGATGAATCACTGGAAACTCCAGAAGAAACGCAAGGAAATAGACTAACAAACCGTGAAAATATGATGTCAGAGAAATTCCAAGGTATGGAGTTGCCAGAGGGTATGGAGTTGCCAGAAGGCATGGATATAGAATCAAAGATGGCAATGCGAGAAAATATGGAAATGGGAGAAATGGGAGACCGAAGCAACATAAGCTTGCCAGAGGGTTTTGAATCTATGACTCAGGAAGAAAAACAAGAAATGATGGCAGCACAAGGGTTTCAAAAGGGCGAAAATACAGTCAATCCAATGACAGGAAGCCAGAACACAGCAGATACTTTTGTTGGTCAAGTGACATTGATAGAGGATAATGTTTTTACTCTGATTTCAGAAAGTGGAGAAGAAAAAATAGTCATAATCCCGAAAGATTTAACAGTGGCAAATGGTGATTACACAAGAATACTTGAAAGTATGAACCTTTCTGTTGCTTTTGATGAATTAAGCAATGTCATCTCAGTCACAATCGTACAATAAAAAAAATCGTGGAATGCGGCAACAAGTTGTAGAAGAAAAAAAGTTTGATTGCTTCTTATCAGGTCGTTTCATAGATTAAAATTTAGTAAAATTTTTAACATGCTATAGACAATAGGTGGATTTTGTGCTATGATATAGGCGAACTTTATTGATATCATTGTATTTTTATGGTGGGTAGAAGACAAAAATTAGATAAAGTTATTATTAATTTGCAAATATTATCTAGTGCTATAGGGAGAATCAGTATGTTAATCAACCAAAATGACCAAAAATTACATGAATGTATGCTTAGAACAATGACAAACATGAGCCAATCCTTTTTGTATGTAGACAAGCACGAAACAAAACCTTTTTATGCCAATGCACAAGCGATTAGAAATTTTGCTGACCAAAATGGTGAAATCGATCTAAGACGTATCTTTGGAAGGGAAGAGTCCTCTTCCTATCTACGAGATACCGTCGTAGAGCAACTGAAAATTGCTGATTATGTTATGTTACACGAGATTCCAGTCACAGACAATCGAGGTGAAGTACAGCTGTGCGAGGTTCAGACAGGCTATTCTGATGATGAAAAAAATATTATTTTCCTTGAAATATTTTATCACAATTAGGGAATCTTATGAGTTCACACGCTAGAAAAAGGCTTCTGGCACTACCTCATAATTCCCATTTTGAATTTTTAGCTTCCTTCTGCTCCCAAAGCCTCTCGTTCTATAAAAAAGATTCCCCTAAAGACACCTTTCAAACAAGATTTTATTTTTGTTGGAAAGGCGTCTTTTTTTCGGTATCGCCAGCGAGATTTTCTTTCAGAAAAACAAATTGACTTTTCCACTTTTTTATTATATAATCATGTAGAAAGAGAGGGGGAAGTAGATGGAACAGAATTTGTTTGCGGATATTATTGATAATATCAAAGGAACCTATATCGCTCCAAGTGGGGTGCACGGCATGGGATTATTTGCCTCTGAAGAGATGGCACAGGGCATTTGTTTGGGAGAATTGGACGGACAAGTGATGCCTTGGGCATTATTTGATAAAATTTCTGGAAAAATGCAAGGAGAAACCTTTCAAGAGGCGTTTTTCATGGAATGGAATGCCCTTTCCAAAGATACCCTTTTAACCCGCCCTTTTCGTACAAAATATAGCTTTATCAACCATAACAGAATCCCGAATCTATGTTTGAAGACTGAACCACTTCGGGTGCTTACTTTGCAAAAAATTTCTGCTCATGAAGAACTTTTTTTAGATTATAGAAAGGAAGATTTAAGTGATGCCTATTTACAAGGACATGGAAAAACCTACTTGTGATACAGTGCAATTTTTTGCCTTTACCAAGATTGGTATGGAATATCAGCTTCAGAAAAAGTTTTTTCATAAAGAATGCAAACTTGAACAACTAAAATATTTAGACAGCAAACAACCTCCAGAATGGGTAAAGGAAAAACGGGGACTTTCTCGGATTTATGATAATCTCATAGTGCTTGACACAGAGACGCTTCAAGGAAAAGAAATCTTAACCTCATATTTTCAGGGATTTTCCTTTCCAAATGGAAAAACGGGGGCAGATTATTTCAAAAGCGAGAGTTTGAAGGAGCATTTGCTCTATGATTTCAAGCTAAAATCCTTTATGCACAGCATAGAGTTTTCCTTTGCTCTGCCAGAAATCACTGAAAAAAAAGCAGTGATTTTAAAAGACTCACAAGGAAATGAAGTGGATTTTTATAACTGTGTACGGAATGCTATCGTGGACACTGGAGAGAATCAAAATCGACAGTTCATTGAACATTCTCAAAATGCATCTTATAAAACCATAAAAGAAGTGGTACATTCAGTTTATCAACTTCAAATTCCAGATCTTATCACACGGATAAACAGCGGAAATATCACTGTTGTCACAGTACACGACGGCAGTCAAGAGATGGTGGAAGAAAGTTTACTTGAAACCAACAAACTGGCTGAGCGAATCGAATATTTCAATGATTTAATCCACTTAAATGACTGTACCTGTAGTTTTAATGGAAGATTCCAAACCATAATCACACAAAAAAGGGACAAGCAGTTTCATTTTCTGCCCATTACCTATCAGGCTCAATTTGTATGGAGTTATCTTGACACCATGGAAGAATTGATAGAAAATCTGAATGTAGAACGGCAAGGATACAAACAGTTTACTTTAACAGAAAACCATAAAGGACTGATTAGTTCTATGGTGGAAAAAATCCAAATTTTGTCTTATCAAAACGAGATATTTAAAAAAAGTATCGAAAACGAATATGACCTTGTTTATAAAAAATTTGAATTCTCTTGGCAACTAGAAACAACCATGCTGGCGAAAAAGGAATTCATTGCCCATCTAAACGACTATTTAAGTCGTGTGCAGATGGAGGAAAGCGAGGAACTGGCAGAAAAGCAAAATAAAATTTTATACATCATTTCTTTACTCCAAGTGTTGGCGTTTATTAGTATCTGGGGGGACTTTTTGTCTCTGATCAGCGACTATGGTGGCCCAGCCATCGATATGGAGGAAATCAGTCATACCATTGGTTTGGTGAATACAACCTTGCCCTTAGTGCTGATTGGTGTTTCCTGTTTGCTTTTGGTTGTAGGGTTTAAGTCAAAGAAATAAAATATCCCCACCAAAGAAGATTTTTGAATCTACTTTGGTGGGGATTGTTAGATTAGGGTTTATTTATTCCTCTAAATTGATGACCTTAGGTTTATCCATATTAAGGGTGGCAAACAAAATCGTTAAGCCAATCCTCACAACATGATAGCCCATAAATAAGTCAATCACTCTGGCAGCAGCACTTTGGAAAATCAATCCAGCAAGTCCGATGACAAAGGAAAATATGCCAATAATCAAGGTATGCATATTAGGATTACCTTTTTTAATCGACAGATAGCCAAGGATACATTCGATCAGACCAGATACCATAATGCCCCCTGCCACCAAATAAACAACAATCACAGTGGTAAGAGTTTGTAAAGAATCTGTGACTAAAAGGACAATTCCTAAAATTGTGGTAACAATACCGATGATTACTTTACTACGATTAGGGTTTCCCTTTCTCAGTCCATCGAAAAGCATGGACAAACCATTACATAACAAGACAATTCCAATCATCCAGTCAATAATTTCAAAAGTCTGGAATGGATTGAACATAATGCTAATCCCGAAAATAGTGACTAGAAAACCTGTCACCGTACCGAATAATTTCATGAAGAGTTTCTCCTTTTAATCTGTACAACACTGCTCAGCGTTTTTTTGTGCGAAAAAACAAAGGGTTAAAATGCCAATCCCTAGCAAAAACAAAGCCCCAAAAGGACAAAGTCTTTTGATATTTCCATTACACTGTTTCATTTTATCACCTCTTTCAGATTTTTTTTGATCCCCAAAATTTTCTGTTGGGAATTTCTAACGGAAACTCTAACGTCAAATGAAACTTAAAAAATGGTGATATTTCCAGTTTTTAGATTCCACTAAGTAAAGTGTCCTTTTCTATGATAAGTATACCATAAAAATGACAGAAAAACAAGAGGGAAATTACTTTTAATCTATTTTTTAGATAACGAAAGTCAATCATGATTCCTCTTGAAAGAAAAGCCAAAAACTCAAAGAGAAAGAGAATCAGGATATCATTGCCAAAAAAGGCTCCATTGACGTTTTTTTCTATAAAATTTTCAAAAATACTATAGACAACTTCTTCCTTTTGTGGTATAGTGAAAGTTGATATATTACGTCGAAAGGGGTTGCAAAAAATAAGATGGAAAATCAGTGGAAATTGATCCTAGAAAACCATAAAAATCCATGTTTCGTCGCAGATCCTATCACAAATCTCTTGCTTTATGTCAACAATGAATACATGAAATTATTGCCTCCTGGAGAAGAAGCTGTAGGACGAAAGTTTTTTGAAGTCATCGAAAACGAAAACGCAGTGGAATCAGAAGATATCATTCTTGATTGGAGTAACCAAGAAGTCATCAGACGAAAAGTAGATAATCGAAGGTTGAACCTCAGCTTCATTGCAGAGCTCACCTTTTTACAAGGGGAGAAAGTCATTATCGGGATTTTAATCGCCTCTAAAAGCAGTGAAACAGTGATTTCGGCATTTGAATCAGCCATGTCAAAGTGCATGGATATTTACAGTGGTGCCTCTGATTTTGTCCTTCCCTCTTTTATGGAATTGCTTTGTGACTTTTATGGTGCTGAATGTAGCCATGTCTGTCAGTATGATCACAGAACCAAAACCCTTACCTCTGTTTCTCAATGGTGCGATACCCACGCCTCTTGCGAGAGCAAAGGCAGTGACAAGCACCTAGGAAAGAATAAAATAGATGCCTCTTGCTTTATGGATTGGCTCCAAAAAGAGGAGAAAAATGGGATACTGATGTTGGACAGTCAAGGCACTCATTACCCCAAAGGCTCAGCACAAGAAAATATCCTTACCTGTTTTCAGGC
The DNA here is from genome assembly GCA_044432725.1 of Eubacteriales bacterium. Classification (GTDB taxonomy): domain Bacteria; phylum Bacillota; class Clostridia; order Oscillospirales; family Oscillospiraceae; genus JAWXUK01. The sequence continues at coordinate 76,743 of JAWXUL010000011.1, forward strand.
AAAAAATCTGACCCTTGCCATCATCGAAAATACACAAGGAAAGATTCTGGGCATTGTGGTGCTATCAGACCGAAAACACTTCAGCCCTGTGTTTGACTCTCGCTTATTGGTTACCATCAGCCACTTCGTGGCACAAGATGTAACGAAAACTGCCATAGATTCTTCCTTGTTCGCATTACATCACCGTGACCCATTGACAGGCTTGCTCAATCGCTCTGCTTATGCCAAAGAAATGGAAAAAATAAAAGAGTCTTCTCCAAAAACCATTGGTGTTATTTCTGTGAATATCAACGGCTTAAAGGGAATCAACACTGCCTATGGCAATGAAGTAGGGGATAATCAAGTCAAAAAATCAGCCAACAAAGTGAAATCACATTTCGGCTTTACCATTTTTCGTATGTCAGGTGACGAATTTATTGGATTCTCCTATGATTGTCAAAAAGAAGCCTTGGAAAAACAAGTTTTTTCCCTGTTAAATCAAATGCGCTTAGAAGAAAACGTGGACTTTTCTTTGGGATATAGCTTTGGTGAAGGAAACTTTGAAATAGAAGCTCTCCTCCGAGAAGCAGATGTACTGATGTACATCAACAAACAAGAATTTTATGCCAACAAACGAGAGTTTCAAGGAATGAAGGATAATATCCTGACAGAATTGCTCACTTACTTGCAAAATGACGAATTTATGATCTATTTACAGCCACAGGTCAAGCTAAAAGATGGCTCGCTGGCTGGTGCCGAGGCACTGATCCGTAGATTCGATAAAACAAACCAAAAAATGGTGTTTCCAGATCAATTTATATCAATGTATGAACAAAATTTGGTGATACGTCATTTGGATCTCTTTGTGGTGGAACAGGTTTGTATCTTGTTAGCCCTCTGGAAAAAAGAGGGGAAAGAAATTCCGATTTCCGTCAACTTAAGCCGTGTCACCTTACAAGAATATGGAATTGTGGATCTCATCATGGAAATTTGCGATCGTTACCAAGTACCACACCACCTTCTGGTCATAGAAGTGACAGAACGAGTGGGCTTGCTTGAAAATAATGTCGCCTCTGCTTTGGTGTTAGCCTTTAAAACCAATGGATTCAATATATCACTAGATGATTTTGGCTGTGCCTATTCTAATATTGTCACCTTAGCACAAATAGATGTGGACGAAGTAAAAATAGATAAAAGTTTAGTGGATGAGCTGACAACCAATGAAAAAAATCACATTCTAGTGAAAAATGTTTTGACGATGTGTAACGAGTTAGAAGGTGCCTCTACTCTGGCAGAAGGGATTGAAAATGAAGCCCAAGCCAAATTGCTCTACGAATTGGGCTGCCATCTAGGGCAAGGATACTACTACGCGCGTCCCATGCCAGTGAATGACTTTGTGTTAAAATATTTAAAAAACACTTAAAGAACAAGAAGAATAAGTGAAAGAAATCCCCCAGTTTATGTTCAATGAACCCGTATTAACTCAAAAACTTCCCTTGTAAAGGAAATATAAATGATTCACCCAAGAAGGAGAAAACAATGAAAATTTCTAAAGGAAAAAATAAATTTGTATCCATTCAAAAGCAATTAGTCGCCAGAAATACCCGATATATGTGTGGACTTAGTTTTGTAATGTTGCTACTGATTATATCCACAGCCACTTTGTTGACACAGGATACATTAAAATTAACAATGACACAAATTGCAGAAAATGGTGCCCACAATTTAACCAATCAAATCAATACCTACACACTTTGTATGAATGGCATCAGCGATAGCCCCTATTTTGCAAATCCAGCGGCAAATCGTGATCAAGTGGTGGCACGTCTGCAAACAAAAACAGAAACCTATTGGGCATTTACCTCCTTTATTGATTTGGATGGGAATGACTACATGACAGGGGAAAATCATAGTGGCAAAGATTTTTTCAATCGCCCCTTGTCCAGTAGTGATACCTATGTTTCCTCCCCACAATACCGAGATGATGGATATTATTTCATATTTTCAGTGGCAGCTAAATATAATGATGAAGTCATTGGTGTTTTTTACATGATATCGAACTATGAGTATTTTGCGAGCCTTCTGGATAGCACAACAGTGGGAGAAACAGGAAAAACTTACGTGGTAACCAAATCTGACAAAGTCATTATTGACGAGGATATCGGTACAGGGATTCAAGTTGGCGCAAGCAATCACCTGAATAAAAATGAAAGCCAATTAGAAATGGAAAAAACAGCCGAAAGTGGAGAGGTAGGTTTTTCCAACTATTGGGGAGAGACCAGCAACCGTGTGGCAGGTTATGCCCCTGTGGCAGGAACAGATGATTGGATTTTAATCACCACAGCGGACAGCAACGAATTTCTGAAAAACTTTACCATTGTCATGGGCTTTGCTGTCTTTGTGGCTATATTTTCGGTCTGTTTGTGTGTCTATCTCAATATACGAAGCATCAAAAAGTTCATTGTGCCCATTAACCAATGTGTGGACCGTATTGTCACCCTAGCAAAAGGGGATGTGTACTCTCCTGTACCAGCCATTACCAGCAGAAATGAAGCAGGGCTTCTGGCAAAAGGGACAGAAGACATCGTGGGTTCCATTGCTCAGATTTTAAAAGACGAGGAAAACTTGCTCCAATCTATGGCAAATGGTGATTTCACAAAAGAAAGTCATTGTCCCGAAGCCTATGTGGGAGATTTTGCAGTGCTTTTAAGTTCTTTGACTTTAATCAAAGGCAAACTCAACAGAACGCTGACCGAAATATCCCACTCTTCTACCCAAGTAAATGGCGCAGCCGGAATCGTCTCTATGTCTGCTTGCAATCTTGCCGAAGGCACAGCACAACAAGAAACCTCTGCCCGTCAATTAGTCAAAGCATTTTCTATCATCACTGAAGAGGTTGAAAATTCTTCCACACGTGCCACAGCTATCCGAGATGGTATCAAGCGGACAGGGGAAGAAGTCCATTTAGGTCAGACACAACTCAACGAATTAGTCCTTGCCATGGAGGATATTTCAGAGTCTGCACAAAAAATCGAAGATATTATCAAAGGCATCGAAGCCATTGCCTTCCAAACAAACATTCTTGCCCTTAACGCCTCCGTGGAAGCAGCCAGAGCAGGAACCTCTGGTCGAGGCTTTGCTGTGGTGGCAGATGAAGTGCGTAACCTTTCCATTCGATCTACTTCCCATGTGGAAGCAACAGCAGGACTTGTGGATGTGACCATCAGAGCCATTGAAAATGGTAGAAAAATTGTCCAAAGCACCTCAGAAAACATGAACAATATCGTAGCAGAAGTGGAAAATGCTGTGGAAGGCACAAGAGAAATTTCAGAGGCAATGGAACGTCAGTCCAGCGCAGTCCTCACCATCGGCAAAAGTATGGAGGAAATTTCTGTTGTCATTGAAAACACCTCTGCCACATCCGAGGAAAGTGCATCCACAAGTGAAGAATTGTCTGCCTTTGCTGATAGCTTGCAAACAATGGTAGCAGAGTTTAAATTAAAAGAAGACACTTTTGGTTCCAAAAAGTAAAAAGTCAGTCAATGACTTTCTGCGAAAGAAAGAGAAAGCCAAAAGAAAAGGGATTCATTTTGTTTCCCAAAGAAAATGAGGTAATCATTCATGGAAGAACGTAAAAAACCAACTGTTCCCAGTTTCCTTTTGGGACAATTAGAAGCAACCTTACAATTATTAGAAGAAGACGTGAAACAGCACGAAAATCCAAATGATAATTCTATCACCGTTGCAGAAACCTATTTCAATGATTTTATCGAAAATCCTGAATCAACCTTGGCAAAGATTGAAGCAAAACTCGCTCCAGAACGTGAGCGCTTGGCACATCCAGATAAAATAAAGCTGATCCGAGAAATGAAACTGATTTACAAAATCAAAGACCAATATACCATGACAAATGAACATTTAAACGAAGATGAATTTTTCAAAGGGTACTATCAGCAAATCAAAAAATATTATAATCTGGATTAGTGATAAAACTGGACAGAAATGAGTATCTATGAAGAAAGAAACCTTGGATCATGTCTCTCTTCGGATACTTCTAACAAAAGCAGAAAATTTCCTCCTAATCCGCAGCGGGATAGGGGAATTTTCTGCTCATTTATGAGCAAAGAAGCACCTGAAAAGCACCTTGTTTTTTAAAGTTTGCAATATCATGAAGGAGAAAAACTTATGAATATGGAAGAAGAAAGAGGAAGATTTCTGTTATTACTGGAATCTGACAAAAATGACCCCCAAATTCAATTTGAGATTGGAAATTGTTATCTTCATGGATTAGGAACCGAGGAAAATCCAATAGAAGGGGAAGAATGGATTCAAAAAGCAGCAGATAATGGTCTGGAAGCAGCCATTGCTTATTTTGCAAAAGAAGATCAGCAAGAACAACAACAAGAGCAACAACAAGAGCAACAACAAGAGAATGACCCACTTCCAATCTTTGAAACAGTCACTGAAGAAAACCTACCCAAATATTCCCTGAAAGCAGAAGAAGGGGATGTTGATGCCCAGTATATGGTGGCATTATATTGGAGTGACAAAGACGAAGAGGAATATCTTCGCTATATCGAAAAGGCAGCAGCTCAAAATCACGGTCACGCTTGTTTGAATTTAGCACAGTATAATTTAAAAATGCAGCGAAATCTGGAAAAAATAGAAGAATATTTGAGTATTTCAGCAGATTGCGGTATCCCAGCAGCCATGAAACAGCTAGGGGAGTGCTATGCCTATGGAAAAGTCTTAGAAAAAAGTGTAGATAAAGCCACTCTTTGCTTTGACAAATATGCCCAATGTGGTGGAGATGAAGCCGTCGCAGAAGTGGCAGGACGCTATCTAGCAGGGGAAGGTCTGCCCAAACAAAGTGGATTAGGCTATAAATGGATTGGAACAGTGGCAGAATCCAAACAACAAGCCGTGAAAAATCAGGCATTAGAATATCAAAAATATTATGTCAATTATCGAGACAACCAACGGGAAGAAAAGGATCGCCAAGAACGAGAACGCATCGAACAAGAAGAACGTCTTCGCCAAGAGCAACAACGTAAAGAAGAAGAAGAAAGACAGGCAATCGAGGAAGAAGAAAACTTCCAGCCAGAAGCGTATATAGAAGAAACAGAGTTTCTACGAAAAAAAGAGCAAAATAAAATCATGGGGAAAGCCATTCTTGCAATATTTTTCGCCATTGCTGTGATATCTTTGGCTATTTTTGTTTTTATGGAGAGCAAAGAAAAAATCATTCTCCCAGAAACCCCTGACGAAAGCGTGGAAGAAGTCCTCCCTCCAACAGATGATGCGGAAACTCCAGAAGAAGAAGAACCACCAGAGGAGGAGGAGGCAGAGCCAGAAGAGGAAGAAGAAAGAGACCCCCTTACCATCCTTGACCCCTTCGAATTTTTGACCTATCATTATGAAGGTGCAGCACCCTATGCCACTTTAATTGTGGAAAACAACGCCCCCTCTGGATTGATGGATGATTTTGTCTATACCCCAAGTAAATCCACCAACCTGTCCTTGGGTGATGTGATTGAAATCAAAGTCCAGTACGACCCAGAACTTTTAGCAGAAGAAGGCTATGAACTAAAAGCCACAACAAGCCAAATCCAAGTGGAAGGCATCGGTACTTATGCAACAGATTACAGCAAAATTCACTCCAACTGTCTGGAAGCCATGGATCGACAAGCCTATGATTTGGTGTTAAGCTATTTGCGAAGCACCTCTTTTGCGAATATTTGTCATAATGTTTGGGATACCTCCTATAATTTCTATGGCCCTAATTATTATGGTTCTGTGGATATAGGAACGATAGAACAATGCAGTGTATATTTCCTTCAATTAAAAGAAGGCTTTACAGGGGAGACAGTGAACAGTTATACAGCTGTTTTCTCTGTGAAAATGACCCTAAATAGCCAATCAACTCAAGGCGCTTATGAAGGTCCAAGCTACTTTATGGTGACATTTGATAACATTATCAATGATGAAAATGGTTTTTCCTCTGTAGATTTGACGCAAAACAATGAAATCCAAGGAGGAAACTCTTTCGATCATGTGGAAAGTCAAGTCGCCAGTGCTTATCGAGACAAATATGTCTATGATAAGTTGGTGCTCATACCAGAGCCAGAACCAGAGCCAGAGCCAGAACCAGAGCCAGAACCCGAGCCCGAGCCAGAACCCGAGCCCGAGCC